>CAZGQY010000104.1:0-15220 GCA_964528035.1 uncultured Methylococcaceae bacterium | reverse complement strand
CTATGCGCTGGCGGCGTTGAAAAATGTTGGTGCTGAGGCAATGTCCCGGCTTGCCCCCCTGAGATTGACTGAGGAAATCCCGCTGGAAAAATTCGGCACTACCAGCGCCATAGCAAGAACCGCTATCGTCAAGACCAGTAGCAGCTCTAAAATTGTGAATCCTTGCAGACTCACTGGCGACCAACGCACTGGGCGATGAAACTGAATCACTCGATCAACTTCCGATGTTTTTTTCAAAACTTAAGTCCGGTGAAAATCCAGCCGGCCTATTGACTCATTCCCAACTATTAACATCCCTGTCTTCACCTTCTCCACCCTCCTGATTATCAGCACCAAGACTATAAATATCAAACTGGCTGTGCTCACCTGGCGAATTGTAATGGTATTCATATTGCCAGGGGTCCTTAGGCAATTTCTTTTTCCGCAGGTATGGTCCATTCCACCCATTTATACCAGAAGGCTGCTCAACTAAAGCGACTAATCCGTCATTCGAAGTCGGATACCGCCCAACGTCAAGTTTATACATATCCAGCGCGGCACCAAGATCTTCGATCTGTAACTTTGCAGTCTTGGTTTTGGACTCACCCAAATGTTTCATTACCTGAGGCCCAACCAAACCGGCTAATAAACCAATAATGGCCAACACAACCAGAAGTTCAATAATGGTGAACCCTGCACTTGTTAAAATGTGACTTTGAAAACCAGAAACTTTGTATCTCTTCACTATCAATTTCCTCTATTTGTTTAACTTGTCAGCCAAAAAACCATCCAAACAAAATCAAAACGCCAAATCATTTACACTCAGAATAGCCATAAGAATAGATACAATGATAGCGGCGATTACAATACCTAAGCCAACGATCAAAATCGGCTCCAGCATGGTGAGCATCCGTTCGATACTTGTCTTTATTTCCTTATCGTAAGTATTAGCCACGCGATTCAACATTTCCTCAAGGCTACCGGTTTCCTCTCCCAATTGAATCATTTGCATCGCCATTTTCGGAAACAAATTGGATTCAATTAAGGGTGCACTCATATCACCCCCTTCTTTCAGACTATTGGTAGCAACTTCAATTTTCTCCGCAAGAATTTTATTGCTCAAAGTTTCTCTGACAATTGAAAGAGCCGACAACAATGGAACTCCATTGCCCAGCAACGTACCGAGTGTTCGACTAAAACTGGCCACTTCAAGTTTACAGATCAAATCTCCTACCATCGGCAAAGCAAGCATTCTTTTATCCCAAACGTAGCGGCTCTCCGGGTTTTCAAATTGCGTACGCATAAACGTGACTAAGGCGCCAATGACTAAGAAAAGCAGCCACCAATAAGACTGCAAAAATTCCGACACCCCCACAACAATTTGGGTAGGCACAGGCAATTCTTTACCGGCACTATCAAACATTTCCTGGAACTGAGGTACCACGAAAGTCAAAAGAACCATTAACGATAGTGCTGCCATGACAACCAAAATCGCAGGATAAATCAACGCTGTAGTTACCGTTCCACGCAATTCCTTTGAGCGTTCCAAATAATCGGATAATCTATCCAAAACACCTTCCAGCCCTCCTCCCGCTTCACCGGCTCGAATCATATTAATATAAAATCGAGAAAACACACCGTTTTGAGCCTCCAAGGCTTCAGATAAAGGGGTTCCACCGCGAACTTTATCCAAAATCTGACTCACCATATTCTGAAATTCAGAACCTTCGCTGGTCAAATCCATCAACAAGGCCAAAGACCTGTCGAGAGGCAAACCTGAACTCAGCAAGGTAGCCAACTGTTTAGTAAACTCACCAACCTCCTTTTGCGATACGCTCTTTTTAGTCTTTCGCCGCATCATCATACGGCTGATTGGCTTAGTGCTCGCCTGGCTTACTTGTATCGGAATATAACCTTCTCCCTGCAAGAAGGAAATGAGCGTCTTTTCATCTGGCGCATCTCGATGATCGTCTACAACTTCCCCATTCTGGTTAACTGCTTTATAGATAAATATCGGCATCTATCTTAACCATCTGTACTCACTCGCAATACATCCTCAATAGTTGTATGGCCATCAAGTGCTTTGCGAATACCATCGACGTACATGGTTGCCATACCTTCCTCAACAGCTTTTTCCTCTATCTTGTTAGCCTCACTATGGGCAAGCACCAGGCGACGTATCGAATCGGTCATGGTGAGAAACTCCAGTATAGCCATTCGCCCCCGATAACCCACACCCCCACATTCGCTACAACCTACAGGAGAATATAATGTCACAGGCCCTTTCGGTATATATTTGCGCAACCCCATTTCGGTGACTACTTCAGGTAAAGCTTCATACGGTTTTTTACAATCTTCACAGAGGCGACGTACCAATCTCTGAGCCAAAATCCCATTTACTGTGGATGTCAGTAAATAATCGTCCAGGCCCATATCCAGCAGACGGGTAATACCACCGGCCGCATCGTTAGTATGTAGTGTGGAAAGTACAACATGGCCCGTCAATGCCGATTGCACAGCAATACGGGCGGTTTCCAAATCGCGCATTTCACCGATCATTATGACATCCGGGTCTTGCCTGACTATAGATCGAAGTGCGTTCGCAAAGGTTAATCCGATCTGGCTTTTCGTTTGTATTTGGTTGATACCCTCAAGTTGATATTCAACAGGATCCTCTACGGTAATGATTTTTCTCTCGGGAGTATTTAATTTGTGCAACGAAGTATATAAGTTGGTTGTTTTACCACTGCCTGTCGGACCTGTAATCAAAATAATACCGTGCGGCAATTCCAGAACCTTTATATATTGCTCAAGTACTTTGCCTTTAAATCCCAGTGACTCAAAATCTAATACAATACTCTCTTTATCCAACAGCCTGATGACGACACTTTCACCGTGCATTGTGGGAACAGTGGACACACGCAAATCCAGTTCTTTGCCAAGAATCTGCAGGTTAATCCGACCGTCCTGTGGCAAGCGTCGTTCGGCAATATTCAGGTTCGCCATAATTTTGATACGTGAAATTACCGCGGCAGTAGACCTCACAGGAGGTGCTTCGATTTCCTTCAATACCCCGTCTACCCGCAGCCGAACCTTTAATCGTTGTTCAAACGGCTCTACATGAATGTCCGAAGCCCTGGATTCCACGGCATTCTGCATGATCAAATTGACCATTCGGATTACGGGTGCTTCACTCGCCAAATCCTTTAGCTGTTCGATATCATATTCATCGCTTGTCAGATCACCATGGATACCATCGCCAATCTGGCCCATCAATGACTTTCCACTACCAAACTGACGTTCAAGAACCTGGTCAATCTCGGAAGCGACTCCAACTGCTATTATGATCGGCTGCCCGCAGGCCAGCGACAAAGCATCGACGACAAAATCGTCGTAAGGATCCGCCATAGCAATAAGTAAACCTTCGACTTCTTCACTTACGGCAACTACGTGGTATTCGTTGAGAAATTTAAAGGATATGTCATCGCCAAAAAGAGAAGTTTCAGGAAAATCCTCAGCAGAAACCAATTTATAGCCACCGACTTCAGCCAATGCTGTTGCCACATCCTTTTCCGATACCAACCCTAGCTTAATCAGGAGTTGGGGTAACTTCTCATCTCCAGTCTGCTCAGACAGACGCAACGCTCGCTTAAGGTCATTTTCCCGTAAATGCCCCTGATCCACCAAAAAGGTTGAAAAATCGGCATATATATCGGCACCTTTTTCCGAATTCTCCATGACTTCGGATTCTTCTGTATCCGGCTCGAGATTGTTTACGATAGTATTCAAAGTTTTTTGCTTCGTTTTAAATTATTTCGTGAGGATAACTCACGGAAAAAAATAAATGCACTACATCGGACTATTCAGAATTAGAGTCCTACAATTCCAACAGTTCAGACTAGTCACCTTAAGTATTATCCCCGATTGCTAACTACAGTCTAGTAAACAATTACCAGTGGAGTACCTGTCGAGCGTTAATTCCCGCATTTTTAATATATAAAAACCGTTCCTGGAGACATCAGGAAGTAGACATTTGACTCTGCAAAGCGTTCAAAACAATCTCTGCGGTTAAGGACTCGGCATGTAACAATTTCAGGTTACCACTTCCCGAACTAACCACCGTTTCTGGATTTTTGCTGTTGGATGTCACCACACACAGTTGATTTTTTCCACGGGTACCCGTCAGCCCGGGAGCTGTTGCGGAATATAAGGTAACACCTGGCACAGAGAGGGCTGCGGCCAAATGCGACAAGCCCGTGTCCACTCCCACTGTACCCGCAGCATGGGCAATTACAGAAGCCAGAGAATTCAAGTCCATTTCTGGCAACACCTGCATATTACCCGCGTTTGCCGCCAACTCATGGGCGCGCTTATGTTCAATGTCATTTCCCCACGGCAATAATACGGTAAAACCCAAACGCCCCAATAAGTCAGCAAGCATTATCCATTGACTATTCACCCAAAGCTTGCGGTTGGCACTGCTGGCATGAAAAAACACAATGTAGGGTTGTAAATACTCATTTACTTCAAAATGACTCTTATCCAAACCGTAGTCAAGCTGATCCGCATCATATTCATAAACAAGCGTTTTCGCGAATAATAGACGTACCCGGTCTATTGCGTGAAGATCACGCTGTACAGCTTGTCGATGTTGATAAAACAAGCTTGCCACTCCCTCTTTACAGGACGCACTATCCATACCATAACGTTCACCCCTGGCTATGCGCGTAATTAATCCACTTTTTATCAACCCCTGCGCATCTATGACAGCCTCGTAGTGATTCTCTCTAAGAGCTCGTTTTGACTGCAAAATTGCACACATTGTTGTTTTACTTAAAATTGATTTCCGCCAACGTCTGAAAGAAATCGAGACAACCCGGTCTACCGCTCGATGCCAGGCAGGAATTTCGGAAAAAATATCTTCAGCAACCCAATCGAATCGAATTCCCGGTATCGCTTTGACTGCATCTGTAACCGCAGGCAGTGTATGAATGAGATCTCCCATTGAAGATGTTTTGACAATGAGTACCTTCACAACTCAGCCATTGCCGCTAATATTCGATCAGGCGCAATTTGATTGAGACATTGATAATGGTGAAATTCACAGCTTGTTTGTAAGCACGGTGCACATTCAAGATCCTCGTAAAAGATTTTTACAGCAGGATTCAGGGATATTGAATTCTTTCTGTTGGCAGCCCCAAAGATCGCCAGAACATTTTTTTTAAGTGCACTGGCAATATACATCAACCCGGAGTTATTGGTTAAAACAACATCGGTCATCGATAATAGATCAATGGTTTCCCCAAAGTCGGCGCACTCACTAAAATCTTGACAAATACTGACTTCTTTGCAGATTGCTTTTGATCTTTCCCTGCTGTTTTCATCGTTGCCAAAAAGCCAGACATCCCACCCTTGTGTATACTTTTCCCTGGCAATAGCCACAAAATTCTCCGTTGACCACTGATTCGCCAGACCAAACTCACTCCCCAAACAAAACCCTAACACAGGCCTGGAACTGCGATGAATTGAAAATTTCTCGGCAACCCGCAATTGATTATGCAGGCTGATATCTAATTCCGGCAAAGGGCAATCCGGTGGCAATGATTCGGATTTATCCAAGCCTAAAGCCACATATTTCTGTATCGTCAGCGGTAACAATGTTTCTTCATACGGACGAACATCGCTAATTACTCCCAGCCCAAGACCTTTAAGATAACCTGTTCTTTTCGAAACGTTGGCAAAAAATGCAATAAGCGCATCCTCCCACAACCCGGAAAGAATGATGGCCTGATCATATCCACTCTTGCGTAAATTTTTACCGATTCTCCTGCATTCGTAAACACCACCACCGTTTTCATTCATATCCAGTGGAATCGATCGAGCAACCTGTGGCATCCGATCTAACAATGGAAAAAATTCATCGCGGATCAATACATCAATTCGGCAGGCGGGATCCTGGTTTTTCAGCTCGATCAACAAACTCTGCGCCAAAACCATATCTCCGATACTCAGCGGCCCGATAATAAGGTAATTGATAGAATTCTGGGTCATTTTTCCTGAAGTCTGAACAACTATCCGGGGATAGCCGGTATCACGAAGGAAAGCCGATTAGAGGCCAATTTCCTTAAACTATGCGGTTTTGAGATCTTTAAACGAAACCAGATCAAGCGATGAACATCAATACGCTGTGTTACTATCGCCTGTCTGTTTCCAACCAATCCCAGGATTGATTGAGACAACATCCCTGACAAAAAGGTTCACCTGTGTAAGTGATAAAACCCTGCTATCAGGCTACTGCTGTCAACCAGTGTTTATAGCTTTCGTTGCGCCCGTTCACACAATCAAAATACCGTGACTGTAACTGACCAGTTATTGGCCCTCGCCCCCCACAACCGATGACTCGGTCATCTAGCTCGCGAATCGGTGTAACCTCTGCCGCAGTTCCGGTAAAAAAGGCCTCGTCCGCAACATACACTTCGTCTCGGGTAATACGCTTTTCGATAACTTCTATACCTAAGTCGCCGGCTATTGACAGGATGGTATCCCGGGTAATACCCTCCAAAGCAGAGGTTAACTCGGGCGTATAAAGAACACCGTTTCGAACAATAAATATATTCTCACCGCTGCCTTCCGCTACATAACCCTCATGATCCAATAAAAGTGCTTCATCGTAACCAGACTGAATCGCTTCCTGAAGGGCTAAAATGGAATTCATATAATTACCATTAGCCTTGGCTTTACACATTACACTATTTACATGGTTACGGGTAAACGAAGAGGTTGTGATTCGCAAGCCTTTTTCCATATTTTCTGCCCCCAGATAACTGCCCCACTCCCAGGCAGCAATCATGACATGGACTTTTAGATTATCCGCTCTTAAACCCATCCCCTCAGAACCATAAAAGCACATTGGGCGTATATAAGCACTTCGCAATGCATTTTTCTCAACCGCTTCGCATTGGCGCTGGTCAAGAATATCTTTACTGTAGGGTACTTTCATCCGCAGTATATGGGCAGAACGAAACAATCGATCGGTATGATCCCGCAGCCGAAATATAGATGTTCCAGGAGCGGCATCATAGGCTCGCAACCCTTCAAAAACACCCGCACCATAATGAAGGGTGTGGGTAAGTACATGAACTTTCGCATCACGCCACTGAACCCATTCACCATCAAGCCAAATGACACCCTCTCTGTCATCCATGGTCATGATTTCTTCTCCAAACTCTTTTTCGATTCATCGTACAAATTTCCCAATAAACGTCGCCAGATTCCTACGCCTTCCACCCAAAAAAGCGCTAATCCTCGCCAATCAATTCCGGATTATCAACTGCATGTTAAAACGCAACGGATTGTACTATAAACTCAATATCAACAATACCACGCAGTACACCGCCCAGGTTGGATTAGGGGGATAGATGATGTCGAAAGGTAGTCAGCTGATAAGCACACAGGCCCGGGACAGTTCCACCTATCATGCCTGTGCAAAAAAGCAGATGGCCGATTATCGGCTGATATTTACGTCAATACAACCTGGACGAAGTACTAATAAGCAGTCAAAAACGAGAAGTCCTCCCGAGAGGTAGTGATTTTAAGCCCGTTTTCCCTTAAAAAGAGGTTAGTACCCCTCATATTTGACGATTTTTGTCGAGAAAATGGGCTTTCATACACTCTACAACAATAGGTTTTCTGTTCTCAGGCAGTTTCCCGGGAAGCTGTGAAAAGCTAAAAATTGTCGGAGGATAGTAAATTTGAGCCCATATATTGATAACAAAGAGTTTTGATGGCAAAGAGGTTAAGACCCACTAATTTCATCCTGCATGATCAGGAAAATGCTAAGCTCTCCATTATAAGAAGTACTCAACACAAAAGCTGCATACCTTATTTAAAAAAACCCAGAGGAATATCAAATCAACCAACAAAACACCTGCCACCGGTCTACAGCAAGTTTTCGTGACCTAAAACCCAATCACCAGGAAAACTCATTGCAACAGGAAATACAGGACAGAAAAAACCTAAGATTGCCTTGCTATGAATCCAGCCAATGACTAATTCATTGAGCGGCTGACAATAAAGTCCAGATCTTTCTCTACTCTTAATTCCAATACATCTCTATTTGCGCGCTTGCTTTCATCCATACGCTTACGAGAATACGCCGTTGCAACAGGTGACGGTTTGATTTTGGTTGGTTTTAAATGTACTTTCTGCTGATTCATCATTCAATCTCCATTAGGAAGCTGTATGCCCCAAGCTGGCAATTCATACTCCCTCTTAATTTAGTACCGAATTTACAATAAGTTAATAAATTTTCCTAATAATATTCTGTAACAATATCAGGTAAATTACAAGTATAAGTTGTTTGCGGACAACATATACGCCATACAAAATATTATCTTCTTGATAGTTAAAGGTATATGTTGTTTCGTTTACACAACATTTGTCTGACATCACCGATTTAATATAGTTCTTAATGACTCAAATTAATATGAAATAGGCACATTTATCAAAAAATGTTCGGATAAGCTCCCAGAACCGCGCCCATAATAAGGATGCCACCTGAACCTTCTGTGAATACTCGTGAGAAACAAGGTAAAAAAATACAGCTTAAATTTTTTGATGAAAAATAAGAAAGCTATGTCGGCACACTTAAGTTCATCAACTGCCTGCTATGGCATGAGTAATCGGAAAACTGATAACCACCATCAATCCGGGACTATTATCTTCAAAATTCATCGATGCTTGATGTAATTCAACAATAGCCCGCACCAGACTCAAACCCAAGCCATTACCCGGACTACTCCTGCACGACTCCAAACGATAAAATCTCTGGAAGACTTTTTCCCGCTCAGCCTCTGGTATACCTATACCATCATCAGAAACTCTCAGATAAGCCTGGTTACTCTGAACCGAGACGCTAATCCTGATATTTCCACCCTCAGGCGTGTACTTAATCGCATTATCGAGAAGATTAACGACCAGCTGTGACAAAAGGCCCCGATCCCCTTGTACATATGGATTTGTTTCCGCACTCTCCACATATAATTGTTGACCTTTTTCTTCCGCCAGAGGCTCATATAATTCTGCGGCATCCTGGACGACCTCATTAAATTTGACAGCGGTAAAATAATCCGTTTGCTCTTCCGCTTCTATTCGGGCAATTCGCAACAACGCATTAAAAGTCGCCAATAGACCGTCAGCTTCCTGTATCGCCTGATCGATACTCTCTGCATCCGCATTGTTATTGACACTTTCCTCGTTTAATTCGTCCAAATGATTTCGTAATCGAGCTAAAGGTGTGCGCAGATCGTGGGCAATATTGTCAGACACTCGTCGAACACCTTCCATCAGCGTTTCAATCCGATCCAGCATCATATTGAGATTATTCGACAATTGGTCAAAATCATCATTGGTGTTATTCGTTGGTATCCTGCGCGTTAGATCCCCACTCATGATTTCACTACTAGTCTGATTAATTATTTCCAAACGTTTCAGCAATCCCCGAGTCATAGCCAGCCCTCCCAATAGAGCTAATACGGCAGCAATTACCAGACTCCAGGATAGTGTCCGGGCAATGGCTTTTTTACTCATCTCCAGATCATGCAGATCCCGACCCACCAACAACAGAAACCCTTCGGGCAGACGGAAGCGCTGGGCTCTTGCCCAGTGAATGGCTCCATCACCCCACGCCGATCTTTCCAGTCGAAAGTTTAACCATCCATCCGGTGTCCCTGGAACATTTGGCCAACGATTCAAATTACCTACCAAAGTATTTAACGCAGGATCAACCAACAACAGAATCTCGGATCCCGCAGGTTTCCGGGAAACCCTCTCAGCTATTGATTGTATTAATCCGTTTAATCCATCCGTCTCATAACGTTCAGAAAGACTTTTTATTTCTGTCTCTATCGTCGCATCAGTCTGCTGAGCCATATAATTCGAAGTATAAAGATAGATAAATGCCAGCAGCATAAGCACCGATAAAGTAAATACCGATACATAACTCATCGTCAGCAAAAATGTCGAGCTTCGAAATAAACTAATTTTGCGCACGAAGACAATACCCAGCGCCGCGAATTGTTTGCAATAACGGCTGACTAAATCCTTTATCTATCTTGCTACGCAATCGACTGATATGAACATCGATGACATTGGTTTGCGGATCAAAATGATAGTCCCAGACACTCTCCAAAAGCATTGTCCTGGTCACCACCTGACCTGCGTGTTTCATTAAATATTCCAATAACCTGAATTCTCGAGGCTGCAGATCTATAACACGCCCCTCTCTTTTTACTACACGAGACAACAAATCCATTTCCAGATCCGCAACGCGCATGTCTGTTTGCGAAACATCACCATCTGACCTCCTGTTTAACGCATCCAGGCGAGCCATTAACTCTGAAAATGCAAAGGGCTTAACCAAATAATCATCTCCACCCACCTGCAACCCCTGAACCCGATCATTTACCTCACCGAGCGCACTAAGCACCAAAACCGGTGTGTTATTTTTAGCTGCTCGTAATGTCCTGATAATTGAAAGACCATCCAGTTCAGGTAACATCCGATCAACTACAATGACGTCATATTCAGACTCCATCGCGTGAAACAAGCCATCTTTACCATCGCCAGCGTGATCCACAATATGTCCATTTTCTTTTAATCCTTTACAAAGAAAGGCAGCCGTTTTCTTATCATCCTCTATAACCAGAAGCCGCATAGTTGAATCACTCCAATCGAATCGTTGAATATTGCATCTTTAACTCAATATTTAATGTCACTAAGAATACAACACCTACCCGGCTGATGGATCAATATTAACAAAATGTAATGTTTCGTTAAGGCTGGCGTAAGTTTAGCGACAGTATCATAAGCGCCAAGATAACAAATAAGCTCAATTCTACTTCTTCTCAATTTAAGAATCAGGAGAACATAAATGGCGAATCATTACGAAAATCCAAAGCAAAAATATTTTGCCGCTAAAGCAGCCCGCCCTCACTTCATTAAAACCGTAGTTATATTGAGCGTGAGTCTTGTCGTCGTCGCGTTGTTTGGCGTGGTGTCAAATTTCAATCCTGCTACTGGCAAAACCAGCAAACCGCTGACCCCCGATTTTGCGGTCGTACCAAAGGTAGCCGGCATTGCCGACCTGATTGAAACTGTAAAACCCGCCGTTGTAAGTATCTCAGTATTGGGAAAAACAAATCGACTCCAACTCAGTGGACAACAGTTCGGTTCACCGCACAACTCTCCGTTCAACGATTTTTTCCAACATTATTTTGGCGGATCCAACGTAGCCCCACAAAGACCCAAGCCTGAATTTAAAGCCGTTGGTTCCGGGTTTATCATATCCAGCCAGGGATTTGTCGTAACCAATAGTCATGTGGTCAAAAACGCTGATGTAGTTACTATCACAACGGATGATGGCAAACAATATTCAGCCGAAATTAAAGCTATTGATCCGAAAACTGATCTGGCACTACTTGAAATAAATGGATCTAATGCTTTTCCATATGTCGAATTTGGAAATTCAGATAGGGCTCGAATTGGTGACCAGATTCTGGCGATCGGGAACCCCTTCGGACTGGGAAATACAGCAACTACAGGAATAATATCCGCCCGTGGACGCGATATCCAGTCAGGACCATTTGATGATTTTATACAGTTTGACGCACCCATTAATCAGGGAAACTCTGGGGGACCATTGTTTGACATGAACGGCAAAGTGGTAGGTATAAACACAGCAATCTTTTCTCCAAACGGAGGCAATGTCGGCATCGGGTTCGCTATACCCGCCACCCAGGCAAATACTGTTGTCGAACAACTGCGCACCAATGGAAAAGTTGATCGAGGTTGGCTGGGTGTACGTATTCAACCGTTGAGCGACGAACTCGCGGATAGCCTTTCTTTATCCGATTCGGCTGGTGCATTAGTGGTTGAAGTAACGCCTGGAAGCCCTGCAAAACGTGCAGGATTAGAAGTTGGCGATGTGATCTCCGAATTCAACCGCAAGGCGATAAAAAACCCTAAAGATTTAACCAGAATCGTTGCATCTTCCGCACCCGACCAGGAGTATTCAGTGTTAGTCTGGCGTGAAGGAAAAGAGCAACATCTTAGCGTGGTGACCGGCGAAACACCGAATTCACAACTAAATGCATCGGTGCCAGAACCGATATTAAATCCAAATAATGGAAAACTCGGCCTGGCACTCGCGCCATTAAATCCGGGTACTCGTCAACAGTTCAGAGTAAACAATGATATAGATCACGGTGCCATTATCGTCGATGTTGCATCAGGTAGTCCTGCGGAAATAACCGGACTTCGGGCAGGTGATGTGATTGTCCGAATCGGCAACCAGGAAGTTTTTACCCCACAGGAAGCAGTGGACGCTGTAAAAAGTATATCCAGGAACAACCAGAAACATATCATGGTCCTTGTCACCCGCGGCAATAACACTCGTTTTGTCGCTATAAATATTGCATAACCTCCAATCTTGCAGTTAACCCCATTGCAATGGATTGCAATCTCTACGCCGGTGTATTCAGTTCCTCTGTCTACACCGGTCTTTTTTTATTCTGAATTCCAGATTGAAAGAACTCCCTCCAGATCAATATGAATGTCGTGGTCAGTTCGTCAGGCCGACACTTTATCCACCGATTAATATGATCAACTGAAAACCATTCACCACAATCAATTTCAGCTTTATTCAGAACAAATGGCCCATTGCGGGTAACCCGATATACCCTGCAGAATTCCATTCCCGTCTTCACGAGCGGAGACAATGTACCGAGACTTTCAGATAAACTCTCTAATCCTACCCCCAATTCTTCATTTAATTCACGTAAAGCACAAGCATCATAAGTCTCACCATGATCTACATGACCTGCTGCAGATGAATCCCACAATCCTGCGTTAACATCCTTATTCTGAGATCTGCGTTGTAAAAATAAATCACCCTTAGAATTAAATACCAGGATATGAACGGCACGATGAGGTAAATTAAATTCATGTACTTCGGAACGACAACGCACTCCAATCACACGATCATTCAAATCTACAACGCTCAATAACTCTTCGTCGGTGGACATATTTTAACTTCTAGCAGACCAAATATACCTGGCTTATGGGACATTTCTTTACGCAAACACTACAATATTATTCTAAGTTAAAAAGTTAATAGCAACCCATGAGGACAAAATGAGGCAGGCATTCAGTTTAATTCTGACAATCAGCTTATTAATATTATCGGGGTGTGTTGTCGTACCACCTGACAAATATGCAAATGCAGAAAAAAATATAAAGGTAGACCCTAAGGATCGTCGAAATTTTAAAGTTAAGGCGAAAAAAGCCTGGCAAAAACCTGGAATTTATTTAGTTAAAGAAGCGAAAATCCACATTAAAGCAGAGGGAAACTGGAGTCCCTGGCCGGAAATCGGCTTGAACTGTGGTCCGGACGGAAACGAAAGCGCTACATTCACAGGGGAAGCACCCTGGATACCGGCCTGCGCCTTGATGGCCAGACTGGGTAAAACCGGGCGACCATTTTTAGTGGGCTCAGAAATTGAATTTACCGCTCAGGATGCGGGACACCTGTATTTTGCTATAAATGATCCGTTCAATTTTCTGTACAACAACACTGGCGCGTTAGATGTTTCAATTACGATTGACTATCCTGAAAAACAATAGAAATTGTATGAGGCTTGCTAAAGAGTACTATTTATACCTTTAAAGGTGTTTAATACTTTATAAAATATGAATGACCCCTTCTCTTTCTTCTCTGTTGACCCCTTCTCTTCTTACTTTCTAAGTTTACTGAATTTGGTTCCCGTTGTGCTTAGTAGACACCAGCCGGGTCGGGAAAGATTACAAAGCATCATTGTTCAACACGATTCATAAGGGAGCTGGACTACTCCAGCTCCCTGTATTTGCGGTTACTCGCTAGTACAATTTCATTGCAGAAATCAAGTGGCCAATATCGATTCGCCAATCCGCGAATAGCGGGATTGCTTCGTAGAGTAAACTACAGCCAATAATCCCAATGCAATCAGCAAGATCGTTGATGGCTCGGGAACCTGCTTAAGCGTTGCGCTTAAACCGACCGGGTTAACCCTTCTGGAGGTACCGGAAAAAACACCGTTAAAGTAAAAACTTTATGAAAAACTCCCTGCCTCCCAGCCAATCCCAGGTCCTGACACATTCCATCGCTGCCCATTCTCTCCAAAACTGTTGCCGTTTTGAAAAAACTGACCAGTCAATGCGTCGAAATTAAAGTTAAAACCGGCCAATAAATTCGCGCCGTTAGACACGCCAACACTAACGCCATTTAGGAAACCCTCGAACATCAGAGAGTTTACCTCACCGTCACGAATCGCTCCATCCCCTGCATTCACATCGTCGTAATCGAACCACCCTGCCATCGTATAACCATTCGCACCACTCCATGCGAAATCGTAGGTAATGATGCCTGCGTTGGCAGTCGGCGCCATTAAACAAAAAAATAACGTCAATACCATAGTGTTCAATTTACTTTCTTTCCTCAACATATTTGTTCTCCAAATAGTTCGATTAATAAACACACTTAAATATCAAGCTCCACTATATCCAAGCAAAAACATTGCCAATTATTTTTCTTTATTAAATACAAATGGATATAATATTCCAGTCTGATAGGTGTAAAATATACTGACAAGCTGTTTTGAATAATTTCGATATATATAACTTAATAAACAAAACGTTACAATACCCGGTAAAAAATACTTTAATGGCGGGAAATTTCATACGCAAGAGGCTTAACCTGTAAAGAAAGCCAACACTGAGTTGCAAGCAAAGCGGTTCGAACGGTCAATTAATGGTCTGACCCAATTTAATTTTCCATCTAAACCTGAACTTAAGCTCTATTAAGTTAGGTGGTCGCCATTGAGCCAATCCCTGCCGACAGACAAAACAATTTTAGTCCCCTCAAAATTATTTTTTTTGTGATGTCCCATTAAAACAAACTCATTTCGCCGCAGACGACTCATCTAACACCCTAATTCACTACAATTTGCCATCGATTTCATAAACCGAATCGCACCAGTCACCCTTCTGAACAATAAAAAATAAGGCGCCTATCATCTTTTTCTAGATGAACTGCTTCTAAAGAATCACCTGACCCTTAAATAACCTTTGGAGCATAAAAAAACCCCCGTGATCTACTCACAGGGGTCTAGTTTTAAAAGCCTGGCAATTCCCTACTTTCGCATGAGAA
>CAZGQY010000103.1:0-15371 GCA_964528035.1 uncultured Methylococcaceae bacterium | reverse complement strand
GCAGCGGTCTCCAAAACCGCAGGTTGGGGGTTCGATTCCCTCCTGGCCTGCCACTGTTAGCTTATAGCAAAGTAGAAGTCTTACAAACAAGAGTATTTCTGTAATTTTATTCGAGAAACCATAATGGCAGCACAATCTGAATCTAAAACGTCAGTTCTGGATAGTATCAAACTGCTCGTAGCACTCGCAATTGTGATTGGCGGTATTGCGGGGTTCTATTATTTTGCCGAGCATTCATTGTTGTACCGTGTGCTTGGTTTACTCGCTTTAGCGGTTGTAGCGCTATTGGTCGTGTTTAGTACCGCCCAGGGTAAGCGATTGTTGGGCTTTATCGGGGAGTCTCGAACCGAGGTACGAAAGGTTATATGGCCTTCAAAACAAGAAACCACACAGACAACTTTGATCGTTGTAGTTGTGGTTTTTATTGTTGGAATCATTTTATGGTTGCTGGATATGTTTTTGTTTTGGGGGGTACGATTGTTAACCGGCCAGGGAGGGTGATATGGCGATGCGATGGTATGTCGTACATGCGTATTCCAACTATGAGAATCAAGTAAAACGCTCATTGGAGGAACGTATAGAACGTGAGGGTTTACAGGATCTTTTTGGGAAAATTCTGGTTCCAACGGAGGAAGTTGTCGAAATGCGTATGGGGCAGCAGCGTAAGAGCGACAGAAAGTTTTTTCCAGGGTATGTCCTCGTGCAAATGGAGTTGACCGATGAAACCTGGCACTTAGTTAAAGACGTACCCAGGGTGCTTGGTTTTATTGGTGGTAGCTCAGATCGGCCAGCACCTATCAGTGACCAGGAAGCGGATACAATTTTAAACCGCGTGGAAGATGGGGTAAATAAACCTAAACCGAAAGTATTGTTTGAAGCGGGTGAGGTGTTGCGGATAACAGACGGGCCATTTAAAGACTTTAACGGAGTGGTCGAGGAAGTGAATTATGACAAGAGTCGCTTAAGGTTATCGGTGTTAATTTTTGGCAGGTCGACACCTGTTGAACTAAGTTTTGGGCAGGTTGAAAAAAATTAATTTTATATCAAGGTGTTTCGAGCAAGAATGGCCCGTAAACGTTCAATTGATCGTTGTGGGTTTTGTAATTGGCAGGTATTAGGAATTCGAATTAATCGACTACTATAGTAACAGGGGAGCCGCGAGGCGCTTGCACCCACTCAGGAGAAATACATGGCAAAGAAAATAGAGGCATATATTAAATTGCAGGTTAAGGCCGGTGAGGCTAATCCAAGTCCGCCTGTTGGGCCGGCTCTTGGGCAACATGGCGTTAATATAATGGAGTTTTGCAAAGCATTCAATGCCCAGACTCAAAATGTTGAAAAGGGTCTCCCGATTCCCGTGGTTATCACGGTTTATTCGGATCGCAGTTTTACATTCATTACCAAGACGCCACCGGCTGCTGTATTACTAAGAAAAGCAGTAGGTCTTGCCAAGGGTAGTGGTACACCAAATACAGTTAAAGTTGGGACTGTGACCAGGGCTCAGTTGGAAGAAATAGCGACTGCTAAAATGCCCGATCTGACAGCTGCTGATATGGATGCGGCGGTTCGAACGATTGCAGGTAGCGCGCGAAGTATGGGTCTGAACGTGGAGGGGCTCTGATGGCTAAGAATTCAAAAAGAACCGCTTCTTTTCAAGAAAAGGTCGATAAGACGAAAGAATATGGAGCAGAAGATGCATTGGCTCTACTAAAAGAATTGTCTGTTGTTAAATTTAGCGAGTCGGTCGATGTTTCAGTAAATTTGGGTGTAGACCCAAGAAAGTCTGATCAAAATGTTCGTGGGTCGACTGTATTGCCAAATGGAACCGGAAAAACTGTTCGTGTTGCTGTATTCACGCAGGGAGAAAACGTTGATGCAGCAAAACAAGCCGGCGCAGATGTTGTTGGAATGGATGATTTGGCCGATTCTATAAAGGGTGGTGATCTCAATTTTGACGTAGTGATTGCATCACCGGATGCTATGCGTGTTGTCGGTCAATTGGGACAAATATTGGGCCCAAGAGGATTAATGCCGAATCCAAAAGTGGGAACGGTCGCGGCTGATGTGGCTGCAGCGGTGAAGAATGCGAAAGCTGGCCAGGTTCGTTATCGTACCGATAAAGGTGGCATTATTCATTGTACGATTGGTAAAGCTGGGTTTGAAGTGGCTCAATTGAAGGAGAACCTGGAATCATTGCTGGTTGATTTAAAAAAAGCCAAGCCAAGTGCAGCGAAAGGCGTGTATCTTAAGAAGATTACTCTGTCGACGACTATGGGGCCTGGAATTTCTATTGATCAAAGTAGTATTTCGATTTGATGTATGCGAATTAAAATATAGTTTTTGAAGTGAGTTAATATTCCTTTATCAGGAATGTTTAATGACTTTGGGTTGTCGGGCTTAATCTGACAGCCGTCAAAGACCGTGGGTGCATTTTATTATGCTTAATTTAGCCTGCGTAGACGGTGGAATGAAACTGGTATTGCCGGTGGAAGAAACCGTTCAAGGTGTGCTCTTTTTTTAAAAGGCACATTTGAGCCCTGGGCTACAGTAATGTCGCTCAGATTTTTAAAGGCAATCTGGAGGTAAAATGTGGCGTTAAGACTTGATCAAAAACAAGCGGTTGTCGAAGAAGTAGCAGAAATCGCGGCGAAAGCTCATTCTGCTGTTGCGTCAGAATACAGTGGTTTAACTGTTTCTGAATTGACGCAGCTTCGTAAAATCGCCAGAGAGTCCGGAGTGTATCTTCGTGTCGTGAAAAACACACTGATGCGTAGGGCGGTAGAAGGAACTGAATTTTCCTGTATGCAGGATGCACTAGTGGGGCCATTGATGCTTGCGTTTTCAATGGAAGAACCCGGATCAGCTGCGAGAGTTCTTTCTGATTTCTCAAAAGACAATAAAAAACTAGAGCCAAAGCTGGTAGCAATAGGTGGTCAACTTTATGGTCCATCAGAATTGGAACGTCTATCTAAACTGCCTACTTATGATCAAGCCATAAGCTTGCTAATGGCGGTTATGAAGGCACCGGTTGAAAAGTTTGTACGTACCTTGGCTGAACCACATAGCAAAATGGTTAGGACCGTGGCAGCTGTTAAGGCTCAAAAAGAAGCGGCCTGATAAGGACGTTTGATTTAATAATTTAATTTAGGAGTATTATCGATGGCGGTATCCCAAGAAGATATATTGGAAGCAATTTCTAATATGAGTGTGATGGAGGTCGTGGATTTGATTTCTGCGATGGAAGAAAAATTTGGTGTTTCTGCTGCGGCTGCCGTAGCTGCGGCTCCTGTTGCGGCAGCCGATGCGCCAAGTGCAGCTGAACAGACCGAATTTGATGTTATTTTGACCGGTTTCGGTGCGAATAAAGTGGCTGTTATTAAAGTCGTGCGCGCGTTGACTGGTTTAGGTCTGAAAGAAGCTAAAGCCGCTGTAGAAGGTGCGCCTACGCCGATTAAAGAAGGTGTAAGTAAAAGTGAGGCTGACGATATTAAAAAGCAGCTGGAGGAAGCGGGTGCGTCTGCAGAAATTAAATAGTCTTGGAAAATTCAATAGAAATAGCAGATAGCGTAATAGCAATTGGCTGGCGGCTTTTGGTTGCTAGCCTTTTGCCGTTTTGCGTTGTCTATACCGTTTTATTTTTGCAGCAGTTGATGTAAGGAACTCGATATGGCCTATTCGTTTACCGGTAAAAAGCGTATTCGTAACAGTTTTGGCAAACGTCCCGATGTATTGGATGTCCCCTATCTGCTGGCAATGCAGATTGAATCCTATGTGAAATTTTTACAATCAGATACTGTTTTGGATGATCGCGCTGAACTAGGTCTTCATGCTGCCTTTAAATCTGTGTTTCCTATAGCCAGTCATTCTGGGTATGCGATATTGGAATATGTGGATTACCGTCTGGGCAAACCAATATTTGACGTACGTGAATGTCAGCAAAGGGGGGCGACGTATGCTGCACCTTTGCGTGTTTTGGTTCGACTGGTCATATATGACAAAGATGCTCCGGGTAGTACAAAAACAGTAAAAGATATTCGAGAACAGGAAGTTTATATGGGTGAATTACCATTGATGACCGATAACGGTACTTTTGTTATCAATGGTACAGAGCGAGTGATTGTATCGCAGCTGCATCGATCGCCCGGTGTTTTTTTCGATCATGATAAAGGCAAGACTCACTCTTCCGGAAAATTATTATTCAGTGCTCGAGTGATTCCTTATCGTGGTTCCTGGCTGGATTTTGAATTTGATCATAAAGATGCTGTTTTCGTGCGGATCGATAGAAGGAGGAAGATTCCCGCGACCGTATTGCTTCGGGCGCTTGGCTATGATAATGAGCAGATCATTGATCTTTTCTTTGAAAAAAATCGATTTACATTTGATGCGGGTAAAGTGTTTCTAAAATTGATACCGGAGCGATTGCGAGGCGAATTAGCCAGTTTTGATATAAAGGCGAATGGTAAGGTCATTGTAGAGGAAGCCAGACGTATTACAGCAAAACACGTGCGTCAGTTTGAAAAAGAAAAATTAGAAAAACTGGAAGTGCCTGTCGAGTATCTATATGGAAAAATATTAGCGAGTAACCTTATAGATTTAGAGTCTGGTGAAATAGTTGCCAATGCAAATGATGAGTTAACGGAAGAGCTTTACGAAAAAATAATACAAAGCGGTGTCACCGAACTTGATGCGCTTTTTGTGAATGACCTGGATCGCGGTCCTTATGTTTCAAATTCTCTGTCGATAGATACAAGTACCACGAAGCTGGAAGCTTTGGTGGAGATTTATCGAATGATGAGGCCAGGTGAGCCCCCGACGAAAGATGCTGCTGAGAACCTATTCAAAAATCTGTTCTTTACGCCAGAGCGTTATGATTTATCAACAGTGGGGCGTATGAAGTTTAATCGTCGTCTGGGTAGTGAGGAATTAACCGGATCAGGTATCCTTGATCAGGAAGATATAATTTCAGTATTGCGAGAGCTTATTAGTATTCGCAACGGCAACGGTGTCGTGGATGACATTGATCATCTGGGTAACCGTAGAGTTCGCTCGGTTGGAGAAATGGTTGAAAACCAGTTTCGAGTGGGCTTGGTGCGAGTTGAACGAGCAGTGAAGGAACGTCTGACTCTGGCTGATTCAGAGGGTTTGATGCCGCAGGAGATTATTAACGCAAAACCGGTATCTGCCGCGATCAAAGAGTTCTTTGGTTCAAGTCAGCTTTCTCAGTTTATGGATCAAAATAATCCATTGTCGGAAGTCACGCATAAACGTAGAGTCTCTGCGCTTGGACCGGGTGGTCTTGCCAGGGAGCGTGCTGGATTTGAGGTGCGTGACGTACATACGACCCACTATGGTAGAGTGTGTCCTATCGAGACACCTGAAGGTCCAAATATCGGTTTAATAAATTCACTGGCTGTTTATGCCCGAACCAACGAATACGGGTTTCTTGAAACGCCTTATAGACGCGTGACCAAGGGAGTTATTGGCGATCAAGTAGACTTTCTCTCAGCGATTGAAGAAGGCCAGTATGTGATTGCTCAAGCCAGCGCCAGGATAGATAAAAACGGTAAGCTGCTGGATGAATTTGTTTCTTGTCGGCATAAAGACGAATTTACTTTGGCAGCATCTGATGCCGTTCAGTATATGGATGTTTCTTCTCGACAAATTGTGTCTGTCGCGGCTTCTATGATTCCTTTTCTGGAGCATGATGATGCTAACAGGGCGTTAATGGGCTCAAATATGCAGCGCCAGGCGGTTCCGACGTTGAGAGCGGAGAAGCCTCTGGTCGGTACAGGGATGGAAAGTACTGTAGCGAAAGATTCCGGGGTAACTGTCGTGGCTGCTCGGGGTGGCATTATTGAAATGGTGGATGCCAGTCGTATTGTTGTTAGAGTTGGGGATGATGAGGCTGAAGCTGGAGAGCCGGGAGTCGATATTTATACGCTGACAAAATATACTCGATCTAACCAAAATACATGTATAAATCAAAGGCCATTGGTTACTTCGGGTGACTTGGTCAAACGTGGTGACGTGCTGGCTGACGGGCCATCTACAGACATGGGTGAACTCGCATTAGGGCAAAACCTGTTTGTAGCATTTATGCCATGGAATGGATATAACTTTGAGGATTCCATTCTGATTTCTCAGCGAGTTGTGCAGGAAGATCGGTTTACCACTATCCATATTGAAGAAAAAACCTGTGTCGCTCGTGACACAAAGCTGGGTCCTGAAGAAATTAGTGCGGACATTCCGAACGTTGGAGAAGAAGCGCTGTCGAAACTCGATGAATCAGGGATTGTCTACATTGGTGCTGAAGTGAAAGCTGGTGATATTTTGGTTGGTAAAGTGACGCCAAAAGGCGAAACTCAGTTGACACCAGAGGAAAAACTATTGCGAGCGATCTTTGGAGAAAAAGCATCTGATGTGAAGGACACTTCGTTAAGGGTGCCTTCTGGAATGGACGGGACAATTATTGACGTCCAGGTTTTTACTCGTGATGGTGTGCAAAAAGACGAGCGGGCACTTTATATAGAGCGAACAGAAATTGAACGAGCGAAAAAGGATTTTGATGATCAGCGAAGAATCGTCGAGCAGGATATCTATGCGCGAGTAGAGAAAATGTTGCTAGAACAGTCTGCTGAGAGTGGACCAGATGGGCTTAAAGCCGGTGTTACAATCGGTACAGACTATCTGCATAATTTGGAACAATCCAAGTGGTTGGATATACGATTACAGGATGAAGATCTCAATGTTCAGCTGGAATCCATCGCTGAAAGCATAGAGCAACAGCGGCAAGAATTTAACGTCCGCTTCGAGGAAAAGCGAAATAAAATCACTATGGGTGATGATTTGGCGCCAGGTGTTTTGAAAATGGTTAAGGTTTATCTGGCCGTTAAACGTCGGGTTCAACCAGGGGACAAAATGGCGGGGCGTCACGGTAACAAGGGCGTAATATCCCAGATTGTTCCGGTTGAGGATATGCCCTATCTGGAAGATGGAACGCCAGTGGATATTGTTCTGAATCCGTTGGGGGTTCCTTCAAGAATGAATGTAGGCCAGGTATTGGAAACTCACCTTGGTTGGGCCGCTAAAGGTTTAGGTATAAAGATTGGTAAGATGGTTCAAGCAAAATCCGCAATTCAGGATTATCGTAAGTATCTAGACAAGATTTATAATCTGAGTGGGCAAAAAGAAGATCTGGATTCCTTAAATGATGATGAAATATTTGAACTCGCCACTAATTTGATCGGTGGCGTTCCAATGGCTACGCCGGTGTTCGATGGAGCAACGGAGGAAGATATTCGTTCTATGTTAAGTTTGGCGGATTTGCCAACAAGCGGGCAGACCACTTTGTATGATGGGCGCACAGGCGAAGCATTTGCGCGTGATGTCACAGTGGGTTATATGTATATGCTTAAATTGAATCATTTAGTTGATGACAAGATGCATGCACGTTCTACCGGACCGTACAGTTTGGTTACACAGCAGCCTTTAGGCGGTAAAGCACAATTCGGCGGTCAGCGGTTTGGTGAGATGGAGGTTTGGGCGTTGGAGGCATATGGTGCTGCATACACGCTGCAGGAAATGCTCACGGTTAAATCGGACGATGTGAATGGGCGTACCAAAATGTATAAAAATATCGTAGACGGTGATCATCGAATGGAAGCCGGTATGCCGGAATCTTTTAATGTATTGATCAAGGAAATACGTTCACTTGGTATTAATATCGAGTTGGAACAGGAGTAGTGGTAAAAGTGCAGGCAATATATATAGGTATGGTTACCCGGGTTCGTGAATTACTCTGCAAGGTTGAATGGGAGATAAGCCTTTGAAAGATCTACTCAAATATTTGAAACGTCAGGGTCAGGTTGAAGAGTTTGACAAAATACGGATTGGCTTGGCATCACCGGATATGATTCGGTCCTGGTCTTATGGTGAAGTGAAGAAGCCGGAGACGATCAATTATCGGACATTTAAGCCGGAGCGTGATGGTTTGTTTTGTGCGAAGATTTTTGGTCCTGTCAGTGACTACGAGTGTTTATGCGGGAAGTATAAGCGTTTGAAGCATCGTGGTGTCATTTGTGAAAAATGCGGAGTCGAAGTGACGCTAACCAAGGTGCGGCGTGAGCGTATGGGCCATATCGAGTTGGCAAGTCCGGTTGCGCATATATGGTTTCTAAAATCACTACCTTCGCGTATAGCGCTTTTACTGGACATGACTTTACGCGGAATTGAACGCGTATTGTACTTTGAGTCTTTCGTCGTGATCGATGCGGGTATGACTCCGCTGGAAGTCGGTCAGTTGTTGAGCGATGAAGACTATTTGGATGCAGTAGAGGAATACGGCGATGAATTTGTTGCCAAGATGGGTGCGGAAGCCGTATATGGTTTATTGAAAGCCATCGATCTTAAAGGTGAGGTGGAGCAGCTCAGAGAAGATATTACCGCAACTAATTCTGAAACTAAGATTAGAAAATTATCCAAGCGCCTGAAAGTTGTTGAATCTTTGCTTAATTCCAAGAATCGCCCTGAATGGATGATATTGACTGTATTGCCAGTGCTGCCGCCAGAGCTGCGACCACTGGTTCCCCTGGATGGTGGGCGATTTGCTACGTCTGATCTAAATGATCTCTATCGACGAGTAATCAATCGTAATAACCGCCTGAATCGATTGCTGGATTTGAACGCACCAGACATCATCGTGCGCAATGAGAAGAGAATGCTCCAGGAGTCTGTTGATGCATTGTTGGATAATGGTCGACGCGGACGAGCAATTACAGGAACAAACAAGAGAGCGCTTAAATCTCTTGCCGATATGATCAAGGGTAAGCAGGGCCGGTTTCGACAAAATTTGTTGGGGAAGCGAGTCGATTATTCTGGGCGGTCGGTGATTGTTGTTGGACCTACGTTGAAACTCCATCAATGTGGATTGCCTAAAAAAATGGCGCTGGAACTTTTTAAGCCGTTTATTTTTAGTAAGCTCCAGTTTCGTGGCTTGGCGACAACCATTAAAGCAGCAAAGAAAATGGTTGAGCGAGAGGGGCCTGAGGTATGGGACATCCTTGAAGAAGTCATTCGTGAACACCCAATTATGCTCAACCGGGCACCGACTCTGCACCGTTTGGGGATTCAGGCGTTTGAACCGCTATTAATTGAAGGCAAGGCGATCCAGCTGCATCCTTTGGTCTGTACAGCGTTTAATGCAGATTTTGATGGTGACCAGATGGCTGTACATATTCCACTTTCTGTGGAGGCCCAGCTTGAGGCGCGAAGTTTGATGATGTCGACTAACAACATACTATCGCCTGCTAATGGCGAGCCGATCATTAATCCGACCCAGGATGTTGTATTGGGCCTTTATTTTATGAGCCGGGTGGCGGTGAATGGTAAAGGTGAGGATATTGTATTTGCCGATGTTAGTGAGGTTGAGCGAGCTTATCAAAATAAAGCTGCTGGTTTGAATAGCAAGATCCAATTGAGGATAGATGAGACTATTCGGGATGCCGAAGGCGTGGAGACTGAAGTTCGGCGAAGAGTGGATACGACGGTGGGACGGGCGTTGATTTGGGATATAGTGCCTAAGGGGCTTTCCTTCGATTTAATTAATCGAGACATGACAAAGAAAGTGATCTCTCAGTTAATAAATCACTGCTATCGCACGCTTGGAGTCAAAACAACGGTAATTTTTGCTGACCAGTTAATGTATACGGGGTTTTCTTACGCAACTCAGGCCGGTATTTCTTTTGGGATTGAAGATATGGCAGTACCCAAGCGTAAGCCAGAAATAATTGCGGCAGCGGAGGAAGAAGTCACTGAAATTCAGAGTCAATATGCCTCCGGATTGGTTACCGACGGTGAAAGGTACAACAAGGTCGTTGATATCTGGTCTCATGCGAACGATAAAGTTGCGAATGTAATGATGGAAGGGCTTGGGCACGAATCTGTCGTGGATAAGAACAATAAAAAAGTCGAGCAAAAATCATTCAATTCCATCTTCATGATGGCCGACTCTGGTGCTCGTGGTTCGGCTGCGCAGATCAGGCAGCTGGCTGGTATGCGAGGCTTGATGGCAAAGCCGGATGGCTCGATCATTGAGACGCCAATTACCGCGAATTTCAGAGAAGGCTTAGATGTTCTTCAGTATTTCGTGTCTACCCACGGAGCACGTAAGGGGTTGGCGGATACCGCCTTAAAAACAGCAAACTCCGGATATTTGACCAGAAGGTTGGTCGATGTTGCACAGGATCTTGTTATTACGGAGAAAGATTGCGGTACTGACGAAGGTGTTTTGATGACGCCATTGATTGAGGGTGGCGATGTGGTTGAAGCGCTTTCAGAAAGGGTTCTGGGGCGTGTAGTTGCCCAGGAAGTTGTTGGTTACCAGGACAGCAGTTTTGTTGTTCCTGCCGGTACTTTGCTGGATGAGACATGGGTGCAATTGCTAGAGGAACAGGGTATAGACAGTGTTCAGGTGCGGTCTATTATTACCTGTAGAAATCGCCATGGAGTGTGTGCTGCGTGTTACGGGAGAGATCTGGGGCGGGGTCACCTGGTTAATGATGGTGAAGCGGTGGGTGTCATCGCTGCTCAATCAATTGGAGAACCCGGAACCCAGCTTACAATGCGTACTTTTCACATTGGTGGTGCGGCGTCGAGATCTGCTGCGATTAGTAATGTTGAAGTTAAGTCGGCGGGTAGTGTGAAATTGACAAACCTGAAGACAGTAAAGAATAAGGAAGGTAATTTGGTTGCGGTATCTCGTTCTGGAGAAGTCAGTATCGTCGACGAATATGGTCGTGAAAAAGAGCGTTATAAAATTCCATACGGTGCTGTTCTTTCAGCCGATGATGGAGTAAAGGTAGCTGCCGGGCAGGTTATTGTAAATTGGGATCCTCATACTCATCCTGTTGTCACCGAGGTGGAAGGTATCATTCAAACGGTCGATTTCGTCGAAGGTGTTACTGTTCGCAAACAATCCGACGAAGTGACTGGGCTTAGTGCAATGGTTGTAACCGATCCTAAGCAGCGGGGTAGCGCTGGTAAGGAGCTAAGGCCGATGGTTAGATTGCTGGATAAAGAGGGCCAATCAGTATTCATACCGGGAACCGAAATCGTTGCCCAATACTTTTTGCCTGCGGGTGCAATTGTTGGTATTCAGGACGATTCGATCGTGGAAGTGGGAGATGTTTTGGCGAGGATTCCGCAAGAATCCAGTAAAACCAGGGATATTACAGGAGGGCTGCCTAGAGTTGCGGACTTGTTTGAAGCGCGTAAAACAAAAGATCCTGCAATATTAGCCGAAGCGACGGGCACCATAGGATTTGGAAAGGAAACCAAAGGTAAGCAAAGAATTATTATTACCGACCAGGCAGGAGAGCGTTACGAAACATTGATTCCCAAATGGCGGCATGTGACTGTATTCGAAGGCGAGCAGGTAGAGCGCGGAGAAACGATTGCAGAAGGCGAATTGACTCCTCACGACATATTAAGGTTACGTGGTGTAGGTGAATTGGCTTCGTATTTGGTGAAAGAAATTCAAGATGTATACCGGTTACAGGGTGTTAAGATTAATGACAAGCACATTGAAGCGATTATCCGTCAGATGTTGCGTAAAGTGGAAATAATTGATCCCGGCGACACTTCTTTTCTTAGAGGCGAACAAGTAGAGCGTGCGCGACTACTGGAAGAAAACGAAAACCTGGAAAAAGAACAAAAAGTACCTGCAATCGTGGAACCGATTTTGCTTGGCATAACAAAAGCCTCATTGGCTACGGAATCGTTTATATCTGCGGCATCATTTCAGGAGACTACGCGTGTATTGACAGAGGCAGCTGTTCGTGGAGTTGATGACTCGCTTTACGGATTGAAAGAAAATGTGATCGTTGGTCGATTGATACCGGCGGGTACGGGACTTGCGCATCACAAAGAGCGCAAGCATAAGCGGGATGCATCTTCTCAGCTAGAAACAGTTGATAGTGTTGGTGTGGATACTGTAGAGGTTGAAGAGGCCTTGAAGCAAGCATTAAATACCTAAGAATAGTCGATGGGCGCAATCGCCTGACTTGACATTAGAGTAATTTCTTAATATCATAATCGGCTCGCAACTCAATGGAGGCATTGAGTTGCGAGCCTCTCGCGTATTAGGGTACGGGCGCCTGAGAATAATGAGACTCTCTGCTGACCTCATAGCCCAATAAATTAATGATTCGGAGTTAGACTTATGGCCACGATCAATCAATTGGTTCGGAAGCCTCGTACAAGAAAGAAAGAAAAAAGTAATGTGCCTGCGCTTGAGGCATGCCCTCAAAAAAGGGGAGTTTGCACCAGAGTGTATACAACTACACCAAAAAAGCCCAACTCAGCGCTGCGAAAAGTAGCTCGTGTACGACTGACGAATGGTGCAGAAGTAACAAGCTACATTGGTGGAGAAGGGCATAACCTGCAGGAACATGCTGTTGTGTTGATTAGGGGTGGGCGTGTCAAGGATTTGCCTGGTGTACGTTACCACGTTGTTCGGGGAAGTCTGGATACAGCGGGTGTTGAGAGTCGTCGGAGAGGACGCTCAAAATACGGTGCTAAAAAGCCTAAGGGCTGATTTACTGACTAGGGCGGTAGAAGAAATGTCAAGAAGAAGGTTCGCAGCGAAGCGGGAAATAAACCCGGATCCTCAGTTTGGTAGTGAAACTATAGCAAAGTTTATCAACATGGTGATGGAGCACGGAAAAAAATCGGTCGCTGAAAAAATTGTATACGGGGCGTTGGTAACGATTGAATCCAAAGGCCACAGTGAGCCATTGGATGTATTCGATAAGGCTTTGGAAAATGTTCAACCCAGAGTCGAGGTTAAATCCAGGCGAGTGGGTGGGGCAACTTACCAGGTACCTGTGGAGGTTAGGCCATCACGTAGGGTAACCTTGGCAATGCGATGGTTAATAGATGCTGCGCGTAAGCGAAGCGAGAGGTCCATGCCGCAACGTTTGGCAGGTGAATTGCTGGACGCAAATGAAAATCGCGGAACTGCGGTTAAAAAGCGTGAAGACACATTACGTATGGCTGAAGCGAACAAAGCTTTTGCTCATTTTCGCTGGTAATTCAGCTGATATTTGAATTTTAAATTAAGGGTAATATAGTGGCACGTTCTACTCCCATCGATCGTTATCGAAATATCGGAATTATGGCGCACATCGATGCGGGCAAAACCACGACAACAGAAAGGGTTTTGTATTACACCGGGGTGTCTCACAAAATTGGTGAGGTTCACGACGGTGCGGCTACTATGGACTGGATGGAGCAGGAGCAGGAAAGGGGGATAACAATTACCTCGGCGGCCACGACCTGCTTCTGGCGGGGTATGGATAATCAGTATCCCGAGTATCGAATTAATATCATTGATACACCGGGTCACGTGGATTTTACCATTGAAGTTGAACGTTCGTTGCGTGTGCTTGATAGTGCATGCGCAGTGTTTTGTGCTGTAGGTGGTGTAGAACCACAGTCGGAGACAGTTTGGCGGCAGGCAAATAAATATAATGTTCCTCGCCTGGCGTTTGTGAACAAAATGGATCGCTCCGGAGCTGATTTTTTGCGTGTAGTCGGGCAGATTAAGGATCGTCTTGGTAGTAACCCGGTGGCCATGCAATTGCCGATTGGCGCTGAGGATAATTTCGAAGGTGTTATAGACCTGTTAGGAATGCGGGCGATTTATTGGGACGACGAAGACAAAGGGACTAAATATCAAGAGAAAAGTATTCCTGAGGGTATGCAGGAAGAGTGCGAAATATATAGAGAGGAATTAGTAGAGGCTGCTGCGGAAGCTAATGACGCGCTGATGGAAAAATATCTTGAAGAAGGTTCTCTCAGCAATGAAGATATAATGGCGGGAATCCGCGCACGTACGATTGCTAATGAGATCGTTCCCGCATTTTGTGGTTCCGCATTTAAAAATAAAGGTGTCCAGGCAATGCTCGATGCGGTTGTGGATTATTTGCCTTCACCGACAGAAGTTGATGCAATTAAAGGCATCCTTGACGATAAGGATGAAACGGAAGCAGAACGACCGTCATCAGACGACGCACCCTTTTCAGCGCTGGCATTTAAAATAGCAACGGATCCTTTCGTAGGAACATTGACGTTTTTCCGTGTGTACTCAGGCATTCTTAGTTCTGGTGATACGATATATAACCCTGTGAAACGCAAAAAAGAACGTGTCGGGCGTATCGTTCAAATGCATTCAAATAACCGGGAAGAAATTAAGCAGGTTCTGGCTGGGGATATCGCAGCGGCAATTGGGTTAAAAGACGTAACAACCGGTGATACATTGTGCGGCTTGGACGAAATTATTACTTTGGAGCGGATGGAATTTCCAGAGCCTGTTATATCAGTCGCAGTAGAACCGAAGACAAAACCAGATCAGGAAAAAATGGGTGTGGCTTTAGGTAAGTTGGCACAGGAAGATCCATCGTTCAGGGTACATACAGATGAAGAATCCGGGCAAACGATTATTTCCGGAATGGGTGAGTTACACCTTGAGATCATTGTTGACAGAATGAGGCGGGAATTCAGCGTCGAATCGAACGTTGGTGCTCCACAAGTCGCGTACCGGGAAACCGTAAAGAATACGGTGGAACAAGAAGGTAAATTCGTTCGCCAGACCGGTGGTCGAGGTCAGTATGGTCACGTTTGGTTGAAGATTGAACCACAGGAACCCGGTTCTGGCTACGAGTTTGTAAATCAAATTGTCGGCGGTGTGGTTCCAAGAGAATATATACCGGCTGTAGATAAAGGTGTTCAGGAGCAAATGGAGAATGGCGTTATTGCGGGATTTCCTGTTGTTGATGTCAAAGTAACTCTATTTGACGGCTCTTATCACGACGTAGACTCGAATGAGATGGCTTTTAAAATCGCTGGCTCAATGTGTTTCAAGGAAGGGGCGAAAAAGGCGAAAGCTGTCCTTCTCGAACCTATTATGAAAGTGGAAGTTGTGACTCCGGAGGATTATATGGGTGATGTCGTTGGCGACATCAATCGCAGAAGAGGGATTGTGCAGGGAATGGAAGATGGTCCGTCGGGTAAGATGATTTCCTGCGAAGTACCTTTGGCCGAGATGTTTGGTTATGCGACCGACTTGCGGTCGGCTACACAAGGTCGAGCCACTTACAGTATGCAGTTTGAAAAATACTCAGAAGCGCCAGCTAATATAGCGGAAGGCGTTATCAAGAAAATGTCTTAACTTGTCTGTTATTACGGAATAGAAAAAGAGGAAACTGTCGTGTCCAAAGAAAAGTTTGAACGAACCAAGCCACATGTAAATGTAGGCACAATTGGTCATGTAGACCATGGAAAGACCACACTGACAGCGGCGTTGACGAAGGTCA
>CAZGQY010000102.1:0-15380 GCA_964528035.1 uncultured Methylococcaceae bacterium | reverse complement strand
AAACCGCTGAGTCTGCATGAAGACCAGCTCGACCACTATATGCAAATGAATCGTCCCCTCGATCGTTTATTTAGTGGCCAAATCGACCCTGACAGGTGGCTGTCGCTACGCTATAAAACTTTAGTCCATTCAAACCGACTGGCGCATTCAGACCTTAGAGGACTGATCGGGTGTCGCACCCGCTTAATTCCACATCAATTGTATGTCGCTCATGAGATAGCAAAACGTTATGCTCCCAGGGTTTTACTCGCCGACGAAGTGGGCCTGGGTAAAACCATAGAGGCCGGGTTAATCGTTCATCAGCAATTGTTAAGCGAACGGGCGAAACGAATTTTGATTATATGTCCGGAAAGTCTGTTACATCAGTGGCTGGTCGAACTACTCAGACGTTTTAATCTAAAATTCAGTATTTTCGACGTTTCACGCTGTGAAGCCTCAGTACAGGAAAATAGCCAGGAAAATCCATTCCAGAGCGAACAACTCATTCTGTGCAGTCTTGAATTCTTAACCGAAAATCCGCATTACGCACAATTCTCATACCACGGTGACTGGGATATAGTGATCGTCGATGAAGCTCACCACTTACAATGGACTCCGAACCACGCCAGTCAGGAATATCAAACGATTGCGGCATTGGCATCACAAACAAAAGGTTTACTGCTCCTTACAGCAACACCGGAACAACTCGGAAAAGCCGGGCATTACGCCCGCCTGCACCTACTCGATCCGCATCGATTTTCGGATTTTGATCGCTTTATTGAAGAAGAACGACGTTACCAGCCTGTAGCCGCCGCAATAAAATCGCTCCTGGAAAGCAAAAAACTGTCAACAAGGGAACGGCAACTGATCGAGTCGACTTTGATAGACGAAAACCATAAGTCTGCATTAGCCCAGCTGGATAGTCAGAGACTCACTCCGCAACAAACAAGCGATGCGCTTAAAGAAATCATCGAACAGCTTTTGGATCGCCATGGAACAGGGCGAGTATTAATCCGCAATACCCGAGCAGCAATTAAAGGATTTCCAGAGCGACAATTAATCGCAACTGCCCTGCCCACTCCAGACGACTACAATCAATGTTTTCAAGTCTGCACCGACGAAACCGATATTCGCCTTTTCTTATCTCCGGAATTACTCTACCAATCCCAGGCTGATTCTGGTCAGGCACATTGGTGTAAATTAGACCCCAGAACTGATTGGTTAATTAACCTGCTGAGTCAATTGAAGCCACAAAAAATACTGGTAATCACCGCAAACGCTCAGACTGCTCTGGATTTGTCTGAATACCTTAGAATTCGTACCGGTATTCAGGCCGCCATTTTTCATGAAGGTCTAAGCATCATCGAGCGGGACCGTGCGGGTGCATTTTTTGCGAATCAGGAAAATGGCAGCCAGGTTTTGATCTGCTCCGAAATTGGCAGCGAAGGACGAAATTTTCAGTTCGCGCAGCACCTGGTGCTCTTTGATCTTCCTTTGAAACCCGACCAGTTGGAACAACGTATTGGCCGACTCGACCGGATTGGTCAGTTGAATACTGTTCAGATATACGTTCCATACCTGGAGAACAGCCCTCAGGCAGTGATTTTTCGATGGTACCACGAGGGCTTGGACGCATTTGAAAAAATTTGTCCGGCGGGACAAACTATTTTCACTCAGTATAAAACACAACTTTTGGATACCCTGACGCAAAATTCCGGCAACATCGATGCCCTAATTGAACAAACCCGTAGTGATACTGAAAAACTCAATCAGGCATTACGCGAAGGCCGGGATCAGCTACTCGAATATAATTCCTGTCAACCGAATATCGCGAATACCCTAACTGCCAACGCCATCAAAGAAGATGAACAATCTAATTTAAAAGAATACATGGATCAGATATTCGATTGTTTTGGTGTAATCAGCGATATACACAGCAGTCACTGTTACGTATTACATCCCGGAAATCACATGGCAACAGCCTTTCCAGGCTTACCGGATGATGGAATTACGGTCACCTTTGACAGAAATACTGCACTGGAAAATGAGGATATACAATATCTCAGTTGGGAACATCCAATGGTCGATGCCGCCATGGAACGCATCCAAACAAGTGAAATCGGCAACGCTGCTGTCACCGCGACAAAAATTGAGAACATTGCCCCCGGGACACTAATATTAGAATGTGTGTATTTACTCGAACCAACCCGTAGCAACGACATAGCCACCCATCATTTCCTGCCTCTGGAAATATTTCGAATTGTAATAGATCACAACGGAAAAATACTCAGTAACGCATTGAGTCACGACAAAATCAGAAGCCACAACATAGAAATCGATACAGAGATCGCCCTAAAAATCGTGCGCGCCAGTGAACCTCAAATTAAAAAAATAATCAGTCAATCTGAATTACTGGCAGAATCCATGGCATCGGATGCAAAAATTCATGCGATGAAGCGTGCATCCACTTCGATGGGCAAAGAAATCAATCGACTCACAGCCTTGGCTCAGATTAACCCTAATGTACGCCAGGAAGAAATAGACCATGCTGAAAAATACGCAAGCATACTGCAGAAAACCATTCAATCAACCCGATTGAGATTGGATGCTATTAGGGTTATTGTGGCCACTGAATAAATTCACACCACCTGATCCCATGACAACAAATCAACCGGTTACAAATTCCTCCAGGAAAATAAACTGAGACCGATTTTATGTTGGCTGGTGTTGAGAAACGAAGCCCGGCAATATTGCTGGGTTTCACCTTATCGGCTACGTACCCCCGTGCCAAGGCACTCCGGCGCTGCCGCGTATTCCCGGAGCGGCCCTGGCTCGAGCGTACGCAGCCCTGCCTGCCGGGCTCACAACTGAACTCGGGCCGGGCGGAAGCCAATGCTATCGTTACGCTCCACGGGGTGGAACCGGTTACGGCAAGCGCACCGAACAAAACGCGCACTGCTGTACCAGGAACCGCCGCGCACAACACGCTCGGCACCGGCGTGAGTTGATCCTTCAGGATCAACTTCGCTACCCTGCGTGTAATCAAGCATCCCATCCAAACACCATTCCCAAACATTACCCAACATATCGTACAATCCCCAAGGATTGGCTAGTTTCTTCTTCACCGCGTGGCTACCCGATGGATCGTCATGATATTGTCGATTGGACAGCCAAGCCGAGGCGTTCTCTCCATTGTCCAATTCAAACCCTATTCCGCTGTTTCCACCGTACCAGGCAATCGGATCGAGGGCTGGAGCATTCGCATCGCCGAGCAATTCGATTTCTCCTGCATACGTCGCTGTATCGGTTCCCGCACGACAGGCATACTCCCACTGCGCTTCGGTCGGCAGGCTCAGATTCAAATCGTCCAAACGGGAATTGATTTTGTGCAAAAAACTTTGGCACTCATCCCAACTGACTGACTCAACCGGTCGATCAAGACTTTGAAATCTACTTGGATTATCACCCATGACTGCCTGCCACAAAGCCTGGGTGCAAGGCGTATCGAACAACCAGTAACCCTGGGTTAGAATAACCTCATGCTGCGGGCCTTCCGTATCGAAACGTCCAGGCTCTTTTGGCGGAGATCCCATAGTAAATCGCCCAGGGGGTATCCAACGCATGCGTTGGATGACGTCTCCTAAAGTAAATTCCACCCAGACTCCCTGTTCATCCTCACCCCAGGCACTCGCCCATTGCGGTGGTTTGCCGTGACTTAAGGGGTGACGTTTGGCGTTGATTATGGTTACCCGAGCTGAGCCATTTTCCGCATCGGAGTGCGACAGCGCGTCTGCATGAAGCCGGTTTTTGTGTGTGGAGTCGATGGAAACGTCTTTTGGTTCAGTCACATGCATGCACCAGGCAATACAACTGTCTCAATGAGTGGACTGAGCCAAAACGAACCTCCGGGCGGCTTGCACCGGGTGCGGGTTCGTCCTGCGTTTTTCTTTGCCGGGCTCACGACTGAACTCGGGCCGGGCGGAAGCCAATGAAATTGAAACGCTCCTCGGGGAGGTCCTGGTCACGGCAAGCGCAACGAACAAGACGCGCAAGGCTGCCCCAGGAACCGCCGCGCACAACACGCTCGGCACCGGCCACACTCGGTCCTACTGGATCATTAACCGAATCCCTCGTATATTCCCGCTCCCCATCGCGGCACCATTCCCACACATTACCCAAAGTATCGTACAAACCCCACGCATTCTGTTTTTTGTACGCGACAGGATGGGTCCCCGCTGACTTCTCGGAATATTGCCGATCGGTGTAAAAATCCAAGTTTTCACCTTTCGTTAATTCATAGTCCACACCGCTATTCCCCGCGTACCACGCAATAGGATCGAGTACCGGCGCATTGGCGTCCCCAATAATCTCAATATTCCCCGTGTAAAGCGCGGTTTCGGTACCCGCACGGCAGGCGTATTCCCATTGCGCTTCGGTAGGTAAACTCAGCTCTAATTCCGGCTGAGACTCGTTCAAGCGTGCCAAAAACTTCTCGCAATCTTCGAAACTGACACGTTCCACCGGACGATTCGGACTCTGAAAACGGCTTGGATTTTCGCTCATCACCGCCTGCCAAAGCGCCTGGGTACAGGGTGTATCAAACAACCAATAGCCCTTTGTGATCGTTACCGGGTGCTGCGGCCCTTCGTTGTCCCGCCGCCCCGGTTCGTCTGATGGAGAACCCATCATAAACTTCCCCGGTGGAATCCAACGCAGGCGTTGTACAATACCCGCACTACCGGAACCCTTCACCTGAATCTCCACCCACAAACCATAGCGGTCGCGGCCCATAGCCTGCGCCCATGACGGACGCTGTAGCCCCCGAAATGTCAGAAACGCACTATCGCTGACAACCTCAAAACCGGTTGTATCAGGGTGGAAACACTGACCACTGCGCTCCGAACCACGCAGTGTCACACTCTCTGCGGCACCCGATGGTACCTGCGTCGGTCGGCGCTCCGCTTGCCTCCCGAACGCCGGCACCACAGGCTCCGCTACCATGCTGCCAGGCTCACGAACCTGAACTCGGGCCGGGCGGAAGCCAACGCCATTGAGACGCCCCTCGGGGGGGTACCGGTCACGGCAAGCGCAACGAACATCACGCGCACTGCCGTCCCAGGAACCGCCGCGCACAACACGCCCGGCACCGGCCTTTACGGAACCGACCGGATCTTTTATTTCTTGCTCTGTATAATCCCGCCAGTCATCCTGGCACCACTCCCACACATTACCCAGCATGTCGTATAATCCCCAGGCGTTTGCGGTTTTACGTCGTACCGGATGGGTACCGGCCTGATCAAATGTATATTGTTTCTCCGGCCAATCCGACGCGTCGTATCCGTTATCGAGTTCGAAATCGATACCACTGTTGCCACCGTACCAGGCGATAGAATCCAATGCCGGCGCGTTGTTTTCACCCAGCAACTCATATTTACCCTGATAAATTGCCTCCTGAGTGCCAGACCGGCAGGCATATTCCCACTGTGCCTCGCTGGGTAATGAAAGATCCAAATCTGGAAATCGCTGGTTGATTCGTTCAAAAAATTGCTGGCATTCATGCCAACTCACTTGCTCCACAGGACGAGCCTGGCTCTTGAAATAGCTGGGATTATCCCCCATGACCGCCACCCAAAGCGCCTGGGTACAGGGTGTGTCAAACAGCCAATAGCCTTTCGAGATAATCACATCATGCTGCGGACCCTCTTCGCCTTGATACCGGCCCGGCTCATCGTCGGGCGAGCCCATTCGAAACCGGCCTGGCTGTATCCACCGCAAACGTTGCCGTACTGCTGCAGCCTCACCCGGCTCAATCACAAACTCTAGCCAGGCGCCATATTCATCCCAACCCCAGGTATCGGCCCAATCCGGCTGCCGACCGTCTACCCAGAATTCAGCCGCGAGTTGTGGTGTTGCCTCCAACGATGCTATTTTTATTTGACCACTGCGACTCTCAATAATCGCAAGCGGGCTCCCTTCAGCGCGAGTTGAATCCACCTCAATCGAGCTAAATTCTATATTGTCTCCTTTGTGGACAATGCTAAAACGGCGCAGGACTTCATCGACTTGAGTATTTTCGGGAGAAACCCGATGGGCATGCGCATAATCAGGTTCGTCCTTGTGTAACGCCCAACTCAGACGCTGCAAAGCAGTACCGGCTTGTCGATCTCTCCACGCGGTATCCGGCAGCCGATTTTCACAGCGCCGATACCAGCGGAGCGCACCGGGGGGAGGCACCGTACCCATGCCGCGACCCTGCTGGCTAATCCGTTGGTAAAAGCGCCGCGCACGCACCAGATCGCGCTGATCGGGCAGTTGTTCTTGCTGTCCCATGGCAGCTATAGTCAGTAACTCTTCGCACCAAATTTCCTTCGGCTGGTCGGCGCGCCAGGAACGCAGGCAGGCCAGCGCAGCCTTGCGCGCGGCCAAAGGTTCCAAACTAAATTGATCGCGTAAATACACCGCCGCTTTAGCGTCCAGGCTTGCCGCGACGCTGGAACGGCTGCTTAACTCGGTGGATTGCCAAAATTTCGCTTCTGCACTCGCATCCGGTGCATCGCTACCCAAAGACAGACGTACGGCGCGTAGCAAGGCAGGTTCGATTCGAACCGCAGGACTGAGTAAGCGCAAAAGTCGCTGCACGCCCACTCGGCGCGTCGCCGCATCCTCAGTGGCTAAACCCCGCGAGCGCTCCCAGGGCAGCACACTGAAGCAGGACTGCAAAGACCCGGCATTCGGCAGAGGCCAACACGGAGAAAGTGCCAGCGGTCGGCAACCTGCCGCACGCCATCGCAAACCCAGGTGTTGCCACACTTGAAGGTCACCACTCTCGTGCGACAGACAACCAAGATCACCCAGCACCAGGATTAGCGCACCCGGAGGCGGCTGTCCAATACGCTTTTTGCCAAGTTTTTCCAGCGTTTCCGGCGCATCGGAACCTTCCCGAAAAACCGATAATTCCACACCGTGGCGGGGCAACAGGCGCACCAATGCAGCCAGTACACGGTCTTGATCCTGCCAATAAGGCGTCAGACGCTCGCTGCGATCCAACACAATAATCACCCGAGGCCCCCACCCAGGATAGCGGCGACGCGGCAAACGTTGCAGCATCCGCCCTTGACCCACTCGTCGGACCAATTCTTCAGTGTCGAGTTCGCGGCTTTCGCGGGCCTCACTGAGCGCACCACGTAAACGCGGGTGTAACTCGCGCCAGGTAGCTAGATCCTGCTGTACACAACGCGAAAATTCCGGCCAGGGATCGTCGTCAGTGGCTATTACCGGCGTTTCCTGATCGGGTCGTTCGCCTAAAACCTGATACCCATGCAAACGCCAGAATTGAACCGGATCGATGCTTCCGGAGTCAAGTTGAATCGGCAGTTCTTGAATCGGTTTAAGAGGTAGACGGTCGACAGTTTCAACGAATCTTTCCTTGCGCTTAGCCGATTTTTTGGGAACATGCATTTTCTCCAGACCCAATAAATCGCTCATTGCGCCGATCAGGCGTTTATCTCGCGTCGCCAAAGCGCAGGCCAAATCGGCCAGACCGCTTGCACTCCGCGGCGATGCCTTAGTTTCGTTTAACATCGGCCGAGGCGAGGTCGGGGTGTTTACGTACTGTATAATCGGCGATTTCGAAAAGTAGTTCTTCCTGCCGTTCCGGGGTAGCGCCCAGATTAATCACCGCTCGTAGCAAGTCCAGATATTCAGCCTGACCGGGCAGCGGCAAACGATGCAGCCGCAGCAATTCCAGACGGTAATCAATCAGAATATTCGCCGCTTGAGCCAACACTCTATCCGCCGCCGCCTTAAAGTGTGCTCGTCCGCGTTCCACTAATAAACTTTGCAAAGCCGTACGATCATCCGGCAAGCTGGGCAATGCCAGATGCAACACCAGACAACGACGCAAAAACGCGTCGGGTAGCGCGCGTTCTTCATTGGTGGTGATCATAACTAAAGGTGCTATTTTATCCACCTGGACAGGCTCGTCGCAGCCCTGAGGAATAAACGTACCCGCACCCAGGGCTTCCAATAATCCATTAGGCACATCGCTTTCGGCCTTATCGATCTCATCGATCAACACCAGGCAGCCGTTGTCGGGGTTTCCGGCGTCCCATTGTTTTGGTTGCGGACGGCTTACGACAGCAGCCTGGTTTTTTGCGCCCACCCAATCGAATGCCCACCAAAGCGGACCCGGATGCACGTAATTGGCAATTTTCAAGTCCCGCTTAACATCCGCAAGGCTCCCTCCCAATGCACCGCGTAGCTGAGCTTCAGCCAGGCGCTCTATGGCATCGAAATGCCATAACAAATCGCGCGATTCGGTGCGACTGTCGACAACCTGATGCACATAAGCCCGACCCAGCTCCTTTGCCGCGGCACGTGCCAGTTGGCTTTTACCAATGCCGGGTTCACCGCGTACCAGCAACGGTCGTTTTGCCGCCAACGCCGCATTTATCGCCTGAATACTACGCTCATCAAGTACGTGAACGGCCTCCGGCATCGCGTCGGTGGCCGCCAGCTCGACAACATCCCGGTCCTTGTTTCTTAAAAATCTCATTATGCCTCCTCGTTATTCTTCGGCAACAGGTCGCAGAGTGGACGGAATGTCTTCTGTTCAGCGCGCTCCAAATCCCTATCATCATTGAGTTGCAAGAACACCACCGATGGATAATCTGCTTTCAATTCTCGAATTAGATTCCTGACAGCTCCACGTGCTTCTTTTTCAGAAGGCACATCGATCAAAAGGTAATAGGTTTTACCCTGCGTCCTTGCCCGATAATCCAACTCGTCGGCGACATCCTCGACATATTCGCGTGAGTGTCGCTGGCGGGCTCTGGGTTCCAGTTTCGCGAAGCGACTGATCATATAATCGTCCCAGGCCTCGCGCAATTTTTCCGCATCGGCGAAGCGGAATTGGTTGTCCAGGTGCTGATGCCAGGCTTCCTTAAATGCCGTACCATCGACATCGAATCCACCTTCCGGCGGTAACGGTAAACTATAAACGCCCTCAGGAAAACGTTCCTTATCGCTGCGGAAACGGGTTTGTCGCCGATCGACCCCGGCCATGATAATTTCGGCAACCGTTCGGATACCGGCTGGCAACTCTAAAAGCGCCGCGTCAATGTTATATTTCCGGGTGCGCACGGCTTCAATAACGCCATGATCATAGATCGCTGGAAGAAGCAATTGAATCAACTCACTCACCACCTGCGCATGATCGGCTAAATTGCCTATGCAAAGTTTGTCATGGGCGCGTTGGCAACGTTCGATAACCTCCGGCACATCAAGATCGAGCAGTCTTTTTGCGGATTCTTTAGCCTGAGTCAGTATCGGCACACCTGCAAGATTGACAGGCGGCTGTAAGCCTTGGATCACAGCCTCTATCGCGGCTTCAGAATCTTCAAGAATTTGTGCAATTTGGACTTCGAAACGGCGACGACGTTCAAGCTGGTCGTCATAACCGACAGCTTTTCTAAACGCCGTATCCTCCAACAGTTTCCAAACCGGTGTGGCACGCAGACGCTCAGCCCGAAAATTCGCTGGACACACCACGATGACGCCGATAATTCGCCCGTGCACGAACACCGGGCTACCCGAAATGCCCTGCCAACCCTCCTTGATGTCTGGAGGAAACTCCGCGCCCAATTCGAATTGAGAGTCTTTATCCTGCGCCGAAAAAACCTTACCCAGAGCGTTAACCATTCGAGGTTGACCGGTTTTGTCGTCCACACCCGCGTATGCGAAACCGGCACCCGACCATTTTGAATGATCCTGAGGACGGCTTCCTGAAAGAAAACCGAACACTTCTCTGGACACCGCTTGCGGAAAATCACATTGCAGCAATGCAACGTCCAGTTCATCATCGCTCTGCCAAATAAGTTCGGAAGCACAAACGCACCAATCGCCACCCGAAAATCGAATTTCGATAGGCTGATGAGGATCCCGATCCTTAGGGCTCACCACATGTAATGCGGTCAAAATTAGGTTCTTGGCAACCGGATAACCTGTGCCTATTTCTCCCTTTCCGTCCTGGGTAGGCACGTAGATTTCAGCGGCCAGATCTTTATTCATTATCCAACATTTCCATCGCTATCAATTGTCCAATCAGTGCCATGGCGTATGGAAGTTCGATGTCATGCCACTGATCGAATACGACTTATTTTTTACCGCGTCGACTAACCTTGAGATCGCCATCTTCTGTCAACGGTTTAAGCCGAAGCTTTAATTTCTGCTTTGAAGCCTGAGCCAGCTCGCCCGCAAGTTCAGCAGTATAAACCCAAAAATCGACTTTACCGCCACCTCCTGCTTTTTTGCTTGCCAGCACTTCAACCTCTATCTCCACATCCTCAACCAAAAACTGTAATTCTTTTCCCTTGCCCGATTCTTTAGCTTGCATCAATTCGGATCGGAGATTCTCGATCATTTCGTTTAAGCGGATATTACTCATTTATCCTCCAGTCACGTTTACTGCCTTAAAAGCCGAATAATTAATTCGCAACTAATCCGGTTAAGTATACTTTTGAATACCTACGTGATTCATTTTACACAGCTTACAAATGCGTATTTAGCTATAGTAATACGTTTGAGTTAAATTGACCAAAACAACGATAAATCCTAAGTCCAGAACTCATGATCTCACGGAAAATTAGTGATACCCAATCAAATAAAGTAGGCTGTTGTTGAGGAACGAAACTCATCATTAACCTATACCCGCTGGGTTTCGCAAGCTCAACGCCAGCCTACAAAAAATCGGTCTAATAATGTTATCCGTGAGAAACGTGTAACCCATTGTTTTGAAAATGGGATCCGGTACTCTGAAGCCACTCTTGCATTCTTTTGTATTGCTGTCTTACAGTCGGAATGATAAATTCAAAACTGGCATTAATATTTTTGATCCCTTAATTGGAGTGGCCCATTAAAAAATGAACATCCCCCCCCAAAATCCAAACTGCCTATGCGGATCAGAACTCTCGTACACTGAATGTTGCGAACTTCTCCATACTGGCCATTCTCAGGCGCTAACCGCCGAACAGTTAATGCGCTCACGATTCACCGCTTATGCACTACGAAACGTGGACTATTTACTGGATACCTGGGACAAAACGACCCGCCCGGCCAAAATCGACTTTTCAAAAGAAACAGTGGATTGGACGCAGCTTGAAATAATTAGCCGAAAAAAAGGCGAAGCCAGCGATAAAAAAGGCATTGTTGAATTCAAGGCCTATTACGATTCAGATGGAAAACAACATGTGATGCGTGAAATCAGTCGTTTCCGTAAATCAGATAAACTATGGGTTTATTTGGATGGCAAGGTCAGATCGATTGCTAAAGTCGGAGAAAAAACCAATCAGGGCCGCAATGCGCCCTGTCCCTGCGGCAGTGGAAAAAAAGCCAAGCGGTGCTGCGAAAAGAATTGAAAACTCGATAAGCCTATCCAGACCAGGCCACATTGAACTTAGAGTCTAAGGCATTTACCTTATTTTATATCTATTAATTAACCCTACTCTGCTGCCTGCTGCTCGGATTCGGTATTTGAAATGACAATATTGCAAGGACCGATATGGTCACCGATATAACGCATTAATGCATACGCAAACACTATAACGCCAAACATTTCGCAAAGTTCTTCAATAGTATAAAGCGTGCTATATAGAACCGTCTTAGTACCGTGAGCGTCTGCTTCCTGAGCACTAATCACTTCGATTCCAAGCGCACCAGTAACATACAAAACGCCGGCAATAACAAACTGAATTGCTGTTTTCCTGGGCAGGATAATCAAAAACCTTAGATAAGCAATACAGAACACTAGGAATGCTATGCCATAAGGGATCACCCAGGCAAAATACAGATAACCGGAAACTTCTACAAAATTCTCTGTCAGGTCGCCAATTTCTTCATGCAAACCAACGCCTTCATCAATCCCTAACAGCAAGAAAATAACGCTGAGTCCCACCCAGTGATATTGGCCAGCAGCCCCATCTCGCCTGTGTTTTATAGCAATTACACACAACAATGCAGCACAATAGATCATTGCTAATGATGAATAGAGTGACGGTAAATTCCCTTCATAGTCAAAATCAACCATTTTTATAAAATTGAAAACCTTAGGGTCGTTGATTTCATAATAAATAATCAACTGAAATATGTGCATCGTCGCCAGTAAAACGACAACCAGCGTCATGCTAAGTGCCACAATTAAAGGATTAATCTTAATCGTCATTTCTATCTAATATCATTCGCCATAAGAGATAATAACACCTAAAAAAATACATATGAACTCCGGTGTCACCGTGTTTCTCGAATCAGAAGTACAACTGCGTTCCTGACAGTTTAATAGTATTAAATCAGTCAAAAGTTAAAGTGTCCAATTCAAATCAAATCAAACAATAAAAAAGCCGTTAGTTATCACTAACGGCTTTTTCAATTATGAACCCATTCTTAGTGAAATTGGAATAACCGCCTCGATAATATCGAGACGGTTATCGTACAAGCCTGGTTAGACTGTACCACCTACGGTGCCACGATCACGTTTAGGCTCAATTTGCCTTTAGACTTTTTAATATCTCCTATAGCCCTTCTTGCCCTTAGAGCCTTTAGAACCCTTAGAACCCTTAGAGCCCTTAGAGCCCTTGGAGCCCTTAGAACCCTTGGAGCCCTTAGAGCCCTTAGAGCCCTTAGAGCCCTTAGAGCCCTTAGAGCCTTTAGAACCTTTAGAGCCTTTAGAACCTTTAGAGCCTTTAGAGCCTTTAGAGCCTTTAGAACCTTTAGAGCCTTTAGAACCTTTAGAGCCTTTAGAGCCTTTAGAGCCTTTAGAGCCTTTAGAGCCTTTAGAGCCTTTAGATTCATCATCAGGCCGAACGGTTACAGCATCGGTCGCCGCACATTCAACGCTTGCATTGCCAGCAACATTGGCTTCAACAAGTACAGTATTCGTTGTCAATTGATCAATGAATACCGGTGCAGACAATAGACTCAACTCATCTCCCGGCGCCAAAAACGCAGGTGGAGCTGCCAGTTGCTCGCCAATCTTGTCATCCAGCACGCTGGTGACATCGACATCGGTTGCGCCCGTATTTACCACCTGGTAGGCATAAGTCACATCACCACCATCGAAAGGTACTGTACAAGCATCTGCACCGGCCAGCGGGCCCGGATCAGTTCCATCAACAAACCTACCGTCCTTTTGCTCGAAAGTAAGGACATACCAGTTTGGTGAAGGGTCACCTTTTGCTGGATTACCCGGAGAATTTCCGTCCAGAGGTGCTGGTGCACCGGCAACGTAGATCGCAGAACAACTGGTATGAATGACTTCTAGCAATTCACCATCGATGTATATAGAGGTTTTTGAACCTAAATCCCCATCTCCTGTTGTTTCTCCATCTACTGTCCAGGCATCACCGTCCGGGCTGACTTTTGTCAATATCGTACCGCTAACCAAATCGACATCGGCATAAGTAGACGAACCACCGTCTTTACCCTCAAATGTGACTGTTACACCCAAGCGATCCGGACCGGTGTAACGTAAGGTCGTGGAACGTATTTTGCTGGTACACAACAGGTCTTCTGGTGGTACATCAACAATACAGGTACTATCAACCGAAAGCTCGCAAACGACCGGCGCTTCACATACAACATTGGCCGGATTGTCGTCTGTTACCGCTTCACCGGTGATATCACCTTCTGCACTCACCGAAGCAATGTTCAGCTTGGTGCCAACAGAGTCACATCGCCCAGGCACTGATAACTCCTGGAATCCACCGAAACTACCGACATCAATAACATGTTCACCACCAATCGACAGATCAGGGATTAATACGTCATTCAATCCAAGAGTGGAATCACTGACCTTAATATTGCTGAGATCTTCGTCACCAATATTTGTTACGATCAAACGATAAGTCGCGTCAGCACCTAACAAGCCTGTGGGTGCAGTTGCTGCTGTATCCGCAGGAAAGAACGGTGCGCCACCGGTCAAGCTGACTTCCTTAAGCAGCCTGATTTCCGGTCCAACAATACAACGTACATTAGCCGGGTTGTCATCACTGACTCCAGCTCCCGTATCCTCACCTGTTGCTGCAACCGAAGCAATATTCATTTTATTGCCTGGCGTGCCTTCACAACGTCCTTCAACAAACAAAGCACCAAAGCCAGCGTCTCCCATACCTATGGTACGTGATTCACCCACTATCAAAGTGCCTACAGAAACGTTCACTAAACCTAAAGTTGCGTCGTTAATAACTACATCGACAAGTACCTCAGAACCGATATTCTTAACGATCAGTTCATAGGTTGCATCGGTCTGTCCAACAATTCCGACCGGTACATCAGTATCACCTGCCATATCAGCATCGAAGAAATCCACGCCATTGATACTGACGCGTTTCAACAACTCGATCTGTGGGTTCTGACATACTACGTACGCTGGATCAACATCTTCAACAGGTAATCCACTGTTCTGGCCAGTTGCATCAACTCGAGCCATATTCAGCTTTTCACCGATCGTATCACAACGATCACCCACAGACAGCGGGCTAAAGCCAGCATCTCCAGAAGTTATAGTACGTATATCTCCAGGTGCCAAAGGACCCCCTGGGACAGGTACATTTACTAATCCCAAAGTCGCATCACTAACGACCGCAGCATTTAGAATGTCAGTACCGGTATTCTCTACAACGATACGATATTCCGCATCTGCACCCAATATACCACTCGGTCCTGCCGCAGGTGTATTGGCATCACCAAAAGGTCCGCCATCAAGACTGACTTCTTTGCGCAGATCGATACGCGGTTCCGCGTTACAATCTACCACTGCCGGATCATCGTCACTGACAGGTGTTCCAGAAATGATTCCTTCGGCATTTACTGTTGCCATCTTGGTTACATTACCCGGTGCCTGACAAACATCCAGTACTTTCAGATTGGGGCCATCAAAACCAGGCTCATCAAAATTAATAATACACATTTCGCCCGGATCCAGATCACCACAAGCCGCGGGAACAGGAACATCGACCAAACCGAAATCGGTTGAGTTTATACGCACATTTGTCAGAACTTCTGACCCGGTGTTTGTGACCTTTAGTCTATATGTACCATCGACGTTTCCAATTGTTCCTACTGGAATAGACTGAGGAAAAACGTCACAGCCATCGCCGGCTATGCCATCCGCATCTGAAAAATCGCTGACCATATCCGGATTGAGCGTAACCAGTGTGCAGATTTCTACAACTGGTGCGGTTGGCGGCGGCACTGACAAGCCAGATGCCAGCCAAACAAAGGATGCCGGAAGATTACCGCTTGCAAGACGATCTTCTGAGAGTGCCTGGACGGTCATGCTGGTTGCACCGGCAGGGATAAAAACATCCACCACCAGAGTATCCCACTCATCGCCATCATTGCTGTTAAGT
>CAZGQY010000101.1:0-15445 GCA_964528035.1 uncultured Methylococcaceae bacterium | reverse complement strand
CCGGAAATTTTCTGACCAGTCCTGGCGATTACCACCGGAAAAAATCACCTGCAGTACTGGAATGTTTATACGTAACGGGATCACAGCGGGGTTATTGCTCGAAGACAGTGCAAATCCTGTACTATTCAGAATGATTCGGCAGTTTGCCTGATTGCATAGTGTTTCTATCGCATCGAGGCAGAACGGGTCTTTGAGGCTGTTGAGAGCGATGGGTAAAGGGTTGAGGTTTTGCTTTACCATTTGCTCAATTAACGTATCGAACGCTGCAGTGTTGCCGGCCTGAAGATGCGCGCGATAAAACAACAATGCAGCGGTTGACTGATCGGTTTTCCAGTCACCCGTCCAGCGTTCTATGCTGGAAATTGTTTCCCTGGGGTGATAAACGATGACTTTCGGCAATGACTGAGGGGCATCGAAATGATGCTGGTGGCCAAAGAAGTGGCTATTCAGAAATCGAAATAATGACGATATATTATGTTTACCTCCCTCACGCAGGTAGCGCCATACCTTATCGCAGATTTTTATGTCAACATTGCTTAACTGGCCCAATTCAGTGTCGGCAGTATCGTCACCCGCGACCAGGATTAACTTGAGATTTGACTGTGCTGCCAGTTGTACCAATTGATCGACACCGTATGACCAATAACTTTTTCCGCCCAGCAAAATGACTATGATGAGTTTTGCATGTTGCGCGACTTCATTCAGATAGAGGTCTATAGAAGCGTGTTGTTTTAAATACAACAGGTTGGCCAGGCGTAAACTGGGAAAATGCTGGTTGAGACTTCTGTAGGCATCAGACAGCAATGCGATTTCGGTGTCTGCAGATGTGAATATAACCATATCCGCAGGGCTTTGATTGAGACTGACGATGCCGTCTTCGTCAACATATCCACCCGGTTTGGTTTGCAGTAGATGCATGCGGCTTACTTAACAGGTGCTGCAATAGCTATCAGGCTGTGCTGGATACCAGAGTCTGCAGTCGGGCTTTGATTTGCTCTGGATCAAGTTCTGCGCCAATAAAAACGATTTTACTTTCACGGTTTTCCTGTGGTTTCCACGGGCGGTCAAAGTATCGGTCAAATCGCGCGCCGACTCCCTGTATAACGAGTCGCATGGGTTTGTCGGCTATGTTTACAAAGTCCTTAATACGATAGATGGTGAATTCTTTTACCAGGATTTGCAGTGCCTGCACCAGGCTTGATTCATCGGTTTCAGGAATATCCAGGGTGATTGAATCGAAGCTGTCATGGTCGTGGTCTTCTCCCTCTGCATGCGAGTGATTGACCTGACGGGAATCGATGGATTCTTCCGAGGCTGATTCGAGTCCCAGGAGTGTACGTATATCCAGTTTGCCGTGCCGGGATGGCAAAATTTTCACTTGCGCGGGGATTTCCTTGCGGACGCATTCAGTGACCTGTTCGATTTCTTCCGGGTTGGCAAGGTCACATTTATTCAGTATTACCAAATCGGCAGCGGAAAGCTGATCTTCAAATAATTCATGCAGAGTTGAGCTGTGATCGAGGTTTTCGTCATTTTGACGTTGTTGATCCACTGCAGAGGGATTGGCGGCAAATTGGTTGGCTGCGACCGCAGGTGTATCGACGACAGTGATTACCGCATCGACAGTACAGGCGTTTTTAATTTCTGGCCATTGAAACGCCTGCACCAGCGGTTTGGGTAAAGCCAGGCCCGACGTTTCTATGAGTATGTGGTCAATCTGATCGCGGCGCTCCACTAATTGTTGCATGACCGGAAAAAACTCTTCCTGAACTGTACAGCAAAGACAACCGTTTGCGAGTTCAAAGACGACTTCACTTTCTTCTTCGGCACACTCCAATGGACATTGTCCAAGAATGTCGCCATCGATACCGAGCTCGCCAAATTCGTTGACAATGACCGCGATTCGAGTGCCATTGGCATTTTCCAGAATATTCCTCAGCAGTGTGGTCTTACCACTTCCGAGGAAACCGCTGACGATGGTGGTTGGAATTTTTTTTAAGAGTTTCATGTTTTTGCTGAATTCTTCAGTAGGTGAATACGAATCGTACGCCAGGAATAATTGCTGTCCGGGCCGGTGCGTTGCGCAGCTCGTCGCGCATGCTTTGAATGTCGAGTGTGATGTTTGCGGATTCACACAATGAAAACTTTGCGTAAGCTTCAAACACAGTGCTATAGACAATGTCGCTGTTGCCACCCGCAAGATAGCCATAAGCAATGCCGATTTCATCATCGGGCCGATTCCATAGTTGCCCGGATAGGGATAGACCTCCACTGATATCCCAGCCGTAGTCAATACTGGCCTTGTTGGATTGGGTATAACTGCGTAGAAACATTCCCATCTGCTCGCCCAATTGCTGATCCACTGTGATACCAATTCCTCGCAGGCTCTCAAGCTCTGTTTCGCGGCTATCCGTAAAGCGTTTATCGGTAGTAAAAGCCACTAAGCGATAATTGCCTTCGCCGAGTGAGGTCTGGCTCGTATAGCGGAATTGAAGCGCATGGTATTGAAAAGAATGATTGTCCTCATCATTGGTTCGGGTAAATATGGAAACAAAGCTAAGTGCAACAGGTCCGGCAGTTAATTCCAAAGCACCTCCATAGTCATAAGAGGGTGTTACCAATATGCTGTCATTTACGAATTGGTTGTTCATAAACTGCAGGACTTCATCATTTCCATATGCATTATCATCAATATATACGGTACCGTCTATGATACCTCCAGTCATCGCCAGAGACCAAGAATCATGAAATTCGAAGATATGTTGATACCAGGCTTCCACCAGATAGTCACGTCTGCGACCATTGATATTTCTAAGATCGTTATCCAGGTTGTGTCCTATAGGTGGCAGCGGTCCCTGCCAAATATTATTCAAGGCGTTTCCTGCATGAAATTGCCACCGTATGAACAAATTATTGCTTTCGTTTGGATGATAATCAAACTCTATAGAACTACCAAAGGTGCCTCTACCGAGTGATCCGGTGTCAATACCATTTTCGTCAATATTATTCTCAAAGAAACCATATTGATAAATACCCAAACCCAATAAATTGATGGAAAATTCGTCGTTAATGTCATAGGCGAACGTAGGGTAGGATGACAAGCTAGAAAGGGTTAAAATCAACAAGCAAAGCTTAAAAAATCGCCGAGATGAGCAGTCACAGGGCGGTTCTGGCTTAAAATTCGGTTTCATCCTGTTGTTGAGAAATCTGGCTGTGTTGGTAATTTTGCGTGCGCAGGGTAGCATTAGCCCGGGCTGTCAGTCCAGTGACTTTATGAGTGTAGGTAAAAGAATCTAAATTTCAATTATCAATCGCTGGTATTGGTGAAAACAGGAGGAACTAAAGCCATTTCCGATAGTAAGAAAATGGTCGCTGGTGTTCGGTTTTGAAGCGAATCTATAGGGTCAGAGGAATTGATATATTTCTTGACGGAACTCAATGCTGCAATTTCCCGAAAATGAAGAAACCTATTACTCTGACCCCATCGATTGAGGGATCTAAGCTTTTACCGGGTGCCTTTTCTAAAGGTATTGGAAAAGGGACAGACACTGTTGTAGAGGGAGCTAAAGATATCGCGGGGGCAATTGCTAAAGGTATTAACAAAAGGGTTGGCACTATTGTGGAGGGATCTAAGAATATAGCGGGAACCGGTTTTAAAGGTATAAAGAAAGAGGGGAAAGATAATGAAAAGACTTTTTCGAAGAAATTCAATGGTGGAAACTTAAAAAAAAAGTCCGAAAAATCATTTTCAAATTCTACAAATAAGGATAAAAGATTAAAAACTACATCGACCAAAAAGGTTAAAAAGAAACCTAATAAAAAGATTAGCCGATCAAGAAATAAATCCGATAAAAGAACTCGCCGATCTAAAAAGAAATCTCGAGTGCGTAAATCTAAAACAAAAGCAAAATAATAAGCATTCCTAAAGAATGCGCGCAAATCAAAATAGAAGCGGAATCGGGTCATCTTCCTCGGGATCGACAGCAGGCTGACTTCCATACCAGTAGGATTCCTCAAAAGACAGATTCGACCTTATGTCTTCCATGATTTCGGCATCGGGAGAAAGTCTTAGCGATCTTAGATCAATGTGAAAGCGATTAAGTCTTTACTAATTCTCCAGTCTTAGCGATCAAGGAATTCTCCTTTAACTCTCCATAATCAAATCCAATGTGGTTCCTGGTGTTTTCTCTAGTCACGTCACTATGGTAATATCCACCCTTGCTCGATAAGGTGATTTATCATCATCCTTTCATGCTTTTTTTGTAGTCTGGTAAATGGCCGGGTTGCTTGGGAGCATAGAAAACGACTGAACTGGATTGTAGGAGTGTAATTATGTCTATTTCATCAGCGATTATTGCCGGTGATGCAAAGTCCGTCCGCGAACGGCTCGTTGCGGCAATAGCTGCGATGTGTCTGGGTCTGGTCATCATTTATGGTGCTGCGTTTGCGGAACAGCCGCTGCATAACGCGGCGCATGATTCACGTCATTCATTCGCATTCGCCTGTCATTAATTCCCACTATGTTCTCTAGAATTGTTTTGGCTTCGCTGTATGCGGGTATTCTTGCTGGTCTATTGCTGACAATAATTCAACAGATACAGGTTGTGCCTCTTATTTTGGAAGCAGAAACCTATGAGAATGCTGCTTTGGTTTCTGGTTCAGAGGCTGAGGAATGGGCGCCGGATGATGGCTGGCAAAGAGTTTTGTATACAACAGTTGCAAATATGGGTACATCCATTGGTTTTGCGTTGTTGCTGACGGCGGCATTCTCCTTGCGCCAGATTATAAGTTGGAAGATTGGGTTCTTATGGGGTCTCGCCTGTTATTGTATCTTTTTTGTTCTGCCAACTTTGGGGTTGCCACCTGAGTTACCGGGTACCGAGGCTGCGGCGCTGAAATCTCGCCAGATTTGGTGGCTTTTAACTGTGACCTGCTCGGGTGTCGGATTGGCTTTTGTCGCGCTACAAAAAAGGGTGCTTCTAAGAATTTCCGGCGTTGCCTTGTTGCTGCTTCCTCATGTGATTGGTGCTCCGTCAGCACCGTATGAAGCAGGTCTGCTTCCTGAAGGATTGAATGAACAGTTTTATTGGGCAACGTTATTAGTGAATGCTATCTTTTGGTTGGTATTGGGTAGTCTTTCAGCAGGTTTTTTTTCTCGGTTAAGTAGATTGGCTACGTGACAGATAAAGTTGAAACACCCAGTGTTTTGGTCATTGGGCATGGTTCTCGGGATACCGAGGGTGTCGGTGAATTCTATAGGTTAGCAAAGCATCTGAGCAGCACTTTTCCAGAACGCCTGTGTACGACGGGTTTTCTGGAATTTGCACGACCTACGATTGATGAAGGTTTGCAAAAACTTATCGATTCAGGCGCAAAGAAGGTCACTGCAGTACCGGGAATGTTAATGGCCGCCGGTCATGCTAAAAATGATATTCCGAGTGAACTTAATAACTTACAGGCTTCGTATCCGGAGGTAGAGATACTTTACGGCGTTGAGCTGGGCCTTCATGCAAAGATGTTGCAGGCGGCACAAGAACGTATAGAGTCGATTGAGTCAGAATTCGGTATCGGCTATCGACGACAAGACACGCTATTGATGGTTGTTGGACGCGGTGCCTCGGATTCGGATGCAAACTCGAATATTTGCAAAATTACCCGTATGTTATGGGAAGGCATGGGATTTGGTTGGGCGGAGACGTCCTACAGTGGTGTGACGTCTCCGTTAGTCACGGACGCACTGGAAACCACTCGCCGTCTGGGCTTTAAAAATGTAGTGGTTTTTCCATATTTCTTATTTACAGGTCGATTGGTGAAGAAGATTTATCAGGCAGCTGATGAATACCAATCACGGTATACTGAAATTAAAGTGGTAAAAGCCCCTTATCTGAACGATCACCCGAAGGTTTTGGAAGCCTTTGTCGAAAGAATGAATCAGGCTGAAAATGGTGATGGCCGGATGAATTGTCAGCTTTGTCAGTATCGTGAGCAGATCATTGGTTTTGAAGGAAATCAAGGCCTGCCGCAGGTGGGTCATCACCACCATGTGCGGGGGATCGGTACCGATGATGATCACCATCACGGGCATAGTCATGATCACCTCGCTTGAATGAATATTAGTATACACTCGGCAGATATCGTGCTTAGGATGCAAACCATTGATTATTCGGGATATGCGACCCTGTTTATGGTTGCTTTGCTGCAATTTCGCTATTGCAAAAACTCGCGCAATCAATGATGGCCTGCACCTGCAGAAAAATAGTCGCTGAATAGAGCGAATATTTTTTATGAACAAGTCACCTTCCTCACAAGCTCATAGTGATGGCTTCGAGTTTGATTATATTCACGATCCCTCATTGATCGAAAAACGTTCTTTCCAGATTATCCGCGAAACTACGAATCTTTCGCCATTCGCCGAAGACGAAAAGCAAATCGTAATGAGACTAATCCACACCAGTGGTGATACGGAAGTGTATCGCTACGTAAATTTTGGTGGTGATGCAGTGCGTGCTGGAATTGACGCCATAGCCAGCGGATCAGTAGTGCTGTGTGATGTCGAAATGCTCAAATCGGCGTTGACTGCTAAATTTGTTCCTGTCGAAAAAATCTGTCTGATTGGAGATAGTAGAGTTCGAAAGCGTGCGCAGTCACTTAATGAGACTCGCAGTATGGCGGCAGTGCACTATTGGCGTGAACATCTTGCGGGAAGTATTGTGGCGATTGGCAATGCTCCAACCGCGCTGTTTAGGTTACTTGAATTAATTGCTCAAGGTCTTGCTCCTCCCAAATTGATTATTGCCATGCCGGTAGGCTTTGTCGGAGCGGCGGAATCCAAAGAAATGCTGATTCGAATCGCGACTCGGCTGGATATTCCTTTTATTACCCTGAGCGGGCGATTAGGAGGCAGTGCTATGACGGCTTCAGTGTTGAATGCGATCGGGAGGATGCATTCCGGAGTACGCTATTGAAGCCGTGGTTGACCGTAGTGGGTATCAGTTGTGATGACTCTATGGCGTGTACGCAATCGGCCAGGGATGCACTGTCTCAGGCTGAATTAATCATAGGTTCGCCAAGACAACTGGCGATTGTAAAGCAGCAAAACCCAGAAATATCCGCACCTTTACAAGCATATCCTTCGCCGTTCTCGAGACTTGCTGAAATTTTAGAGACTCAGCAGCAGCAACTAGTATTATTAGCATCAGGCGATCCTTTATTTTATGGAGTAGGCGATTTTTTACTCAGGCGTCTTAGTGCCTCCGAAATTTTGTTTATACCCGCGGTATCCTGCATGCAGGTGGCTTTTTCAAGGATAGGCCGTGTGTGGACCGATGCCCAAATCGTAAGTTTGCATGGGCGGCCAATGTCTGATCTCAATGCCTCATTGCGAAGTGATCGCTTGTTAGGAATCATGACGGATTCAATAAATACTCCGCAGCAAATAGCAGGAGAACTGAGTTCCTGTGGATTTATGGATGCAAATGTCTGGGTGCTTGAGGATCTGGGTACTGCTTGCGAAAAGGTCAGTGCATTTTCCGTATCGGAATTAATGTCAGAAAAAAACAGTTTTTCATCTTTAAATGTTGTCATTGTCGAAACAGGGAAAACAGCGGATGTCCTTCCGGAATTCCCCGGAATAGACGATATTCGCTTTGCGACCGGAACGACAGATGGCAGCGGACTACTAACCAAAAAAGAAATCCGCGTGAACATATTGGCGATGCTTGCTTCGAAACCCGGCGACATTGCCTGGGATATCGGTGCCGGTTGTGGAGGTGTTTGTATAGAATGGTCGCTTTGGAATCGATCGGGTCACATCTACGCGGTAGAGAAAAATAGCCAGCGCTCGACATTGCTGGGACAAAATCGGGAAAAATTTGGTGTACAGAGTAATCTTCATCTGATCGAGGGCGCTGCTCCTGAAATATTGGTATCTTTACCTGATCCTGATGCCGTTTTCGTGGGTGGAAGTGGTGGTGATTTAGCATCGATACTAACGGCTGTCTGGGAACGATTGAATGTGCAGGGGCGGTTGGTAGTCAGTACTGTTACTGAAGAGAGTCGTTGTATTCTTTACAACTTTATGCGAAATATTTCTGCCGTTGAGGAATGCATTGAATTGACGGTTCGCCGCAGTGAGGAGCTAGCGGATCGTCGGATTTTGCGGCCTGCTTTACCGGTTTTGCTGATACGTCTGGAAAAAAACGCGTGACTTCAAATCAGCCGGATAGAGGTGTTCTTTATGGCGTGGGTATTGGGCCAGGAGACCCTGAGTTACTGACTCTAAAAGCGCTGAAGCTAATACAGAAAGCAGACGTAATTGCTTTTTTGCAGAATACTCGTGGATATTCTTTGGCATTTTCTATAGTGGAACAGTTTATAAATGAAAACCAACAACTCTATCCTTTGATATTGAATTGTGACCGCGATCGTAGGCAGGCGAAAAAAGTCTATGAACAGGCCGCTGAAGAGCTTCAGGAATTCTTATCAGAGGGGAAAATTGTTGCTGTACTCTGCGAGGGGGATCCCTTTTTCTATGGTAGCTTTATTTATATATATGACCACCTGGCAGCGGATTGGCCATGTACTGTGATTCCTGGTGTAAATTCCATAAGTGCTGTGGCTTCACAGGCCGGTTCACCAATAGTTCGGCTTGATCAAAGTCTTAAAGTTATTACCGGGCCCAGCGACGAGGAAACTATTAAGGCAGCATTGATTGAAAATGACGCGGTAGTGATCATGAAAGTGGGTCATAGGCTTAAAAATTTAATTGCGATCATAGCTGATTGCGGACGTATTCAGGATGCAGTATATGTAGAAAAGGCTACAACTGGAGAGCAATTTGTTTGCACCGATGTCAGCGAGTTAAGTGATCATGCCGGGATCTATTTTTCAATGTTGCTGGTTACCGGGAAACTGTTCCAAGATAGAGAGCCTGCTGCGGAAAAGCGGATTCTGGTTCAATCTTCCAAATAGAGTAATGTTGCAGCCGATTAGTATCTTTAGTTTAACAGAATTGGGCCAGAAATTAGCCCATCGAATATCCGTGTTGATACCTCATGCGGAATGTATACATCGTCCAGAAGAATTTAAGGCGACAGTGTTAGACCGTTTTGTAAACAAACATCGTTTGATTATGATTTGTGCGGCCGGTATTGTTATGCGGGTTTTGGCACCTGCGTTAAAGAATAAACAGGACGATCCTGCTGTTTTGGTCATTGATCAGGGGGGGCGTTATGTAATACCGCTGTTGTCTGGCCACGAAGGTGGTGGAAATTTATGGGGACGAGAAGTTGCAGATAAATTAAATGCCCAATGTGTTATTACCAGTGCCGCCAATTATTATGATTCTATCCGGGTTGCTGGTATTGGCTGTTCCCGTGGCTGCTGCGCTGAAGATATTCTACAGGTGATGGAACAGGCGATGGACAGTCAGGCACTAGATTTAAGCTGTTTGCAGGCGCTCGCATCGATTGAACTTAAGTCTGATGAGCAAGGATTGTTGGAGGTAGGGCAGAGATTAGGATTGCCTCTTCATTTTTATTCTGCCGAGATTTTGGCTGAATATGAAGCACGGTTGACGCAAAAATCGGAAATAGTGTATCGAGAGACCGGATGTTACGGTATCGCTGAAGCCGCTGCCTTAGTACACTGCGAACGTTTGTCAGGGGGGCGTGCAAATCTGGAGATAGCCAAACATAAAAATCGAGTAGCGACTTTTGCCCTTGCCCGATCTTTCGCTGAGCTGAGTAAACATTGATTATTCAGTTTGTTTTTCGGTTTGGGTAGAAGTAAAGCTATTGTTGTTCAAAGATTTACCAACGTGCATTCCTTGTTAAAAATGACTAAAAAGTAGCGAAATGGCTAGACTTTATATCCTGGGTTCCGGGCCTGGGCATGCAGACTATATTATTCCCTCGGCGAGAAAGGCATTGGAGCATGCGACGGATATTGTTGCTTATTCAATGTATCTGGATTTGTTGGGGGAAATTATAGACGGTAAAATTCGCCATGAATTGTCCCTGGGAGAGGAAAAACAGAGGGCTCAAAGAGCTTTGGAACTCGCCGCCTCTGGTAAGGTTACTGCATTAGTATCAAGCGGTGACGCCGGAATTTACGCGATGGCGACTGTAGTTTTTGAATTACTTGCAGAATCTACGCAATCAGAGTGGAACCAGGTGGAAATTATAGTGATTCCTGGTATATCGGCCGTTCAGGCGATCGCAGCGAAAATGGGTGCCCCGTTATCTCATGATTTTTGTACCATATCTCTGTCCGATTTGTTGACCCCATGGACTACCATAGAAACTCGACTGCATGCAGCAGGGCAAGGTGATTTTGTGGTCGCGTTATATAATCCGGTGTCCAGAAAACGTCGTCATCAATTAGACCAGGCTAAAACGATATTAATGCAATACAGGCCCGCGCAGACTCCGGTGATTTTAGGGCGGCAAGTGGGTCGAGTCGACGAGAAGATTACCACACTCCGTCTTGATGAGCTGGAAACTGATTTGGTGGATATGCTGACTTTAGTGTTAATCGGAAACAGTGAAACCCGAATAACCAGGGGATGGGTTTATACCCCCAGAGGATATAGCAAAAGACTGTCATGAAAGTGTATTTTATTGGTGCAGGACCTGGCGATCCGGAATTGATTACGGTCAAAGGTCAAAGGTTGATCGAACAGAGTCCAGTAATATTGTTTGCTGGTTCTTTGGTACCTAAGGAAATCCTTGCCAAGCATCCTGCTGATGCATTGGTTGTTGATACTTCCACGTTGCATTTCCAGCAGATTGTCGAGTATTTTGAGAAAGCTCGTAGACAAGACATGAACGTTGCTCGGGTACATTCCGGGGATCCATCAATTTATGGAGCAATCGGTGAGCAGATTCGGTGGTTGGTGAAACACGAGATCGAATTTGAGGTTGTGCCAGGCGTTACCTCGACGAGTGCTTCGGCGGCTGCTTTGGGTGTCGAACTCACACTGCCGGGAGTTTCCCAGACGGTTATTCTGACTCGTTATGAAGGCAAGACGGCCATGCCGGAAGGCGAGCAGCTTTTCGAATTAGCACGCCACAAAGCGACTATGGCAATCCATCTTGGAATTACTCGCATTCATAAAATAGTTGAAGAGTTGATACCGGTATACGGAGCAGATTGCCCTGTTACAGTCCTTTATAGGGTATCTTGGCCGGATGAACAACGAATTACCGGAACTTTGAGTGATATTGTCGGCAAAGTAAGAGCACGGAAAATCAACCGCACAGCATTAATAATTGTCGGTCATGTATTGGGCAGCGTTCAGTTTGACCAATCCTATTTGTACGATGAAAGTAAGGCACATTTTTATCGTCCAAGGAAAATACCTAATAGATCAAAATAGTTACTCTGTTTTGGATGTAAGGAACACTATTGAATGAATATAAACGTCGTCAAAACAACACCATATAGTGATCAAAATCCTGGAACCTCGGGGCTTCGTAAGAAAGTTGCGGTGATTCAAAAGCCCAATTATCTGGAGAATTTTGTTCAAAGTGTGTTCAATGCATTGCCATCGGATGAACGCAATATCCTGGTTATCGGCGGCGATGGTCGTTTTTACAATAATATTGCTATTCAAATAGTCATTCGTATGGCAGTGGCTAATGGTTATAAGCGGTTAATTATTGGACAAAATGGACTGTTGTCCACTCCAGCAGTATCGAATCTGATTCGAATTAAGCAAGCCAACGGTGGCATGATATTGTCGGCCAGCCACAATCCGGCGGGCCCCGATCAGGATTTCGGAATTAAATACAATAATGAGAATGGCAGTCCAGCGTCGAATACCTTAAGTGCCAGTATCTTTGCGGCCAGTCTGGAGATCAGCCAATATACGATTGCCGATATCAGCGAAGTAAATTTACGTGATATTGGAGATGTCGTATTGAATCGGACAACCATCAGTGTGATCGATTCGGTACAAGACTATATAGAATGCATGAAGCGTTGCTTTGATTTTCCAAAATTGCGAAAAGCGTTTGCGAGTGAACGATTGTCGATTCGATTTGACGCCATGCATGCGGTAACCGGCCCATATGCCAGATCGGTCTTTGTTGATGAACTGGGCGCGTCTTCAGATTCGATTATTAACGGTGAACCCAGAGAAGATTTTGGTGGAGGTCATCCCGACCCTAATCTTGTCCACGCCAAGGCTTTATTCGAGTCAATGCATGACGCCAACGCTCCAGTTTTGGCAGCAGCTTCTGACGGCGATGGTGATCGCAATATGATACTTGGGCAGGGATGCTTTGTGTCGCCGGGTGATAGTCTGGCCATATTGGCTGAACATCATAAAATAATTCCACAGTTCAAAGAGGGTTTGTGCGGAGTTGCGCGATCCATGCCGACGAGTACAGCGATTGATCGGATTGCCGAAGATCTGGGAATCCAGAGTTTTGAAACTCCGACCGGGTGGAAGTTTTTTGGCAATTTACTGGATACTTCGAATATTTCACTGTGTGGAGAAGAGAGTTTTGGAACCAGTGGTAATCACATCAGAGAAAAAGACGGTGTATGGGCGGTGCTCTTCTGGTTGTCAATACTGGAAGCCAGTGGCAAAAATGTTTCGCAATTGTTGGTTTCCCATTGGCAGCGATTTGGACGGAGCATGTACTGCAGACTTGACTATGAAGGAATATCGGCTGATGTTGCTGCGGACTTAATGAAAAATATGCAGTTCGGAGTGTCCGAATCGAGATTAATCTTAAAGCATACGAACATAGCAGGAGCAGATAGTTTTGAATATATTGATCCGGTGGATGGAAGCGTTTCGTCAAATCAGGGTATTCGGGTATTCCTGACCGGTGGTAGCCGTATTGTCTACCGTTTATCCGGTACAGGAACCGATTCAGCAACTTTAAGAATCTATCTGGAGCAATACACAAATAGCGCCCAGGATTTTGTTACATCGTTGGATATTCCAAATGCGACCGCAGATTTGGCCAAAATGGCAGTTGAATTAGCTGAAATTTCTCAAAGAACGGGTATGACTTCACCGAGTTTGGTTACTTGAATTAACAGTTAAACTTTATATGGAAAACCAATGACTTAAATTCTTATGGCTTTGAGCAGCGGAGTAAGGCCACATTAAGTTTACATATAGTCAAATATGCTTGACCCCCTTATCTCTTGATCCGGTGGATGGAAGCGTTTCGTCAAATCAGGGTATTCGGGTATTCCTGACCGGTGGTAGCCGTATTGTCTACCGTTTATCCGGTACAGGAACCGATTCAGCAACTTTAAGAATCTATCTGGAGCAATACACAAATAGCGCCCAGGATTTTGTTACATCGTTGGATATTCCAAATGCGACCGCAGATTTGGCCAAAATGGCAGTTGAATTAGCTGAAATTTCTCAAAGAACGGGTATGACTTCACCGAGTTTGGTTACTTGAATTAACAGTTAAACTTTATATGGAAAACCAATGACTTAAATTCTTATGGCTTTGAGCAGCGGAGTAAGGCCACATTAACCCATCTTTCGATATTATTATTCATAACCCATATAATTCAATCACTTAAAATTTTATATGGCACTACAAATTGATGATAATATAATATATAAGCATATATTTCAGTAATTTATGGGGTATAATTATAAACAACATTAACTAAATTTTGCAAAAGAGATAATTTGTAGTGCCATAACAGCCATTAATAATATCGTATTTAATTGTTTTACAATAATATATTCCCACTGAAATCGAAAGATGGGTTAAGTTTACATATAGTCAAATATGCTTGACCCCCTTATCTTCGTTTGACCCCCTTATCTTCCTTCATGTACCGAGTAACGCGCCGAATTGTCCCACCTTTACCGGACGCATCACGACCATCAAAAAGAACGATAACTTTCTTACCCGTTCTTTCTAGATGTTTCTGCATCTTTATTAGTTCAGCCTGGTACGGCTTTAACTCTTCAGCTTGACAGTACTTAAGTAGTGCTGCTTCAACAATTTCTTCTTTATCGCCTTGACTGAGCAATTTGCTGATTAATTTACTTTGCTTATCTGGCGTATACTGTGTATTCGTTTTCTTCAGCGTTTTTATAACACTTCCGATAACTGCTGTAGTGCCTCTAATGGGTTCCGCAGAAGATAAATTGGAGGGTGCTTGTTTTTTAGTATCCATAAATAATAAGTTCCTAACAAGGACCTTTTAGTAATTCAAAAATTTAAGTATCCTTTAAAATGGACTATCCAAACCAATGCTATCGTAATAAACGCTGCCTGTAATTGATCTAAATCAAAAGGTTCTGTCTCTATTAAGTTGTAAGATCGCATTAGATTTTAACGGTCAGAATTCGAAGAAGTACATAACGATCTAAGAATTTATTGATTTTTGAGTTATTGAATGAGTTTTAAAAAAGTGTATGAAAATCAAAAAAAGGGTTTATGAAAAGGAGCTATTTCGCTTACAGCGAGAATTGGTAAAGATGCAAGCTTGGGTCAAGCGCACAGGATTAAAGATTGTTGTTGTTTTCGAAGGCCGAGATGCCGCAGGGAAAGGAGGGGTAATCAAGCGAATCACCCAGCATCTTAATCCACGTATATGTCGAATTGTCGCATTACCAGCACCTACAGAAAGAGAGAAAACGCAGTGGTATTTCCAGCGCTATACTACACATTTGCCTGCGGCGGGTGAAATCGCTCTTTTTGATCGCAGCTGGTACAACCGTGCTGGAGTTGAGAAGGTCATGGGGTTTTGTTCAGAGGATGAATACGAAGAGTTCCTGCGTTCTTGTCCCGAGTTTGAAAGGATGCTCGTTCGGTCTAGAATCTTTTTAATAAAATATTGGTTTTCAGTATCAGATGAAGAACAAGAAAACCGTTTCCAAAGCAGAATTGAAGAGCCCCATAAACGATGGAAGTTAAGCCCGATGGATCTTCAGTCTCGATCACGCTGGGTAGAATATTCGAAAGCAAAAGATAAAATGTTCTCCCATACAGACATAAAGCAGGCTCCATGGTATGTGGTTGAGTCAGACAATAAAAAAGCGGCCCGGCTCAACTGTATGTCACATTTACTTAGCCTAATTCCATACGAGGATAGAACACCCGATTTTATTGAACTACCCAAAAGAGAGAAAGGGGTTGGCTATGTAAGACCACCAATTTCAGACCAAACTTTTGTCCCAAATATCTGCGCCAAGCTTGAGTAGCCATTGTAATATTTCATAAGGAGAGATATTTTACCTACCTAGGCAAAATTTAAGAGATTAATCCTAATTGACCATGCTCAAATAAATTTTTTCAATCTGGCTACAGTTGAATTTTATGCAGGGTTGGACTACTATGACGTAATGACGTCGTGCTGTAGTTATTTTTATTTATCAATCAATTAGGTGCTAAAATGGGTAGCTTCTCAATAACCCGTGGCAAGAGCAACTCTTTCAGTGATGATTTTGGGT
>CAZGQY010000100.1:0-15469 GCA_964528035.1 uncultured Methylococcaceae bacterium | reverse complement strand
ATCGTGCAGCTCATCTGCGTTTTTTGCCTGTGGCCAGCTTTCGTCGTAAACCCGTCGAATGGCGTCAACATCCAGTTTTCCAAGATCTGTAGCGGTTTCCGGGTCTAACCATCGCCGACTCATTACGGCTCGAGTGCGTCTTTCCTCTGCAGGTGCGCCGTCTAAAAAGGCATAATTTCGAGCGGTGAGAATCTCTGCGGCAAACGGTGAGGGTTCAACAATGTCACGGGCGATGATTTTTATCTGCCGGGTTTCGATTTTTCTGAGGACTTCAATCAGACCGTCAATATCCATGACATCAGTCAGACAGTCGTTTATGGTTTGCTGGATTAGTGGGTGCGATGGTATTTCTCTATCCCCAACAAGATTTTCCTGGCAGGCCAATTGTTCTGGAAATACACTGGTAACCAGATCTTCGGATTGCATACGAACCAGATAAGGCGGGGTCTTTTTGCCAGCCTGAAATCGTCTGACCGCCAGGGAGCAGGTGCAATTCCAGCGCCAGCGGATATTAAACATAGGGGCATCCAATAGTGCCTGGATAAGAAGATCCTTAACGCTTGCAGAATTTAAGTAATGAGCGACGGCTTCCAACTCAAAACTTTGTGAGCTTCCCATCGATAGTATTATCGCATTTTCTGTGGCTGCCGCCTGCAGTTCGAAGTTGAATGTACGGCAGAAACGTTTGCGTAAAGCCAGGCCCCATGCACGGTTTATGCGGCTCCCAAAGGGTGCATGCAGAATCAGGTGTAATCCACCGGATTCGTCAAAAAACCGTTCCAAAATCAAAGTTGTGAAGCTGGGTATGGCGGTCAAAGTGGTTTGCGCCGCGGCAATGTAATTGACCGACTGGCGGGCAGCAGAGGTGGATATTTGGGTGCTTTTCTGTAGCCAGGCGGTTACCGTGTCCAGGTTTTCTGCATCCGGCTCGCATCGACGGGCGATTTCCTGGCGAAGTCGAGAAACCGAAAACGACAGTTCGATGCTGCGTCCAGGCGCTTCTCCAAACCAGAAGGGAATACTGGGGGGTTGGTTCTGTGCATCTTCCACCTGCAGGTCACCGGCATCTAAACGCAATACCCGCCAGCTGCTGTTACCCAACTGAAAAATATCACCGGACAGGGTTTCCATGGCGAAATCTTCATCGACGGTGCCGATGAATTGCCCTCTGGGTTGCAAAATGACACGATAGTCCGCGTTATCCGGAATGGCTCCACCACAGGTTATTGCTGTGAGTCTGGCATTGGCGCGCCCTCGTAGTTTTTTGTTGACGGTGTCATGATAAATATAAGCAGAACGGCGGCCACGCTGGGTATTAAAACCTTGTGCAAGCATAGTAATGATTTTCTGGAAATCGCTTTCGCCCAAATTTTCATAGGGTGCAGCCTGGCGTATACAGTCATACAGTTCTTGCTCCTGCCATTCTTCGCAGGCCAGCATGGCGACGATTTGCTGGGCGAGTACATCCAGGGGGCCGGGTGGTACGACCAGTTTGTCGAGTTCGCCGCGATGAACCGAATCGATCAGGGCAATACATTCAACCAGTTCGTCCCGACTGGTTGGAAACAGTCGACCTTTCGGTAATCCTTTCGTTGTATGGCCTGAACGTCCGACCCGTTGCAGAAAGGTAGCAATGGAACCCGTAGTTCCCATTTGACACACCAGATCGACATCGCCAATGTCAATACCCAGTTCCAGCGATGCAGTCGCGACCAAAGCCCGTAATTTTCCTGCTTTGAGTCGGGTTTCCGCGTCGAGTCTTTGTTCTCGAGCTAAGCTGCCGTGATGAGAAGTGATTTGGTCGGCATCCAGACGTTCGCTCAGGTGACGGGCAACGCGTTCTGCCATACGCCGGGTATTTACAAAAACCAGTGTAGTTTTATGCTGATTGATTAATTGTTGTAATTTATCGTAGATTTCGCCAGCGGCCTGTCCGGACAGTAATGCTTCCAACGGTGAGTCCGGCAATTCGATGGCCAGGTCAAGTGCGCGTTTGTGCCCTGAATCGATAATTTCACAGTCGCTGATGGGCCGATGGCTACCGAGTAAAAAATGAGCAATAGCTTCAATAGGTTGCTGGGTTGCTGACAAGCCAATTCGGGTAAGGTTGTGTTCGCTCAGATGTTCCAATCGCTGCAAGGACAAAGCCAGGTGCGATCCTCTTTTGCTTGCGGCGACGGCGTGAATTTCATCGACAATGACTGAATGTACCGATTTCAGCATGTGACGGCCACTCTCACTGGTCAGTAAAATGTACAACGATTCCGGGGTAGTCACGAGAATATGTGGCGGTTTTCGAATCATCGCCGTGCGTGTGGCGGCGGGCGTATCGCCAGTACGTACCATGGATTGAATGTATACGTCCGGGTAGCCCATTTCCAGTAAGTGAGTGCGGATACCTGTCAGCGGTTGCTCCAGGTTTTTTTGAATGTCGTTACTCAGGGCTTTTAACGGTGACAAATAGAGTATCTGTGTTTGTTTAGATAATTCACCTTGTTTTGTACCGTCTTTGACCAATTGATCAATGACTGCCAAAAACGCCGCGAGAGTTTTTCCAGAACCGGTCGGTGCCGCAACTAAGGTATGTCGACCACTGCTAATTTTCGGCCAGGCGTCCTGCTGGCACTGGGTGGGGGTGTGAAAATTAGTTTTGAACCAGGATTTTACTGCAGGGTGGAATTGGTTTAGAGCCATAATTTCTGGTTTGCGAAACAAGTGGGTTGTAACGCCTTGATGCTACGCGATTGACTGACTGTACTCAAGAATTGACTTGTTATCTCCTGGCTATGAAAACTTTGCAGTCGTCTTCTTTAAAATATACGTTGGGTTAATTCGGTTGTTCAAAATTTAGTGCCAAAATATTTTGAACATAAAGGTACAATAACAAAAACAATTCAGCGTATCTTATTGGAGGTACAAGCCATAGATTGTTTGGATTTCTGCAACATGGATATTGTCACGCGTTCCGTACAATCAATGGCTTGTATCCTAACTACGAAATTTGCTAAGTAATTACCAATATAAAACATTAATTGAGTAGGATCCGGAGGAACAAACAGTGGAAAATTTCACCCCTTACACTGCACTGGCAGGTGGCCTGCTTATTGGTATTAGTGCGACAGTCTTATTGCTATTTAACGGTCGAATCACCGGTATCAGCGGAATATTGGGCGGTCTGCTATTCCCAAAGCAGGGTGAATGGCCCTGGCGATTATTATTCTTGCTCGGAATTATGGCAGGTGCGCTGAGCTATCACCTGGTTTTTCCCGATTCGTTTGCGCCACGGACAGGTTACCCACTGCCATTGTTGATAATTGGTGGATTTTTGGTGGGTTTTGGTACCCGAATGGGAAATGGTTGTACCAGTGGGCATGGTGTGTGCGGTATTGGACGTGGATCGATGCGATCTATAGTTGCGACAACTGTGTTTATGTTAACCGGTGTCATTTCGGTCTATATTATCCAACATGTCATGGGGATGTCGTCATGAAACGCCTACTTTTAGCGTTGTTTTGCGGTTTTATATTTGGCTTGGGTTTGTCGTTGTCACAGATGATAAATCCCGAAAAAGTAATCGCTTTTCTCGACGTAACCGGTAACTGGGATCCCAGTCTGGCATTTGTCATGGCAGGGGCGTTGGCGGTAACACTGATTTCATTTCGGCGCATACCTTTGCGCGCATCACCGATTCTGGATACGGAATTCAAACTGCCGGTGAAAAACCAGATCGATCGCGATTTGATCGGTGGTGCGGCAATTTTCGGCCTGGGTTGGGGCATGATAGGGTATTGTCCTGGGCCGGTGGTTGCGGCTCTTGGCATCGGGCTTTCTGATGCCGTTATCGTGATGGTGTCGCTTCTGCTTGGGTTTTTTGTACATAAAATATTATTTGATCGAAACCTGTGAATGCCAACCATGGTGCCAACAACAATAATTAGAATAACGAACAAAAGGCCTCTCAGGGTCTTTCGATATTTATAATTCAGACGCGTAGCCCGTCGTCTTAAGAAGCATATCTAATTGTTTCTTTGCTACTTTACCTGATCCGGTGCGTGGAATTTCGTCGAGTATATATATTTTTTTGGGAATATGATTTGCAGGTAGTGTTTTTCTCAGGCCGCGTAAAATTTCCCCTTTTTTTAAACAAGCCTGATTCAGTGGAACCAGGCACGCCACTGGAACAGTACCTAGAATTTCCTCTTCCTTTGGAACGACTGCGACGTCCTTAAATAATTTTAACTGAAGCAATTCGTCACGAATCAATACACCGCTAACCTTTTGGCCTCCTGATTTAAATACATCGTCATTGCGACCCACATGGTACAAGTACCCATCTTTGTCACAATAACCCATATCACCGGTTTTATAGCCGTGGGTTGTTTTTACTGCTTGAGTACTGCCAGGATCGTTCAAGTATTCTGTTAACAGAAAGTCTCCATCTGCGTAGATTTCCCCGAGTTCTCCGGGTTCAACTTCGTTTTGATTTTCATCGAGTAACTTGTAGCTCAATCCGCCTATTGGAAAACCGACTGCACCGATCTTTTGATCGATGTCTGAAGGGCTCAAGTTGCAAAATCGGCCAGCCAACTCGGTAATTCCATAAAAGGTATGAATATCAAGATTAGGATACCTTTGCCTAATTTCCTTAATTACGGTGGGTGGAAGAAAGTCGCCGCTGGACATCAGCCATTTGAAATTTTTAGAGAGATTCATCTGCGACTGCACAATCCACAGCAGTTGGGTGGGAGAACCACCGAAACAATTCGCGCAGCTGTATACCAATAAGTTCACAAAGTCGTTATTCAGTATACGGTCTTCGTGAACGAAAATAGCGGCATGCGTCAAAGCACACACCATAAAGTGAGATAACAGGCTGGTAAACTGAAAAGGGATATTGGTAAATAATACGTCACCCATATGAAGATCTAGACATGCCATCGTTGACAGGGCGTTACCCATTACTGCCTTCTCAGTCAAAACTACACCTTTAGGCATGCCAGTGGTACCACTGGTAAAAAGTACAGCCGACGCGGCCGGTAAGTGGCCAAAAGGTTTATCGCTGTGCAAAATGTCTGTGTTGCTCAACGTTATCCTGGCGTTGGTGTTTTTAATGATGGAATTCCTGTGAATATCGGATAAATCGAATGCCAGAGGAACGGCCACCGCGTGGCGCACCCAGACAGCAAACAGATCTATAAAATACTCCAGATTTCTACCCGTTTCTATACAAACAAGGTCTCCTGGTTGAATACATTGCAAACTTGAAGCTCGTTCAATAACACGAGACTTGAAAGCAGAAAAACTAAGCACTTTTTCTTTGCTTAGTAGAAAATCAGAACCACTGTCAGGTAAATTATTAAATGTCGATATTAAATCTTGATTATTCACGAATAACTAAAAAATCAGTGTAATTAAAGAAAACCAAAATCGGTAATAGAGAATGACCGCAGTTGAACTATCTGCAAATTGGGTAAATGCGTGTGCCGAGGCTGCAAATAAAAAAGTAATGGCTATAGACGCAATGCCCCATACTTGCTTAATCCAGTTGGGTAGTGTTCTTGTTTTTTTAGCTGGAAATCGATCTTCTAAATAACGTACAAGGCTCAAGCCGCTGGCGTGATGTAAGGCCCAACATAACCAGGGTAAAGTTAAAGAGTGCCAAAGCCCAACAACCAACATTACTACATAGGCTGGCGTATAAAAATTTTTTGTCATTATCATAACGGGCATATAGATATTTCGCATGCACCAGTTGGAAAGTGACATATGCCATCGGGACCAGAACACTCGAATATTTCGTGCTAATAAAGGCCAGTTAAAGTTTTCAACTATTCTATAGCCAAGCAAGCGACTGAAGCCAATAGCTATATCTGAATACGCTGAAAAATCCAGATATACGAAACACAAAGCAAGTGAAAGAAATATCACAATATCACTTTGATCTGCTTCAATTGGGAAAAACGCAACCCGATCATAGTAGCCACCAGGTTCGAAAAGAATTTGAAATAGTATAAAATCGGCTAATACGGCTTTCTTGAATACGCCAATGATAATACGAGATATACCGTGAGTTATATCGTTAAGGGATATGCGGTTAAGCCTGTTGGCATTAAAATTATCTACCGTATCGATCGGTCCGGCGGGTAAAGTGGCGGGAAATGTGATGAAACATAAAAATTGGCGGTATCCAATAGAGGGGATTTCATTTCTATACCACTTTAACTGGGTATCTATAAGTCGAATAACAAAATAAGAAATACCAAGAGGCGCTAGAAGTGCAAACGAACCCACATCAAAAAAGAGAGACTGTATCGCATTATAAAAATACTTAAAAAGAAATAGAAAAAAGATGCAGGATAATAGTGATAAATATAGGGTTGACAGACTTTTTTTTCTGGCGGTTATGTTATTTCCAAAGGCGTAAATAATCGATATGTATGATATAAGGAACACGGTAAACAGTACATCGATCCATAATAAAAATCCGATTGATGAAATGTTTAAAACCCACTGACTGACAGCGACGCTTGAGTGAGTGCACCAAACTAATGCAACGAGTAAAATTAAAGATAAGAATAACCAGTTTTTATTGATTTCGTTAAGAAAGCCCTGACTTATATGCCTAACGGTGCGCATTCCCATCTTTTGAATAATTGTTTGATTGTCTGCAATGAACTGCATTCCGCCTAATCGCTCAGTTATTGTTAGTTGGTGACTGCACATAGTATTTGATTGTAAACATTGGTAACGATACTCTGATCCATTGTAGCGGCTAGAGAGTGGTGCTGAAGTGACTACGTCGATAATAACTTTGACTGCGTGTTGACTGTTGGCTTGCAAAGATAACAGCTCACCCGGTTTCAAAATAACTGGAAATTTATCAACAACAGCACCGTTTTTAGTTATAGTGTAGTTATTTGTTACTAGCGGATATAAAAGAATTACGATCAAGCATGCCAGTACTGCTGGTATCAAATATCTCGTTACAGAAGTATCACCCATTTATATTAAGCTCGTTTTTCAACAGCGGTAGCAATTTTCGAAATACTATCGAAAACATCCAGGCTAATATCCAAAGGATTAAATTTAATGGAAAACTTTTGTTCAAGGAATATAATTAGCTTCAAAATATCTATGGAATCTAATAGTTTGTTCGAGAATAGAGATTCGTTGTCACCTATATCAGTTTCAAGTCCCATTTCGTCTACTAAATATTCACGAATGCATTCAGAAAAACCAGTCATAATAATATCTCCTTGATTTTGTTGATCATCAACTCAGCCATCTTGTTTTTTCCACTATCTATCAGATGATAAGTATCCTGGAAGTCTTTCTCACGAAAGTCAGGATGCATTCGAAAATCATAATAGTGGGTGTTTTTATTGAGTACTTCGATTTTCTGTGAATAGGATATTAGTTTGTCGTATTTAGATTCTGTCGCTTTTGCGAGTGGTGATACCGGGTAGTCAATTAATATAAGCTTATAGGATTTTTCTTTTGCTACCTGATGCATGGCCGTTATATAGGTGAATCCTAATTGATGGTTTGTTACAGCAGGTTTATATCGCCGATTTTCAACGTCCAAAATATACTGCTTTTTTTCTTCCAGATTGAGTTGGGTTTTATTATTATAAATAGACCTTTGAATAGCTACAGGACGACTACACGACTTGTATAATTCTGTATAGAGGATCATTTTTAGGCTACATCGACGTTTTTCCAGGAAATGAAGTAGTGGATATCGCATTAATATGAGTTTGGGAGTCAAGTGGTGTTTTATTCGATTAATGACGGGATTGTGAGCTAACAAAACGTCATAGTTAATGCCATCAAAACGCGGGTTTAAAAACTGATTGTTGTAGAAGTTTGAATTTTTATCCAGTTTTCTTAGTGCTATTTGTTGAATGATTAGACTACCTGCAGGGGCATAGAGCGAATTCAGTAGGGCTAATGATTCATCGTATGCTTGATTTTTACTGCCTAAATTTTGGAACAATGCAGATTTCCCATAGATTGCTCTCAGTCGGTGAGTCATTAATGTGTCATTAGGTACGGATTCCCTTGTTACAGAAGCTCCAAGTAATATAATATTTGGGCCTGTTTTGTATTTAGTATTATTGATGACATGGGAGATATAACTATTACCATCGACATATCTTTGCTGCAGGCTCAATTGGCCGTTAAAATGTTCAGTTAAATAAGAACCACTGATTTGCAAAGCCAGAAAAACTGTAATAAATGCAAATATCAAGCTGCTTAGTTGCGGTGTAAGCAGTAAATTGTAATATGACCTGGTATTAGAATCCGACATATCTAAATACTTTCAGGTCCGCATCCATAAAATATACAGCGGATAAAGAAAAGAATACCACCAACCAAAAAATGTACTGCAAAAACCAAATGCCAGCTAATTTTAAAACTATATTCATACTATTTTATGATCGACTGTTATCTACCTTTTGTGCATGATTACACCGACAATTCAATAGTTCATTATAGTCCACTTGATAGTTTGAATTAGGATTACAGTTAAGTTTTTTATGCAGATATATCGGTGTTCAATTCTTTTGGCTATTGGTCGCATAGCAAATAAATTCTTGTTCTTCGACTAAGCTAGGGAGTAATGAATATAGACAATGCCACCATTTCTCAGGGGCACTTGCCTACACCAAATCCTGGTGGAATTAACGTCATTGTTGATGTTATTCGCGCGTTTACAACTTGCCATGTTGCTTTTCTCCAGGGAGTGAGAAGAATTTTACTTGTTGCCACAGTAAACGAGGCCTTTGAGTTAAAAGAACGAATTTCAGACAGTTTACTCGCGGGTGAAGTTGACGCCCTGCCTATTTCCAATTTCGATTGTGGAAACTCCCCCTTTGAATTGCTAAATCGGGATTTGAAAAATACCACGCTAATTTTAAAAACAACCAATGGTGTTACCAGTACGCTCAATGCGATGGATGCTGAACGAATCTTTGTTTGTGGTCTTTGTAACGCTGAAGCGGTATCGAAATATATTTATGGATTGGCTGGCGATGATAAAGCCATTCAGATTGTTGCGTCACATCCTACGGGGGATGATGATCTTGCTTGTGCAAAACTAATTAAGGAAGGTCTGCAGCGTGAGCTGACCATGCAAGATCTTGATCAAGCGGCATTTGCTGTTAAATATTCTAAAGCAGCACGCAAATTTTTGGATCCAAATAAAGCAGACTATACTTTTGAGGATATAAAACTGTGTTATTCCATTCCCAGGCTCCAGCTTGTTATTGAAGCCAGGGAGAAAAATGGCTTAGTTGTCCTTAGCGAGACAAAACGATATGAGTGCACATCTAACTCTGCCCAATAGAACTCAAAAACCTCGAACTGATGGTTTGACTTCCATACTGGATAATGGTTTGCCCGCAGCTCTTTTAGAAGCCTATATCAAGAGCTCTGCCGGGTATATCGATTATGTTAAATTTGGTTGGGGTACCGCGCTGGTTTCAATCGATATCCAGGAAAAAATCAGGTGTTGCGAAGAAAATCAAATCGGTTTCTATTTGGGCGGAACCTTATTCGAGAAGTATTATCATGAGAACAAGCTCGATTGTTTTGTCAATCTATGTAAGTCACTCGGATGTCAAACTGTTGAGGTGTCAAATGGTACTATTCCTTTGGGTAATTCTGATAAAGCCAAGTGCATCCACGATCTAAGCCAGGAATTCAAAGTGTTTAGCGAAGTCGGATATAAAGACAATCGTAAATCGATACATTTGCCACCATCGAAATGGATAGAATATATCCTGCAAGATATTGATGCAGGTTCCGAAAAAGTGATAACCGAGGCGCGGGAGAGTGGGAATAGTGGAATATGCCGCGATAATGGTGAGCTGCGTTTCGGATTAATCGAAGATATAATCACTCATGTACCGACTGAGAAGTTGATTTTCGAAGCACCAAACAAAAAATTGCAGACGTTCTTTATTCGTAAGGTCGGTGCCAATGTCAATTTAGCAAATATATCTTTTGATGAGTTAGTGTCAGTAGAGACTTTGCGGCTTGGTTTGCGCTCGGAAACCTTGTTGGACATGTAACCCTCATGCGTTCAACTCAGCGTGTATTTCATCTGGCCATACCCTGTGCCAATTTGCAGGATGCAAAAAAATTCTACCAGGATGGGCTGGGATGCGTTATTGCCCGCGAGTATGATGACCGCATAACGGTTAATTTTTTCGGAGATCAGGTTGTTTGCCATTTGGCTCCCGGACAGGTTGTGGAGGAGCCAAAGATTTACCCGCGCCATTTTGGTATTACTTTTCGAGATAAAGATGAATATGACGCATTGCTAAAACATGCTCGTGATCACAGTTTAGAGTTTTTCCGCGAGCCATTTTGCCGGTTCTCGGGGAAAGTGGAAGAACACTATACCTTTTTTCTAAAAGATCCTTCAAATAACTTATTGGAATTTAAATATTATATTGACGATGGCATGATCTATTGAATTTTCGATGCATCTGGCCTTAAGGTTTTCTTTAATGATTTGATTTAGCCAGGCGGGTGACTCAGAATCAAACTTGCCTGAGTAGATGTTTTTTCGGACTATCTTTCCGGATACATCAATATTTATTTTTTTAGAGAATTGTTGTGTGGTTACAAAAACAGATTAAATTAAAGGCGCGGTCACGAGGGTTTCATCTTGTTACGACAGAATTGTTGGCACAATTGCCCGAGTTGGCCCAAATTGAAACTGGGTTGGCGCACTTTTTCCTCCAGCATACATCGGCATCGCTTTCTCTAAATGAAAATGCGGATCCCGATGTACGCCAGGACTTCGAATCCCATCTTAATCACATGATTCCAGAGAATGCGGATTATTATGTGCATACCCTTGAAGGTCCGGATGATATGCCTGCACATTTGAAAGCGTCTGTGCTTGGTGTGCAGTTAACGCTGCCTGTATCTTCCGGTTGTTTATTGCTGGGTACCTGGCAAGGTATATACCTGGGTGAGCACAGAGATCGTGCTTCAGGCCGCAGCCTGGTGGTGACTTTGAATGGTGTTTGAACAGAGGTGCTGTGACAACTGCACGGGTCTGCTTCTGTTGTCTGTAATCAGACAATTTTAGTGTCCCAGCCGCTACAGTCAATATGCCGAAAATTACCGTAGTTTTCTTGGCATGTATTTTCAGTCTTAACCAGTCGTTTGCCACAATACGGGCAAAATACTATTTCGATTTCTGTCGTCCAAATAGTTTCTCCCAGAATTTCCAGGTAGCTATTCTTTTCAATGTCTGCTTCGGTAGCCTCTCGCTGGATAAACAGCGTGCAGGAAGGTAGTTCACCTTCAATATATTCTATATACACACCATTTTCTGGAATGTATTGGCACTCGTGGGGTAGATATTGATTATTCATTGAATTTAAAAATTATTACTAAAAAGTATAGTGAATGGGTAGTAAGGTGATTTTAAGATCGGAAAATTATCCGGGAGCGAAGCCGCCCTGTATTTCCGGGGAGCCGGAATTTTAAAAAATGAGAGCTTGAATGATCAGATTGCGAACTAAAACACTGATATTCCAGAAAGGTGTAATGATTTCATAATTAGCGGTGAATTAAACGGTAATATTACCGCAGCATCTATAACTTTCGTATTGAATCAGACTCTGGGCCATACAGGGTAATTATCACGTGTGCAGTTGTAGTTATGGCTCTGTTGCAAAAAACCGGCTCTGTTGCAAAGACTCTCACATAGACCGGCAATCCCCCAAATCGATGCAGACGCATTAGATTGTCTGATGCAATACGATTATCCTGGTAATATCCGGGAACTCAGAAATATCATGGAGCGTGCCTTACTACTCACAGAAGGTGAATGCATAACACGAAACGAGCTACCCGGTGAGCTACTGAAATCCGACGTCGAAAAACCGAAGCCATCGCCAGTACAGTTTGACCAGATTATCCCCTTCCAAGAAATGGAACGGCGTTACGTATTGTCAGCTGAAAAATGGCACCAGGGAGACAGGAAGTCGCTAGCAGCGGAGCTCGGTATTAGCGAGAGTACGCTGTATAGAAAGCTGAAGGAATTACATGAGGCCGGGTGAATAGGATTCCCTCTACCCTAAACCCAGTGCAGTTTCCAATTGACTAGCGTTTCATGTCACGGATTCGACCAGGAATTTTCTAACTGGTCATAGACTTTTTGGCACCGTATATAGAGATTTTGCAGTTCGGGGACCGAATCAAACGCCGTCACAAGACCCTCGAATTCACATCCAGGTTGGAGTAATAACTCGAGTTCCTGCGATGCCACGTGGTCAAGGACATTATATTGTTTAGCAACCACCAGATAATAAAGGTAATGCACCGCACGAATCATAAACATCGGATGATTAAACGTGTCCAGGATCGGTGTCAGGAGTGCCCGCTGCAATGCGCGGGACCGATCATCCAAGGAATATCGATCTTCAACGGTGCTCGAAATTATAGGTAGCACTATCGACGTATGCTCATATCCAAATCCAAGAGCTGGTGAAATTTCCGTGGGTTGCCGAGCTCCGAACAGTACGGCAAAAGCTTTTTGATAGCACCAGGCGAGACTCGCTACCACGGGATCCGATAACCGGACCTTAGAGCAACGTGAAAATTTTTTAAGTTTAGGTAGTAAACAACGCCGTATATCGCTCCGTGCCGAGTCCTTGTCGTTATTAACGAGTAATCGATAGCCCAAACCGCCAATGAGAATACTCCGAGAAAGTTCATCTAAATTTTCCAGTTCATCCAATAAAAGTTGGATTGCCTGAAAATCAATCGGTGTCGTAGTCCACGATAGAAAACCAATTAAGTTTCCGCTAATGTAGCGCTGGCCTGTCTTTCGCCAAGCGTCCAATGCAACCTTCACATGAGTGTCTGTGATGGATTCTCCCTGGTACAATTCACCGGCAACGCGGTAGATTCCTGAGTACATTTTCGCATTTGCCAACTCGTTGAATCCATAATCTTTGATCGAATCGGTTAAAAATCTTGCGACTAAAAGTTCCTGCCATGTTCGATGGATGAATCTGAACCGATCGGGTCCTGTTGATATAAAAATGGTTCGTTTTAATAAAGTTATGCGGATCTGTATATTTTCCAGCAATGAATAACCGGTCTCCAATCTTGGGCTGCCCGATGAATAACGGGATTCTTCGACAAATCCCTGCAGCCTCTTCTTAAATGCGCCAACCTCCTGAATCAATTCATCCAAGCTTATGTCTCCACGTGACTTAAAGAACATGAACCATGCGATGATCCCAAGGGCTGTGACGAGATGCTCCAATTCGGCAACGTTACTGTCTGCAACCCAGACACCGGCGAGTTTGGATTCAATGATATAATTTTCCAGTACTGCGGATAAAATACTAGTTTGAGTGATCGCTTGGTCTGTCGATCGGCTGTCAACAGAAGGCTGGTAATGCGACAGCACTAACGGTGTCATTATCTGCTGCAATACAGAGGTATCGCGAATGGACGACAACCATTCACTGCTTTGGGGAAATTGCTGAATCGCTTGTGTGCGGGAAAGCGGGAGAATTTCGAAAACAGCCTTAGGATTACGAATTAAAGTTCGAAGACCATGCGTATCCTTGCGGAGGCTGACGATTACTTTAAATCGATTATTGAGCGCATAGCGATCAAGTACGCAGTGTAATACTTCCGTAAACGTTGAAAAACCAATTTCCGGATGATTGACTAGAAAATCATCAACGCCATCGATAATTACAATCACCGAATCATTCTGAAATTTTTGCTCCAACCATTCAATTGTGGTTGTATCGTGAGCGGATAAAGAATGCGCCCATTGAAGCCACCATGTCCACATGCTTTCCCACGAATAGGCCGTAACGGATTGAGTCGAAAGAGTGGCTTGTTGGAGGGGAATAAACAAAGGCAATGGAACGCTCCGGGGATCGCTTAAAAAGCAGCAACTTAATTGCCAGGCCAGGGCGCGCATCACTGTGGATTTGCCGACGCCCGCGGAACCAACCAGAAGCAATTGTTTGAGTTCGGCCCCCTCTTGCGATACAGACTCTCTTAACCGATTACAAACCAAGCGCTGACTTCCAGTAATCCAACCTGAATCGCGTTTAGCCGATGCGTAGAGGTCTTGCGGCCTTTCCGATTGATCAATGCCGATGAGTGACGATATCGATGCGGCTCGGTTGACTTCCTGGATCCGCGTTAGCGATTTATCAACAATCGCAAGCGAAACATCGGTCGGATACCGCTTTATAATTTCGGATACGATTCCGACGATCGGCCCCTTAGACCGCTTCGGAATTTTCACAGATTTGTGCGTACCGCGTACATAGATTGGTTCAATCGACCGATCGCTAACCGCTACCGACTGATCGGATTCAGCGCAAATATCGGTGACGACTGGTGTCGGTAAACCCGCATCCTTGGACTCTTGCCAATACGCATGAAATTGATGATCCATGTGCAACAACCTTCGGTGCTTCCGGCGCAAACGGGTAATAATTTGATTTCGTCCCCAGTCCTTTCCCCCTTGGGTCAATACCTTGACCAGCAACAAGAGGGGAGCCGCTAAACAATAAAAAAGCGGGTAAACCACACTACTAAGAATAGTCATCGCTCGTGTACCACCCCGATGTGGTACTGCGATATTGATAACACGACGAGTGCGCGTCCAGACTTGCGCTGAAGAGGTCTGAGATGATCTTTCTAGTTCTACGCGCGAATTCGTTGAGGAAAATCCTTGATTTAGGAGATGCTTGACGACGAGGCCACCGGTACTATGCGTTACAAATATGATGTGACGGTACTCAGCGTACTCAGTTTTCAACCAGGTTTCCAGATCATAAGCCGCCTGAGCAATACTGCACCTCTGCCAGAATTTCGAAGGATAATGAAAGGAAATGACGTCGAGATCGACTGCGGCACTGTCTAACACCCAGCGTGGCATATCTCCCCAAGTTGTTTCTGCATCACCAAATAATCCATGAACATAAACAATCAGGCAAAGGGACGACGGATTCGTGGCCCAGCCTTGTTCCGCAGTGTGGATAAGACCATAGCGGCTGGTGGTCTGCCAGAAATCTGCATGATGGCCTTGTAGCCTTTCAACTGAAGACATGTTCTGTTTGTATGATGGCGATAGATTTAAAAACGATAGCCGCCGCCGAAGCCTGCAAAGACGTCTTCCGCACCCTTGGTTAAACCGAAACCAAGACGTAGATCCAGTACGAAATTTTCCGTTACATAGTAGTCAGCCCCGGCGTTAAAGAAGATCTGCGTGTTATTCACTTCATGTCCGTGGCTGAAAAATCCAAAGAACTCCGTGTAGAATGTAATGTCTTCGGTTGCTTCAACACCCAGCGCGATTGATTGGCTCAAGACGACAAAGTCACTTTCGGACGCAATTTCAGGCAGTAATGCAAAATCACCGAGGCCATTGCTGCTAAAACCTGTTGATCCGTAGATTTCC
>CAZGQY010000099.1:0-15552 GCA_964528035.1 uncultured Methylococcaceae bacterium | reverse complement strand
GTATTTACGGCGTCTTCCGGAACAGATCACCCATAGAGGGGCGAGCAGTTACACTGATAGTTAGATAACAGGATAAATTAATGAGAACAAGGCAATCAAATGCAGGAATATAAATCTATTTCAAATTTGTTTAACGCTGTTCTCATTAATTTAGACCTCGCATAGCATTGGCTTTTTATGCAATCAGACACGAGTACTCGATCCGAGAATAGAAAACCTCCCAGCCCGCGCTGGTTATTGGCTGAGCTAACATATGCCTGCCCGCTGCAATGCCCCTATTGCTCAAATCCAATCGATTATGCACACCTCAATCATGAGTTAAAAACGGAAGACTGGCTACGCGTTCTAAGCCAGGCTCGGGAAATGGGTGCAGTTCAACTGGGCTTTTCCGGAGGCGAGCCGCTCATTCGCCAAGACCTCACTACGCTAGTCAGCCACTCTCGCACACTCGGTTACTACATAAACCTGATTACATCGGGTTACGGCCTGACAGAAGACAGAATCGTCGAACTGAAAGAAGCCGGTCTGGATCATATTCAACTCAGTATTCAGGCCAGTACCCAGGAATTAAACGATCATCTCGCAGGTACAAACAGTTTTCAGCAGAAATGTGAGGTGGCCACCTTAATTAAAAAGCATGGCTATCCCATGGTTTTATGTGTTGTCATCCACCGACAGAATATCCATCAAATGGAACAAATTCTCAATATGGCTGACTCTCTGGGAGCCGACTATCTGGAAATAGCCAATACTCAGTATTATGGTTGGGCGCATCTGAACCGGGATCAACTGTTACCCAGCCGGGAGCAACTGAAAAAAGCAGAGTCCATTACCGAACGTTACAAAGAAAAACACTCCGGAAAGATGAAGATATATTACGTCGTTCCTGACTTTTACGAAGACAGACCGAAAGCCTGTATGAACGGCTGGGGGACGACTTTTTTAACCATTGCACCCGATGGCACGGCTCTGCCCTGCCATTCTGCACGTCAACTACCAGATCTAAACTGCCCCAACGTTCGCGACATGAGCATAGGCGACATCTGGGAAACATCCGCCGCATTCAACAAATATCGTGGTGACAACTGGATGCAGGAACCCTGCCGTAGCTGCCCGGAAAAAAACAAAGATTTCGGCGGATGCCGATGCCAGGCCTATCTGTTAAGTGGCGATGCAAGCGCCACCGACCCGGTGTGTAGTCTGTCACCCCAACATCAGCAAGTCATCGATGCGATTGACTCTGCAGGCATCCAATCCAGTCAATCCGAACAACCACTGATATTCCGCAATAGTCTGAATTCAAAAAGACTTAAAGGATAAGGAAGAGCCCTCCGGGGATAATTTTACACGCTGCGTGTAAACAAGACCCCTATTCTTATCAGCACAGTAAATAAAACGCTATAAATTAGCCGAATTTACCGCAATGTTGTTTTTAGACACATGAGTTGATTGACGAACTAATTCGTGAAAATCCATCGGCTTGCCGATACCATAGCCTTGAGCATAATCAACGCCGACATCCCTTAACATGTCCATGATTTCGTCATTCTCTACAAACTCTGCGATTGTACGCATGCCCATCACCTGACCAATATCATTAATGGATTTCACCATCGCGCGGTCAATAGGGTCATCGACCATATCTTTGACAAATATTCCGTCTATTTTCAAATAATCCACGGGCAGATTCTTCAAATATCCAAATGAGGACAGTCCCGAACCAAAATCGTCCAAAGCAAACTGACATCCGAATTGCTTTAGGGTTGAAATGAATCTGATCGCAGTCGTCATATTGGCAATTGCCGCAGTCTCGGTAATTTCAAAACAGATCTTGTTACCCTTCAACTCGCTACCCTGTAACAGGGCTACGATAAATTCCAGAAAAGATTCATCGGTCAGTGACTGACCGGACAAATTGACCGAAACAAAAGTAATATGACTGAGAAAATCCGGATTACCCACCAAGGTCTTTACCGCTTGTTCAACCACCCAACGATCCAGTTGCAACATCAGGTTGTATCGCTCAGCCGCTGGTAGAAAGGCTCCGGGAGGAATAACCATGCCTTCCTCAGCCTTCATCCTGATGAGTAATTCATAATGTGTATCGATGCGATTATCAAGCGGGACAATGGCCTGTGCGTACAAACAAAACAAGTCTTCTTCCAGCGCCTGATAAATACGAGGCACCCATTGCATCTCACCTTGACGCTGAGCGATTTCATTATCTTCCGGGTGATAAACATGCAAGCGATTACGACCCGAATCTTTAGCCATATAACACGCTGCATCCGCTTGCTTTAATAATTGCGTCAGATCGGACATAGCCTCAGTAATCGCCACCAGACCCAAACTCACCCCTACTCGGAAAGATTGTCCCTCCCAGTTGAAGTGATAGTCCTGGATTGCATCCAATATTGAGGTGGCCACCCGACTGGCATTATCCAATGAACAATGCTCCATTAAAATCGCGAATTCGTCACCACCCAGGCGAGCCAGAGTATCACGCTTGCGCACCTTCTTTTGCAGAATCAGGGAAAGCTGGCGCAGCAACTCATCACCCGCAGTATGCCCACAAGAATCATTAACAATCTTGAAACGGTCAAGATCCATAAAACACATCACGTGTTCTGTCTTATTCTGCCGAGTCATCGACAACAGGCGCTCAGCACGATGCTCGAACTCGCGGCGATTAATCAGTCCGGTGAGTACATCATGGGTCGCCTGATAGCTCAGTTGTTCCGTTAATTCATATTCATGGGTCACATCGTCCTGTATACCGACATAGTGAGTAACCTTGCCGCTAAGATTTCTGATGCAGGAAATTGAACAACGCTCCCAGTAAAGCGTGCCGTCCTTCTTTTTATTGCGCAAATCACCCTTCCATTCACCTGACGAGCAAATAGTATCCCTGATCTCATCATAGATAGAATCCGGTGTGTGCCCCGATTGCAGCAAATAACGAGGATTTTGTCCCATTGCTTCGTTGCGGGAATAACCAGTAATATCGGTAAACTTGGGGTTAATATATTCAATACATCCATCAGAGTCGGTCATCACCACAGCAGAAGAACTCGCTTCCACGGCACGAGAGAGTTTCTGTAAATCTTCTTCCGCCTGTTTACGCTCAGTGATATCCGAGGCCACGCCCAGGAACTGATGAACCGAGCCATCTTCTTCGAATAAGGGTCGCTTGGTAATCTGTAGCCAGCGCTCAACCCCTTCAGCGGTTGTGAATTTTTCTTCGAGAATGAATTTATCGCATTGGCCATCAATCACTTCGACATCATCTCGATGGGAATCCTGGCTTTCTTCCGTATTAAGATTGAAATCGGAATCCAGGCTACCAACCAGACCGTCGACCGTGGAACCATAAGCATTTGCAATTGATTTATTCGCCAGTACAAAACGACTGTCACGATCCTTTACGAAAATAAAGTTGGGATTGGAATCAATGACACGTTGTAAAAAAGAAGTGCGCTCCTTAATTTTTCCCTCCAGATTTCGATTGGTATTCTCCAAAGTTTCTTGGCTGATTCTCAATTCTGAATGCATTTGATTGAAGGACACTATCAGATCGTCCAGCTCATCCAGCCCACTGGTTGCAATTTTTTGGTTTAATTTGCCAGCTGCTAAATCATGGGCCGCTTCAACCAAGGATTGAATCGGCTTGACCAGTTGTTTTGACCCGCTAAGCGACAGAACAATAGCAAGAAGCCCAATAATAATCAGCAGTATTACAGTGACTGCAACAGCTATCCAACTGATCTTGTCAACCCTTTTCGCTTGCATACGCATGGCAGAACTGTAATGAGTAGACAAATCCCGCAACATTTTTATCGAAGACTCTGCTAAAGGAACAGCATCAGTTAAAAGTGCATGTTGAGCAACATTCCAACTCAATTTTTCCCTTAATGTAAAGATCCTTTTTGTCAGGTTTTTATAAACGATCAGCTCAGTTTCAAGGAATGAGACTAATTGTTGAGCATTCTCATCAAACTGCGTATGTCGACCGATTTCGAATAGGCTGCGATCAACATGCTTTATTGCAGCCTCAAAGTCCACTTTATAGTGAGCTTCTGCGGTATCCAGATATCGTCCCAGCAGAGAATGTGACTCTGCGAAATGAACACGCAATTGGTACAGAGTAGCCAATAAACTTTTATCGTTTATAGTTTGATTATTCCGGGTTGCACCATCGATCAAACCAATGATCGCCCGCAAGATATTCTTTTTCAGTAGATTGCCCTGGTCATCATAGAGTGCCCGCGCCGGTTGATTACCCGGAGTGTGGGCGACATCTTCAATCCACCACTGTGCTTCATTAAGATCGGCGAGTACGCCTAAGATACGGTTGAATTGTCTCGAATCAGCGTTTATCGTTAGACGCCTGAGTTCTTCCACAGCAGGATCGATGTCATTTTGCCAGGCTTGTTGCCTTTTCTGACGATATTTAGGATCACCCAAAGCAATCCATCCACGCATTGCGACCAGAGATGACTGAATACCATTGAGAACTTTTAATGACGCTTGCGCCGTGGGGCCTTGCTTGAAGGCGAGCTCACGGGCATTGTTGCCCAGGAACCCTATTGTGCCTATTGCAATGGCCAAGGCAAACATTCCGATGAGCGCGATGCTTAAATGAGATCGTAAAAACCGGCCTTGTAAACTATCCGATAATAGCTTATCGAAACCAATAGAACCCGCTAAAGCCGACCTAAGATCCATTAGCGAGCAGACAACCAGCTTGCAGAATCACCTACTCTGTCACTCAATTCCTGTAATTGTGCTTCCAGAATGCCAACGCGTTGATAGACATCGCTGGGGAATTTACGACCCGGATTATAGACCTCACGAGGCGTTACCGAACCCTTGATGTGTCTATGCACAAAAGCCAGCTCAGATACTATCAATGAAGCAATATCGTAAACGTCACTGGGAACAATGTGATTGTCATCTATCGCAGAAACATCCATCTCCAACATACTCAGCCCGGAACGGATACCAACATTTCTGATGAGGACATAGGATCTGATCAGTCTGTGAAATACATCGCCAGAAATTTTCTTCCTTTGACGTGGTTCTTCTAACGGAATTCGCTTTGAATCGGGAAACTGAGCAAGTAATTTCGCGCTGTAGCCAATCGCCAGACTGACACGCTGGAATACATCTTCAGGGGCGAAGCGCTTATCCAGCATTCGATTTAACTGGCGATTCAAAGAAATGATATTAAGAAAAACATCCGAAGGCGTGAGTGTCGGATCGATTGATGGTTGTTCAATAACTTCATCAATCGCCAAATGCGTTTTCACACCTCTTATCATTTGCATGGCCTCATCCACCATTGCAAATACATGCCGCGGATAAATGGCTCCCCGCGGTGTCAGAGGCTCTGCTCGTTCAATACGAATCTGTTCGAAACTGAAACGATTTGACTTACGAAATAATGTCAGTGCCTGATAAAAAACTTCGCGCGGTGCAGCATCACGGACCAATATGCCACTGGCACCAATTTTTGGCATTCCCATTTCCTGGCGAATCAAATCCAGTTCCCGATGAACGCGAGTGACATGCATAAATACATGTGCAGGAATAATATCGCCAGGATCATCATCAGCTAGGTTCTGCTTCGATACCTCGTTCTCTACAGCAAACGAGGAAAACGGAAATGCGAACAAGAACACAAGCAAAAACAGTCCGAAATTTCGGTTTAACCAATACATCAGTACTACTTCAAAATTGAAATGCTTTAAAGTATAGCTAGAAAATTAGAGTTGTTATTTTCTAATCTCTTTCCAGTTCGGTAGCTATAGTTTTTTTGCGGGGGCAAGCTATTGATTGCATGAACTTTTGCGACAGGAATATCGCAACAAATCTTACAGAATTTTTGTTTTTTTAAGTACCTGCATTGAGCTAATGCCTTCGTCCACAACAGCAATTTTGATACCTGCTGTTAGAATCAACAGCCAGGTTTAGCAGCCAATTAAATCCAACTATTGACAATCTCACTGTTCTTCCCTGCTTTCAACTAAACCGAAAATGTACCAGATCAGTCGCACCTTCCACAATAGCCTCTCCCAATGAAAGCACACCAATAGCATCCGATATCCATTCTTCATGATGAAGAAAAATATCCAGACCATCCGCAGATCGTTTACCATCAAGCGTTCTGACAAAAGTTCCGTTAGTACTTTGATCTTTAATAATTATTTTTCCATTGCGGCAATTAACTGTCGCATGGATGCGGGATGCAGCCTCAGCATGAATGATTAATCCACACTGCTTACCTCGCCCGATCACTAATTCACCCGACGCTTCATTGACCAGAATTTCCCGATCCCGATAACTTAGGCATATAGAGGTTTCATTTCTACGTCTGTTTACATTTCCCTCAGCCTTTGAAGTCACAACCATTGTCCGATCACTTTCTTCCCAAAGCACTTCATGAACCATATAAGGCTCTTTTTTTCCCTTTAAAAACATACGATCCATAAATCGTAGTCTTTGTTGATTCTCTTCAGACAAATACTCTACAGTCTGGTGATTAATCAAAACCTGGCCGGACTTGGCCAAATTGACCATTCTCGCCGCAATATTAACCGTATCACCATAGGGATGCCCATCCGCAACCGCTGTTTGCCCCGAATGAAAACCGATGCGAACACCCAACTGATGTTCATTGGTTACTGCCAGGTTGTGCTGCACTTCACAGGCTGCTTCCAATGCATAGTTGGTATCAGTGAATTCCGCCATCACCTCATCGCCAATCACTTCAACCACACGACCGCCAAAACGCTCAATGGTTGAAGTCATTTGATTCAGGCATGACAGGATCAAAGCATGGGCACGCTCATCTCCCATTGCGTCATATAACTCTACACTTCCGGCGACGTCGCCAAAAAATATAGTTAAATCCAACACCTGGGATTCCGTCACCTTGGGTTCCTTCTAAGCGTAGCCGACAGTCTTCTAACAGACCGTTCAAAAAAATCGCGTCATTAAAATTTCAAAATGGAATATCGTCATCAAAATCCTCACTATCCGGAGCAGAACCCTGCATTGGAGGAGGAGCCGCCGATGGCGCGGGCGGTACAGATTGAGTCGAGGCAGGCGCAGATGATTGGGAATTGCCATACCCGGATCGACCATCGTTGAAATCGGCCGTTCCGCCGCTACGACCGTCCAGCATCTGCATTTCGTCGGCAACAATCTCGGTTGAATATCTATCCTGACCATCCTGCCCTTGCCATTTTCTGGTTCGCAAACTTCCCTCAATATAAACTTTACTGCCTTTACGTAAATATTCGCCCGCGACACTCGCCAAACCTCGAAAAAAAACAACTCGATGCCACTCTGTGCGCTCACGAGCCTCTCCAGATTGCTTATCTTTCCAGGTTTCAGATGTTGCTACGCTGATATTGGTCACAGCATCACCACTGGGCATATACCGAACGTCCGGATCCGACCCGAGATTACCCACCAAAATTACCTTATTAACACCTCTGTTCGCCATAATTTATCCCATTATAAAATAGATGTTTTCTAAACCCGACTTCATCCCAGGGTCGATAAAGAAATCCTAAATCCTGTATTCAGCCAGACAGGCTGCCTGACAATAGACAACCACCTGGCGGAAAGACTCCTGTCTCACAATTCCGCAGTTTTCGGAATCAAGTTTTGCAAGCGACTGTAATCCAGCACTCCCTTGTCAACCTTTAGATACGCCACACCATCATCAGCCATTACGACTGCCTCTGCAACACCTTCTATCTCAGATATTTTTTCTGACATTACGTCCGCCTCGCTTTGGTCGAGATTGCCAACGTTGAGCAGCAAGCTACTAAGATGCCGTGGATTCTTCATTGAACAGGCTACAATAAACCACACAAATACAGTACCTGCGCACATGAAAAATACACTTTCCACGCCATACTGCCCATAAAGCCAGCCTGCCGATATGCCACCCAAAAATGCGCCCAGAAACTGAGAGGTTGAATAAACACCCATGGCCGTTCCTTTTAAAGCCGCCGGTGCGATCTTCGAAATCATTGACGGCAATGTCGCCTCAAGCAAATTAAATCCACAAAAAAATAACAGCAAAAATACAGCAATCAGCAGAACATCCGTATGAAAAACCACCAGGCCAAGCTCCGCTAAAAAAATTATTACAATAGAGCCGAGAAATACAGGTTTTATTTTACGCTTTTTTTCAGCAAAAATAATAAAGGGTACGATCGCCAGCATAGAGGCCAACAATACAGGAAGATACACCGTCCAATGTTGTTCCACGGGCAATGAAGCGTCCCGCAATAATAACGGCAACACCACAAAACTACCGGTCAATACCATATGAAGTGAAAGTATCCCGAAATCCAATCGCAAAAGTTCCGGGTTTTGCAAAACATTGCGAAATTGAAGTGGTACGGTTTCTGTATCGCGATGGAAACGAATATGACCGGGGTCAGGAACCAAAACATACAAAACAACAATTCCCAGAACAGCCAACAACGCGGTAAGCCAAAAAATTCCCTGCAACCCCCATGCACTGCCAATTACAGGGCCAGCAACCAGAGATATGGCAAACGATAAGCCAATACTGATACCGATCAGCGCCATTGCTTTGGTACGATGAACTTCACGCGTCAAATCCGCAGCCATCGCCATCGCAGCCGCTGCAATAGCCCCGCTTCCCTGAAGCGCACGGCCAATCAGTACACCATAAATGGAATCCGACAGCGCGGCAACAACACTGCCTGCGGCAAAAATAATCAGACCTGATGCAATCACCGGTTTTCGGCCCCAGCGATCAGACAATAATCCGAAGGGAATCTGAAATAATGCCTGAGTCAGTCCATAAACGCTGATTGTCATACCGATCAAAAAGGGTGTGACATCATTCAATTCTTCCGCAAAAATAGACATAACCGGCAAAATCATGAATAGACCCAACATACGCAATGCAAATATTCCCGCCAGCGCAAAAATTCCGCGCCGCTCTACACTGCTCATCGGACTGGTTATGTCTACATCGTGACCCAATTGCTTTCTCCTTTGCTAAAAATACCAAAAACCACTTATAGTAACAGGTTCTTTTCTGACTCGGAATGACGATGGATACAATCCAAATACGGGGAGCCCGTACCCACAATCTGCAAAACATCGATTTGGATCTGCCGCGGGACAAACTGATCGTCATCACCGGATTATCCGGTTCGGGTAAATCTTCCCTGGCCTTCGATACAATTTATGCTGAAGGACAAAGGCGGTATGTCGAATCACTGTCGGCCTATGCTCGACAATTCCTGTCTTTAATGGAAAAACCGGATGTAGACCATATTGAAGGACTATCCCCCGCTATTTCAATCGAACAGAAATCCACGTCGCATAACCCCAGATCCACAGTCGGCACAATTACCGAAATATACGACTATCTGCGCTTATTGTATGCCCGGGCAGGAATTCCCAATTGCCCCCAACATGGCACCCCATTACAGGCACAGACAGTCAGTCAGATGGTTGACCAGGTCATGACTCTGCAACCTGATTCACGCTGGATGTTGCTTGCGCCCGTAATCTGTGAGCGTAAAGGAGAGCATGTTCAGGTATTAAATGATTTACTAAATCAAGGATTTATTAGAGCACGCATCAATGGCGAAGTGTTTGAGCTTGATGATCCGCCGGATCTGGATCTGAGAAAGAAACATACTATCGAAGCCATTGTTGACCGCTTTAAAATTCGAGAAGATTTGCCACTGCGCCTGTCTGAATCATTCGAAACGACATTACGACTTGCGGATGGAATTGCACTGGTGTGTTGCATGGACGATACCAAGAAAACTCTGACATTCTCCGAGAAATATGCATGCACCCAATGCGGATACAGTTTGACCGAACTGGAGCCCAGGATATTTTCGTTTAATAACCCAAAAGGAGCCTGTCCGACTTGTGACGGACTGGGAATAAAACAGTTTTTTGACCCGGATTTGGTTGTTCACGACTCGGAACTAAGTCTGGCCGGAGGCGCTATTCGTGGCTGGGATCGCCGCAACGCTTATTATTACCAGTTAATATGTTCACTCGCGGAACATTATGATTTCGATCCCGAAGTCCCATTCCACACTCTCCCGGATTCAGCACAACAAGTTATTTTGTATGGCAGCAAACGGCAAGCCATCACCTTTAAAATGATAACCAGCCGTGGGTCGATTCGAAAACGCCGTCACTCGTTCGAAGGAATTCTACCCAATATGGAACGCCGCTATCGAGAAACGGACTCGACAATGGTACGAGAAGAATTGTCCAAATATCTATCGCACAAACCCTGCCCTGAATGCAACGGTGCACGATTGAATAAGGCTGCCCGCAACGTGTTTATCGAAGATCAGGCATTACACACACTTAGCAGTCGCGCCATCCATGACCTGTTGGGTTTTTTCAAACAGCTGACACTACCCGGAACAAGAGGTGAAATCGCCGCAAAAATTGTCAAGGAAATTACCGCAAGACTGGAATTTCTGGTAAACGTCGGGCTTAACTACCTGACTCTGGATCGAAGCGCAGACACCCTTTCCGGTGGCGAAGCGCAACGCATCCGTCTCGCCAGCCAGATCGGTGCCGGATTGGTCGGGGTTATGTATGTCCTCGACGAACCTTCCATTGGTTTACACCAAAGAGACAACCAGCGTCTGCTAAATACATTAATTCGACTGCGTGACCTGGGTAATACCGTCATTGTCGTTGAACACGATGAGGAAGCGATCCGTACCGCGCAGTATGTCATCGATATCGGCCCTGGCGCAGGCATTCATGGTGGACAGATCGTCGCTCAGGGAACACCTGAACAAATAATTAATCATCCTAAGTCACTAACAGGGAAATACCTTTCCGGACGGCTACAGATCACAGCACCCAACAATAACCAGGCATCACAGAAAAAAAAGCGCATCAGCATAATCAATGCACAAGGTAATAATCTGAAAAATGTAGATGTCCATTTTCCCATCGGTCTGTTCACCTGTATCACCGGAGTTTCAGGCTCTGGAAAATCCACTTTGATTAATGACACCCTGTACCGGTACACGGCGCGGGAACTCAATAAAGCAAGTACCATTCCTGCTGAATGCGAAAAAATTGAAGGACTGCATCATATCGACAAAATAGTCGATATCAATCAAAGCCCTATTGGTCGTACACCGCGTTCAAATCCAGCAACCTATACGGGACTGTTTACACCCATACGAGAATTGTTTGCTGCCACACCTGAAGCACGATCCCGAGGATATACTCCGGGACGCTTCAGTTTTAACGTTAAAGGAGGCCGTTGTGAAGCCTGCAAAGGTGATGGAGTTATTAAAGTGGAAATGCATTTTCTTCCAGATATATTCGTCAATTGTGATATTTGCGAAGGTAAAAGATATAACCGGGAAACACTGGAAATAAAATATAAAGGCGTTAATATTTACCAGATACTAAACATGACTGTCGAAGAAGCTCGAGAAACTTTTGCCGTCATTCCCGTTATTGCGCGTAAACTGCAGACACTGCTTGATGTTGGGCTGAGTTACATTACCCTGGGCCAAAATGCTGTCACGCTTTCAGGTGGTGAGGCACAACGAGTTAAACTGGCAAGAGAGTTATCAAAACGTGATACTGGAAAAACACTCTATATCCTGGATGAACCAACTACAGGCCTACATTTCCATGATATTCAGCAACTTCTTAATGTACTGCACCGATTAAGAGACCATGGAAACACTATTCTGGTCATTGAACATAACCTGGATGTCATCAAGACTGCAGATTGGATAATTGACCTTGGCCCCGAGGGTGGAGATGGGGGCGGCGAGATAATCGCCGAAGGGACACCAGAACAAATTTGCGAGAATGCCTTATCCCACACGGGTTACTTTCTTAACAATTTATTCAACCGTAGTCGAGCTGTAGGAAAATAAATGATAACTGTTCAGTGGCTATTTTTCTGAGGGTTCAAGCCTAAGCGCAAATCTTTCTGAGTTGATTCAATAAATAATGTTATACACAATAAACACCCGGCACACTAAAAGCGGTACAATACCTTCAGGTTAACAACTGTCCGATAATTTTACATTTACCAACAGGCAAAACGCACAAAAACCTTTATATTATTGTTTTTTAAATATTATTTTCATTATGGCCCATATGTTGATCTAACAGCAAAAACTGTCGATATTTCTACATTTGTCGCAACAGATAATATTAAAATATAACGAAAACTAAGGAGAATTAATGGAACGACGTATCAGTTCTAGAAGCCCTGTCGATGTAAGCGTTTTTATTTCGATTCCGGGTAAACCCAGCCACCATTGCAAAACTATTAATCTTAGCAGTCGTGGTGTATACCTTGGCGCGGATTTTAATGCGCTACCCTTTGGCAGTCCGATCGCACTGTTTTTTGCCGTGAAAAAGCACAATGGTAGCGTTATCCAAATTCATCGCATGACAGCGAAAGTCGTACGAATCGCTCATGAAGGTGTAGCATTGGCATTCTGTCGAAATATACAATCCAGACCCAAAAGACGAAACAAACCAGCCACAGTTAGTGTCATGCGTCGTTAAAATATTCGATTCGAGGACAATGTCACCGTTAGCAATTAATTTTGCCGTGTCAGTAAGCATTTAATTCGTTTAATCAACCGGTACATTAAATCAACGGCGAAACCCAATAAACCAATAAAAAACAGAATAACCAACATGCCCTCTAATGCCATCTGCGCCTTTTGATTCAAACCGAATAACTCTCCTTGATTTGAAGCCTCTATGCCCAGGGCGGAGACTGTAATCAAACAAGCAAAGCTAATTAAAAAAATATCGATGGTATAGAGTGATCCAGGCTTAATCGATTGTGATTTTTTCATGGTGGATATACCTCTTAAAATCAATGTGGTTCGATGGGACGAATAGGGATTAGAGCAGGCTACACTCAAGAATAGATCAAAACCTGAAAGTTTTGATCTATTCTGCCTGTATGACCATTAATTTTGAAAAGGTCAAAAGCTATGACTTACATCGACCAACAGATGAAACAACTCATCGATATAGGCTTTACAGCCATATCGTCAGTTGCAAGTTGATCGGGCAACTAGGTATTTTCGTCTTCCGGGGTATTTCCACTTTCCAGGCCAGCCCAAATCCCGAATGCTCCTGATATGCAAAACACTGCGAGTGCCAGTGAAATGCTTTGATAGACCTGAAGCATTATTTTCAAATAGGCCACCGCAGCCAAAACCAGAACCAAAATAGCGTCATATCGCATTTAATCACCTGTCAGTTAACAGATCAATTTATACACTTTAAGTGTAGATGAAGGTGTCAAACATGAAAAGGTGAATAATCACGCTGCCGAATATGGGTCCTTCAGAAATGTCGACGACAGGTCAGTAACCTACTAGAAAGTAAACAGAAGAGTACCGAAACAACAGTACTTTTTGTGGTTAAGTGAATGCACTGGCGCACGCCACGCAGCGACGTAAACTCGCAAGAACCCGCATACAGGGCAATGTGAGAAGAGCTAGAGAGTCACGAGTCATTACCCGATTAGGATTGTTCTCTTCCATTTAAATATTAGCTTTCTCATACTTAGCAAAAAACGCCAACAAAGTTCAAAGCGATAATCATTACAAGTTTCTCGCGACCCTAAATTTTGACCAGAATTTCTCCCCGACCGGTATTGGACATATCCCCTCCGAAGCGTTGAACGCGGTTAAATACAGCCACTGGATCAGAAAATTTGCTGTCCGATTCACGCATGGATGCAAAAAACAACGACAGAAATGTTAAAGTGTGAGCACCGCAATCGTTAAAAGTCGGTGGTATAGCTGGCATTTTCCACAGCAGCAAGGTCCCTCGGCTCATACCATAACCCAGATATCGACCCGCCTCGCCCATGACTGCAATGGTTCCGGCAATCATCCGTGAACCACAATAATCGGCCGCATTGCCCTCAATCAAAATCATTCCCCGACGCATGTGGTCACCCGCACGTTCACCTACATTCCCTTTGACTAACACCGTACCACCCTTCATACCCTGCTTGTTACCCGGCACCGCTCCACCAAGAAAATCCCCTACATTGCCCTTAATTTCAATATTTCCACCTTTCATTTCACAGGCGGCAAAAATTCCTGCACTACCGATAACTGTAATGACCCCACCACTCATATTCATGCCTAAATAGGCACCCACATTACCCTCAACAGAAATAAATCCAGACTTCTGACCGTGGCCAACATAATCCAATTTATCACAGCTACTGCGGATAATCATCGATTCTCCAGGATCCCCATATACATCAAACAATTCATCAACCGATCTCTGATATTTCCCTGATTGCAGAGTTATTGCTTTAATTTCAGCGATAGACATTGTGCTTAACCGATCAACGATCATAGGCGACATATCCACCCGCTGTTTGGGTGTATTTTTTAAGGTAAAAGTAAGAGTACTCATGACATAATCTCTCTTAAATGGAAATGGAATGGCCCGAGTTTGCCCCCATAATTCCCTGCTGTAATCCGTCTGACACCGTTACCCGTGCCCAATTTGCAGACCGCCTCAATCCCAATCCGCATCGCATGTACAATATCGTCTTCGCTCAAACCATCGATTACGATCTCCATGACTGACTCGATTTCAGGCCCCAATTCGGTGGTCGTCTTGCCTTTAAGTGTTGGACAAAATGCATCATTAGTCGAAGCACCCAATGCTCCATATTTGGAGCCAACCTTTGAACCGGAACCCACAACACCCCCAGGAAAAGGAAGGATAACATTAGACACTTTGCGCATAACCTCGATCGCCGCATCGCAGGCTGCCAGCGCCTGCGGTTGCGATTCAGCCAATATCAGAAAGTTGCCTCCACCAACTGCTTCTTTCATGCCAGTGGTTTCCTGGGCTAAAAATTCTCCATCCATTACAGGAATTCGCCAATAACGCCTACCGTTTATTTGTTTGGAAATTTGAAACCCATCACCAAAATAACGAAGATTCTTGCCCAGGGGTATCTGAACACCCTCATCAAGCCCGGCATAAACTGCAGAAGTTGGCGACGTCAGGACGCATTGCCCGGTGCGCGTTTCCAGCTGTTTTGCGAGACCTTTCTTGCCCATAGCAAAAATCATCACAGACACCCCTGGCCGGCCGTCTGGAGTTTCGAAAGGGGTCAATTCCCGCTCAATGCCTGCCTCACAGCCACAAGCAATGACCGAGGTTGCAAAACCGGTCATTGCCTGCGCAGAGATGAGTGCCCATTTGGAATTTTGTGCAGTAATGATTACTCGAGTGGCTTTCATCGGAAACGCTTCAGCAAAGGTTTCGTCAATTGTTACACCGTTAATAATCATGCTGTACGCCTTTCACCGCAGGGATGCACTGTCAAACTTCCGCGTCCATCTTCGCGGATTTCATCATCACTTATTTTAAAATTACCCATTTTCATTGTCAGGTAGCGATCAAAATATTTCACTAACGACTTCTCGATACTATTATCAAACTCCGGTCGAACTATATGTGTGGTACCCC
>CAZGQY010000098.1:0-15554 GCA_964528035.1 uncultured Methylococcaceae bacterium | reverse complement strand
CAGAAGACGGACAATAAGACAAGTCAAGATTCGTATATTATTGAATCCTCGCTCCCAAGTAAATACGATTAGGCTTTATTCTCCAAAACCTCAACCAGAGCCTGCGCTTCCGTTTTTTGCTCGTCATTGCCTTCGGCTAATATTTCGGACAGTATGTCCCGCGCCGAAGTCTGATCGTCCATTTCAACATAAGCCTTGGCTAAATCGAGTTTAGTTTCGATTTCGTTCATATCGGAAAGACCCAAGCCATCTGTTTCAGCGGACTCAGATTGTTCGGAAGAGGCAGTAAAATCAAGATCGAACTCCAAAGTCTCATTACCGCCTGAACTATCCAGTTCAGTCATCTCTCCAATCGAATTATCTTCACTGCTCAACTCTTCGCTAAAATCCAGATTAATTTCATCCAACTCCGAATCAACAGCAATAACCTCCGGCATTTCATTGTCTTCCTGTGGATCAAAAGAAAATTCCAGAGGTGTTTCTTGATCAAGAATTTCTGTTTCAGCCGTTTCACTATCAAGTAATTTGGTCACAGACTCTATATCGTCTTCTGATTCACTGGACGTTTCCACGTCGAAGCCAAGATCAGGTGCCAAACTGTCCAACGCATTTTGCTCACCAGATTCACTACTACCAGACTCATCCGCACCAAGGACCGACGATCCAGATGAATCTTCGTCCGCTAAATCCACACCCGTTTTGGTAATGATCTGACCACCGTCGCCAAACAACGTGCACTGAGGACAGAGTTCCCTGCCCATTTCAACAATTTTTGCCCAAAACTCTGGGTTATTCGATTTCATCCCCGCAAGTTCTTGCGCATACGACTCAAAGGATTCCTTATCCTCTGTTGCATAATGAATCTCAAGAAGTTTTAATTTACATTCGTCGCGTTCCGGATAGTTTTCAATAGCACTTCTTATCAAATCTTCAGCCTGTTGATAACGCCCATATGCAAGGTACACATCCGCTTCAGAAATTGGATCCACGTCATCATGTTCCGCTTCCAGAGCGTCAAAATCACTGGGTGTGAATTCACTAAGAAAAGAACTTTCGGCAACTGCGCCGATATCGTTGCTAGAAGTATCCGGAGTTTCGTCTGCTACATCTTCTTTATCTTCGACATTCTTTATCGTATCCGGGGCAGATAAAATACTCTCGGTCTCTATCATCGCCATATTATCTCGACGACGAGTATACAACCAAGCCATAATAATAAGTAATACAACACCCCCTCCTGCTGCTGCAAGATAAAAGGGCTCAGAAAGTAATTCCGTTAACCAACTTTCTTCTTCCGGCAATGGCTCTGGCACCGGTGTGGCTTTGGGTATTGATTTTGCTGCAACCGGTTGATTATTCGCAGGTACCGCATCCTCCAAATCAGACTGTGGTGTTATTGCTTTTGATTCTGTTGCTTGCGCCGCTTCAGAAGAATCGGCTAACTCCATACCCGTGTCAACATTATCAACAGAAGATAACTCCGTTGGCTCCTGTTCCAAGTTGAGTGACTCTATACCTTCAGCGGCCAAATCCGGAACATTTTCTCCAACTTCAGTAATCGCGCCTAAGTCCGGCTCAATCAGCGTACTTTCTGCTTCATTCGAAACGACTTCCTGTGCACTTTCTTCACTATCAATGGCAGCTTCATTTACATTAACTTCAGTATTTTCCAAATCGATGAATTTTTCGTCACCTTCGACGCCTGACAAATCAGACGGATTTGAACCAATACCTGCTAGCTGTTTATTTTTCAATGTCAGCATCTTCTGCATCATCGCAAGTTGCTGTTCAACTTGCTTGAGCCGAGCCTTCAGTTCATCATTCTCCTGACTAACTGTTTCCGCCATTTCCATTGCCAAATCCGCTTGCGCCGGTTCGTTCACCGTGGACGAAGCAGATGCTGTTTTACCAACAGTTTCACCCTCTGCTGGTGAGACCAGTTTCAATTGACTGTCTGGAGTAGTTTGAACAACCGAAACCTGCTTAGATTTCACACCACTGGATTTTTTATTATCCGCGACGCTTGCCGATTCGACCTTACCGGCCCACTGGTCATTTTGACGACGAAATTCTGCCAGGGCTTCACGCCGAGAATATTTTAGTATCTTATCGCGTGAAGGTATTTTGAGTCTGTGGTCCGCTTTTAAAGCATTAACATTCTTCTTGAAAAATGCACGTGGGTTCGCTTCATACAGAGCAATCATCATTTGTTCCTGGGAAATAGAGGAATCAGATTTCGCTCGTTCGGCCACACCCCATAATGTATCGTTTCTACGCGAATAGACAGAATCCTTAGGTTGATTCGACGCGCTGACCGCTTGACTGTTATTAACTGGTGTCTTGTTAAACCCATAATTCGAAGGCGAATCAACAGCATATCGAGACTTAGTCACTGTTCCAGATGCTGTTTTCGGAGTCGAGATAACAGGATTAACCTTTTTTTGATACGTTGCAGGGGGATCAAGCAATACAGTAAATTCACGTAACATTTTTCCCTGAGGCCAATTCACTTCCACCAGGAAATTCAAAAATGGTTCGCGAATCACATCACGTGATGTCACTTTTATGACTAAACGCTTGCCTTGTTTTACCGGACTGAATCGCAATCTTGAAAGGTAAACTGGTCGATCCAGGCCCGCTCTTGCAAAGGCAGACGGGGACGCCAGATTAACACGAACTTCGGACGCCGACTCCGAACTGGAAGCTGTCAAGGGAATATCCGCTTTAAGAATCTGATTTAAAGCAGAATGAAGTTTAATTTCTCCCACACCCAATGCACTTGCGGTTACTGGCGAAATCAGCCCCATAAAAGCCATAGTTTTTGAAAACTTACCCACTTCTCTCTCCTTCACATATCAATCATCCCATCGCTGTTCATCCGCGACAGGTGTCGTTATTTTACTCCTTTTAAGACTAGCCTAGATGTAATTTTTTACTAGGTACTCTGCAATCTGAATACTGTTCAAGGCCGCTCCTTTACGCACATTATCACCGACAACCCATAAATCCAATCCTTTTGGATGAGAAATATCTTCACGTATGCGGCCCACAAACACATTATCTTTACCCGCAGATTCGGTAACTGCTGTGGGATAACCACCCTCTTTTCTCTCATCCAATACAGTTACACCCGGCGCAGATTGCAATATTTCTCTGGCCTGCTCAGCCTGTATCTTATCACGCGTTTCTATGTGGACAGCTTCAGAATGCCCAAAAAAGACCGGCACCCTCACAGCAGTCGGGTTCACCTGTATCGATTGATCTCCAAGTATTTTCCTGGTTTCCCAAACCATTTTCATTTCTTCTTTGGTATAACCATTGTCCATAAACACATCAATTTGCGGCAATACATTGAATGCGATTTGTTTGGGATATACCTGGGGTTCTATGGGTCTGCTGTTGAATATATCCGTCGTTTGTTTGGCTAATTCGTCCACAGCAGTTTTACCTGTGCCGGAAACCGCCTGGTATGTGCACACATTCACCCGTTCAATTCCAACCGCATCATAAATTGGCTTTAATGCAAGCATCATTTGAATAGTCGAGCAATTTGGATTGGCAATTATTCCGTGGTTCTTATAATCACCCGTCGCATTGGGGTTAACTTCAGGAACAACTAATGGGATATCGTCCTGATAACGAAACCTGGACGTGTTATCTATAACAATACAACCCGCATCAGCGGCTTTTGGTGCATAAATATCAGAAACCTCCGAGCCCGCTGAAAACAATCCTATCTGTGTCTTTGAGAAATCAAAAGATTCCAGGTTTTCAACAACAAGCTGCCGGTTACCAAAGCCAACACGTTTTCCTTCTGAACGTTGACTCGCCAGCGGATACACTTGATCGACCGGAAACTTTCTTTGTTCTAAAATGGACAGAAGGGTTTCTCCCACAACTCCTGTTGCCCCCACAATGGCCACATTATATTTGTTAGTCATAATTTCTAATTATTTTTATACATTTGCTAATGGATCAACATAAGTTCTACAAAGGATCAGCCTGCCTGATCCCATCACAATAAATCAACGAGTTTAATTTGTTCAACCGTTACAATTAAAAAATCGATTCGGTCGAATGCCTGGCTCTTTTTGAGAAAGGAACTCCAGCATACTGCTCCAGTAAGAATACTGAAGGTTACGATGATTCTTCGTTTCACTCTTTAAATTATTAACTCTTCAAACCGCCAGCTTTCGTAACGCCTCAACTACTGCACTTCCCATATGCGATGTATCTACCTGTTGCGTTCCTGATGAAACGATATCCGCCGTTCGGATACCTGAGTCCAGGGCCATATTTACTGCTTGTTCAATCCGCTCGGCTAAATCAGTCTCGGCAAAACTATATCGTAATAACATCGCCAGAGAAAGAATCGTCGCCAATGGATTCGCCCGTCCGGTTCCGGCAATATCGGGCGCAGAGCCATGAATAGGTTCATACATACCTTTGCCATGCTGGTCTAAAGAAGCAGATGGTAACATGCCTATAGATCCTGTCAGCATCGACGCACAATCGGATAATATATCGCCAAACATATTACCGGTTACCAGCACATCAAACTGTTTGGGTTCTCTAACCAGTTGCATGGCTGCATTATCAACATACATATGACTTAATTCTACTGCGGGATATTCACTTGCGGTCGATTCAACCACTTCACGCCACAATTCAGAGCATTCCAGAACATTGGCCTTATCAACCGAACATACACGCCGGTTTCGTTTTAACGCAATTTCAAATGCCGATCGAGCTATACGACGAATTTCCGACTCTTTATATACTAATGTATTAAATCCCTGTCTCTCTTCATTTGGTAAAGTTCGGATGCCTCGAGGTTGTCCAAAATAAATCCCACCCGTCAGTTCCCTGACAATCATTATATCCAAACCGCTGACAACCTCAGGCTTCAACGTTGAAGCATCTGCCAATTGGGGGTGCAGTACCGCCGGCCGCAAGTTTGAAAACAGATCCAGTTCCGCTCTCAACTTAAGTAAGCCGCGCTCAGGACGACACGAATATTCCAGCGCTTCCCATTTTGGCCCGCCGACCGCTCCAAGCAGGATAGCATCTGCACTTTTTGCAAGTGTCAATGCGTCATCGGCCAACGGAGTACCGTTAGCATCATAAGCACACCCACCCACCAGACCGTGTTCGATTTCAATGCTTGCAGCGTAAAGTTCGTTCAAACATTGAATAACTTTCAATGCCTCGGTAATGATTTCCGGCCCGATTCCGTCACCAGGGAATACAGCAATTTTTTTATTCATATCCTAAATATAACCCTTTTAAAAAAGAAACCACCCATCAAGTTTAATGGAAAGAATGCTCGAGCCTTTGCTATTCTCAGGCTTCTCCGACATCAATGATGCAGCAAAACTTAAAGGGATGATTTCACACATCCTGAATAACTAAAGACTGGCATCCTTAAGACTGAATATGCTGAACAGATGATAAAAATAAAAAAAGCGCACTCGAATAAATTTGCATAGTTAATATTAAGCGCGCTATATAATTGCCCGACTTATTAGTCAGTAGAGAAAATCCGCAAGGATTGATCAGAGCACAAGCCGACTATGAAGACATTCAAAATAGAAACTCACAGTCATCCTATAACTCATTAAATAACCAGGGTGCTTGTTTTTGCCTGAGTAATTCGTAGTTTCGAATCTCTTCGGCATTTTGCAAGGACAAATCAATATCGTCCAAACCATTTAATAATCGACATTTTCTTGATCCATCAATCTCAAAACAAAATTCCTTCCCATCAGGTGTCATGACTGTTTGCGCATCCAGATCAATCGTTAATTCATACCCAGGTTCTGATTGATCAAATAACTGATCCATGATCATCGAATTTAAAACAATGGGAAGCAGGCCATTTTTGAAACAATTATTATAAAATATGTCCGCAAAACTCGGCCCGATTAAGACCCTTATGCCAAAATCCTCTAAAGCCCAGGGCGCATGTTCCCGGGAAGAACCGCAACCAAAATTTTCTCGTGTCAATAAGATTTTCGCATCTTTATAAATCGCTTGATTTAGAATAAAATCAGGATTTATGGGTCGGGTACTACAATCCATACCTGGCTCACCATGATCCAGATAACGCCACTCATCAAATAAGTGAGGCCCAAACCCAGAACGGCGAATGGACTTTAGAAATTGTTTAGGAATAATTGCATCAGTATCAATATTAGATCGGTCCAGCGGAACGACCGAAGCGGTTAGTGTATGAAAAGCTTGCATAGGTTTATGTGTTATACCAAATTAAATACATATAAGACTATTCGATAAAAATTTTAAGCTATATATTTATTGTCTGTGAGAACCATCACATGCGCCGCTATACAAAAAGGATGTGCAGCAGGGCTTAGACGAATATATGCACGCGTCCCGAACAATCAATCACTCATTTCGACAATCGACAAAATGCCCGGATATCGCAGCGGCAGCGGCCATCGCCGGGCTGACTAAATGAGTACGCCCACCATAACCCTGGCGTCCTTCAAAGTTTCTGTTAGACGTCGACGCACAACGCTCGCCCGTCTCCAATCGATCCGCGTTCATTGCCAGGCACATCGAACAGCCCGGATCACGCCACTCAAAACCGGCATCAATAAATAATTTATCCAGACCTTCCTGTTCTGCCTGCTGCTTGACCAGACCGGATCCGGGAACAACTAAAGCTTCTTTTATATTATCAGCCACTTTCGCATTATTAATCACTGCGGCAGCCGCTCGTAAATCTTCTATCCGCGAATTCGTACAAGAGCCAATGAATATACGATCCAGACAAATGTCAGTAATCAGCGTGCCTGGTTGCAAATCCATATAGGACAGTGCCCGCACCATCCCTTCCCGCTTCACCGGATTTTCTTCCTGGGCAGGATCAGGAACACAACCAGAGATCGACGCCACCATTTCCGGCGACGTACCCCAGGTCACCTGGGGCTGCAAACTGGAAATATCCACCTCAATAACCGAATCAAAGACAGCATCGGGGTCACTATGCAACTCTCGCCAAGCCCGTACAGCCCAATCCCATTGTTGTGCATTAGGTGCGATAGGACGCCCTTTGACATAGTCTATCGTAATATCATCCACTGCAATCATGCCAGCGCGCGCGCCGGCTTCTATCGCCATATTGCACACGGTCATTCGACCTTCCATCGACAAAGCTTCGATCGCAGTACCGGCAAATTCAATCGCATAACCTGTGCCGCCTGCGGTACCGATTTGACCAATAATTGCGAGAACAATATCTTTGGCACTGACACCTACACCCATGTCTCCGGTGACATTAATCAACATGTTCGATGATTTTTTTTGGGTCAAACACTGAGTCGCTAAAACATGCTCCACTTCGGAAGTGCCGATCCCAAAAGCAAGCGCTCCAAAAGCACCGTGTGTAGCAGTATGTGAATCACCGCAAACAACCGTCATACCGGGTAAAGTTGCACCCTGTTCCGGGCCAATAACATGAACAATCCCCTGACGCGGATCATTTATGTCAAACTCGGTAATTTCAAAATCTTTACAGTTTTGATCCAGAGTCTCTATTTGCAAACGCGAAACAGGATCTTTAATACCCTGGTGGCGGTATTTCGTAGGTACATTATGATCGGCTACCGCAAGATTCGCTGATGTTCGCCAAGGGCGTCTACCCGCCAGACGCAGTCCCTCAAAGGCTTGAGGTGAGGTCACCTCATGAACCAGGTGTCGATCAATATAAATCAGCGACGAACCGTCCGTATTTTGATGGACTAAATGATCATCCCAAAGTTTGTCGTATAAGGTTTTCCCAGACATAAAATACACAGCCCCTGTAAGGACATTTAAAGAAACGGAACCGAGTATTTTAAGCTGAGATTGGATTTACTACAATTTAAAAAAAACATAACCAACAGAACAAAAACGATGTTACTTCTTCAACCGCCTAAGTATATCCCCGGAAATCGACTCAACATCACCTATACCCGGTACCGATGAAAACTGAATTCCACATTCGGGTTGCTTCGCTGCCGCAGAATAATAATTGACCAATGGTTCGGTTTGCTCGTGGTAAACGGCCAATCTTTTTCGTATGGTTTGTTCTGAATCATCGTCACGTTGGATAAGTGGCTCACCGGTGTGGTCATCTACATCAGCAACTTTAGGAGGATTATATTCGGTATGATAGATTCTTCCTGACTGAGGATGAATTCGTCTACCACTTAATCTTTTGACAATTTCTTCATCATCAACCTCGATTTCCACTACAAAATCGATTTTGATCCCCATAGAAGCAAGCCCCTCTGCCTGTACAATAGTACGAGGAAAACCATCCAGAAGAAAACCATTTACACAATCAGACTGCATGATTCTATTCTCAATTAGTCCCAATATAATTTCATCAGAAACCAGGCCTCCAGCGTCCATAACGCCCTTTGCCATTAATCCCAGAGGTGTTCCAGCTTTCACTGCTTCACGCAGCATATCTCCTGTTGATATCTGTGGTATCTTAAATTTTTCTTTAATTACAGCCGCCTGAGTACCTTTTCCGGATCCCGGTCCACCTAATAAAATTAGTCGCATTTAATTTTCCTCTTAACATTAGCCAAAGTTCCGAGAACCCTGTTTTATTTCTATCGCAACGATACTTTTATTTAACTATTCAATATAAGTAACTATTCGTCCCTCTAACGAAACAACCCTCTATGGGTGATCTGTGGAGGAAGTGTATGCGGAAGGGAAGCAGTATCCAAGCCTACAGGAATGTATTTACGGCGTCTTCCGGAACAGGTCACCCATAGAGGGGGAGCAGTTACTTATTTAATATTATTTATTGTATTAAGTTATCAAAGACTTAATCTCTGTCAGCAATTTCTCAAGCTTAGCGCAATATTCTGTTACCAAAACTTGGCACTGAGTCTTATAATTCAACAAGAAATCTCTCTGCACTATACCAACGCAAGGTAATTAATGACCCTGTCATCGGTGTTCCAACATACTCGGCAATGCATCTCTTAAATAAATAAGCATTGACCAAATAGTCAGGAAAACAGAAAAATACAGGAATACATAACCCACTGATCTCATGGGTACCCCCAATAAGCTGTCGCTATACAATAAACTCACAATTGCAGTCATTTGCGCAAAGGTTTTAAATTTTCCCAGCCAGGATACTTCTATTTTTTTACGCAGACCCAACTCCGCCATCCATTCACGCAAAGACGCGATAGTAATTTCCCGACCAATGATGACTGCCGCCGGTATAGCAAGAAACCCTGTTGGTTCAGCTTGTACAACCAAGACGAGTACAACTGCAACCATCAATTTATCTGCAACCGGATCCAGGAACGCTCCAAACTTAGTCGCCTGATCCATTCGCCTGGCAAGATAACCATCAAGCCAGTCAGTAAAGGCAGCAGCAAGAAATATTAACGCACAGACAACATTTGATGCTTCCCAGGGCAAATAAAACGTGACCACCAACACTGGAATCAATGCGATTCTCAATAAAGTTAAATTTGTCGGCAAATTAAAATCCATAGCTTGCAGGCCTATCGCTGGTTAGTCTTCAATTTAGACTTCAATAGTTCATACTGGTACAAAAAACTCAAGAGCGGGCATAAAACAACTTTTAAAAATGGCCTATTGCCTGTTCCTTTTCAAGGCGGACAAACGAGTACATAGTGAGCTATCTAACTGTATTATCAACACCAAAGAAGGGCTGCAAGACAAACCCGTTTCAAAAGTTATTAAATGTAGCATCCTCAGGTAAAGCACATCAATATTTTATCTCATAGATATATAAATGTTTCTTTTTAAAACGTTCCGCAACAAGCCATCTATTTTAGGACAGCCCACACGAATAAAACAAATGTATCTACTTTCTAAATTGTGTAGTCAGCGTGTAAACTATTGATTGTTCGATCCGGTACAGCTTCTGGTGTATAAATTGATATTAAAACCGTGCTCCAAATCTGCAATACTCACTGTCTAGATGTTGATTTTCTATCCTTCATGGAAGGTATCATAGATACGCTGCGCCAATTGTCGGCTAATGCCGTTTATGCCGCTTAATGTATCCACTCCGGCACGACTGATTTCCCGCAAACCACCAAACTGCTTCAATAACAATTGTCGTCTTTTTGGCCCCAGGCCTTCTATTTTCTCAAGTACCGACCGCCGTTTCACACGCCCCCGTTGTTGGCGATGGCCGGTAATTGCAAATCGGTGTGCTTCATCCCGTATGTGTTGAATGAGTAACCGTGCCGGAGCATCCGATGACATAGGTACTGGCTGAGTATCACCCGCGCAATATATTTCTTCCATTCCGGATCTTCTGGTTACTCCTTTGGCAACACCGACAACCAAAACATCAAATATCTCGATTGCATCAAGCAATGTTAAAACCGCATTAATCTGTCCTTTACCCCCATCGATAAACAAAATATCGGGTTTTTCCACCTCGCCGTTTTTGATTCGTTGATAGCGACGCTTCACTGCCTGAACCATTGCCGCATAATCATCTCCCGGCGTGATTCCAGTAATATTAAAACGTCTGTAAGCTGATTTGACAGGCCCGTCACTATCAAATACTACGCACGATGCTACGGTTTGATCACCTTGTAAATGACTGATATCAAAACACTCCAAACGTTTCGGCATTTGCTCAAATCCCAATTCCTGCATAAGGCTGTAAAACCGACCGTGCAAATTTTGTTTATGGGAAAATCGATTATTCAACGTTATTTCGACGTTATTTTTAGCCATTTCCAACCATTTTAGACGATCACCTCGAAGCCGAGTAGAAAAGGTGACAGCTCGACCTACCCGCTGGCTTAATACCTCCATCAACAAATCTGATTCTTCCAGAGGATGGCTCAAAAGAATTTCATTCGGTATGCTTTTATCCAGGTAATACTGCGGTATAAACGCTTTCAAAACTAATGCAGGTGGCTGATCACCCGGTAAGTTGGGAAAAAAATATTTGTCACCAATATTCTGGCCTTTTCGTATATACACTATTTGCACGCAAGCCAGACCAGCTCTTGTTTCACAGGCGATAATGTCAAGGTCTCCTCGCTCACCATGAATATATTGTTTTTCCAACACCTGGCGCATGGTTGCGATCTGATCCCGATAGCGTGCCGCGCTCTCAAATTCCAAAGCCTGGGATGATCGTTCCATATCGTCAATAAGCTCATCGATTAAAAGACCACCATCACCCTGTAAAAACAATAATGTGTGGTCAACATCTCTTCGGTATTCAGCTTCAGACGTAAGACCCACGCATGGTGCAGTACAACGTTTGATCTGATATTGCAAACAGGGGCGAGTCCGATTGTTAAAGACCGAATCTTCGCACTGGCGAACTGGAAATATTTTCTGCAATAATTTTAAACATTCGCGTACAGCTCCCGCGCTGGGATATGGCCCAAAATAATTCCCCTGTCTGTTTCGTTTACCCCGATGAAATGAAACTCTGGGATACTCCTGGTGTGCTGTTACGTATATGTATGGATAACTTTTATCGTCCCTAAGACAAATATTGTATCGTGGTTTATATTGTTTAATTAACTGGCTTTCCAACAGTAATGCCTCACCCTCAGTGCGCGTCACTGACACTTCCAGTGATTGCACATGAATCATCATTACTGTTTGCTTGGGAGAGACTTCGGTTGATCGAAAATAACTCGTCACCCGTTTTTTAAGATTCCTGGCTTTTCCTATATAAATAACCTGCGCCTTCGCATCGATCATTTTGTACACACCCGGACGCTGCGTTAATGAACTCAAAAACGCATCTATATCAAAATCCGACTGTGTGGAATGATCATCAGACATCATATCAATTCCGGGTAAACGCTATTCAGCGTATCATTCGTTAAAGCGGCAACATTTCTTCCGACTTTCCCGGTAGAACATACAGGGAGGCTTTCTTAGCGGCCTATACAATCCCTAATTAAAACCCTAAAGAGAACCAGGATCTTGAGTAACTGCTCTGGGTATTACAAAAAAAGGGCCGTACGGCCCTTTTTAAAACCACTTTAGGTACTAATTAATCGTTAATCCACTTCTTTCATACTCAAGCGCACTCTTCCCTGGCGGTCAATTTCCAAAACCTTAACTTTAACAGTATCACCTTCGGCCAACTTATCGCTGACCTTATCGACATGCTCGTTGGAAATCTGAGAGATATGAACCAAGCCGTCCTTACCAGGAAGAATAGTAACAAAGGCCCCGAAATCCATCAATCGAGCAACTCGACCATCGTATACCTTACCCACTTCGACCTCTGCAGTCAGTTCTTCAATCTGCTTACGAGCTGCCATCCCCGCTTTTTTATCTACCGAAGCAACTTTAATAACACCATCATCTGTAATATCAATGGTTGCACCGGTCGCTTCAGTAATACCTCGGATTGTTGCTCCACCCTTTCCTATCACATCACGAATTTTACTCGGATCGATGGTAAAAGTGAGTATCCTCGGCGCATAATCGGACATTTCTTCCCGTGAACTGGAAATAACGTCATTCATCTTATCCAAAATATGTAATCGACCGCCCTTCGCCTGCTGCAACGCAGTTTTCATAATTTCAACGGTGATGCCATCAATTTTGATATCCATCTGCAGCGCAGTTATACCCGTTTGTGTACCGGCAACCTTAAAATCCATATCACCCAGATGATCTTCATCACCCATGATATCGGACAGAACAGCAAATTGATCACCTTCTTTTATCAGCCCCATTGCGATACCCGCGACAGGAGCTTTAAGTGGAACTCCAGCATCCATAAGGGCCAGACTGGTACCGCAAACCGATGCCATTGAACTTGAACCATTCGATTCGGTAATCTCGGAAACCACGCGAATCACATAGGGGAATTCATCGCTGGAAGGCACTACCGCAGCGATTCCTCGTTTAGCCAGACGGCCATGCCCAATTTCTCTACGCTTCGGAGAACCAACAAAGCCCGTTTCCCCAACACAGAAAGGCGGAAAATTATAGTGCAGCATGAAAGGTTCTTTATATTCACCTTCCAATGCATCTATTATTTGAGCATCACGACCGGTGCCCAGCGTTGTCACAACGATTGCCTGAGTTTCTCCGCGGGTAAATAATGCCGACCCATGAGTTCTCGGTAATACTCCCGTACGAATTGAAATGGGACGAACAGTCGATGTATCTCTTCCGTCAATACGCGCACCCCCTCCAAGAACCGCACCTCGTACTATCTTCTTTTCCAGCTTTTCCAAAGCTCCCCGTAACTCTGCTTCTTCATACTGCTCATTTTCAGTAAATTTATCCACAACGCTGCGACGTATTTCCTGAAGTTTTTCCTGCCGCACCAGCTTTTCAGCAATGCTATAACCCTCTGTGATTGGCGCCAATGCGGCGTCACTAACAGCAGAATGTAAATCGGCATTTATTACAGGAGGTGTCCAGGCAACAGGTTGTTTGCTAACTTCCTGGGCCAACTCAGAAATAGCCTGGATTGCTGCCTGCATTTGTTCATGGCCAAATAAAACCGCTCCCAACATGATCTCTTCAGAAAGCTGCTGAGCCTCAGATTCAACCATCAACACTGCGTTTTTAGTACCGGCTACAACCAAATCCAGGTCGGATGCTTTCAATAATTCCGCTTCGGGATTGAGTAGGTATTCTCCATCCTTATATCCAACCCTGGCAGCGCCAATGGGTCCATTGAAAGGTAAGCCCGATATTGCCAATGCCGCTGAAGCACCAAGCAACGCGGGAATATCCGGATCGATCTCTGGATTCAAAGACAATACCGTTGCGATGATCTGAACTTCATTAGTGTACCCATCAGGAAATAAGGGCCGTATAGGGCGGTCGATCAACCGACAAGTGAGCGTTTCTTTTTCTGATGGCCGCCCCTCGCGTTTAAAAAAGCCTCCCGGTATTTTCCCCGCTGCGTAGGTCTTTTCCTGATAGTTTACAGTCAAAGGGAAAAAATCTCGTGAACCTTCTCCACCTTTGCCTACGACTGTCACTAGAAGAACTGTTTCAGCCATGCTGATCATGACCGCCCCATCAGCTTGACGCGCTACCTCGCCGGTTTCTATGACAACAGAATGCCCACCGAATTGAAATTCTTTCCTAATTGGATTCACACTTTATTCCTAAAATCTATACAGTACTTAACAGGATTACTTACGCAATCCCAACCGTTCGATCAGTGACCGATAACGCCCAACATCCTGGCTTTTTAAATAATCCAGCAATTTACGCCTCTGATTAACCATGCGCAACAATCCGCGACGAGAATGATGATCCTTTTTATGTTCAGCAAAATGAGGTGTAAGATGAAGAATTTTTGCTGTCAGTAGTGCAACCTGCACTTCACTTGATCCGGTATCGGATGATGACAACTGGTATTCGTCAATTACCGAACGTTTTTGTTCCGCACTGAAAGGCATGAATCTCTACTCCAAATTATTAAATACAAAACCGAGGTATTTTAACTGTAAGATGAAAATAGAACAAGAAATAATCAGAAATTATTAGTCTAAACCGCTAAATAGCTTTCTTGGAGCAATTTTATTATTTTCAATAACCTCGCCAATTCCGAAAAATTTTTGATCATTCGTATACATTCTTACCCACCCCTGCATCGGAACCAGTTCTGTACTGACAACCTGTCCCTGACGTGCGCAATAGACTGACTGATCACTGAACTGCAATTTTGGCCAGGCCCTCACCACTGCATCGGGGGGCAATAAACACTTTTCACGATCAGAATTGCTTGCCATTGATTGTAACTGATCGATATTCCACGCATTTCGAAGTTGAAATGATCCAACCTCTGTTCGAATCAATTCCTGCACAAATGCACCACATTCCAAAGCATTACCAATATCTTCCAGCAACGTCCGAATATAGGTTCCTTTCGAACACAAGACATCAAGCTCCAGTACATCAGAATCAACCTTAAGCAGGTCTAATTCATGGATCGTCACCGACCTTGCCTTGCGTTCAACTTCAATCCCTTGTCTTGCCAACTCATACAAGCGCTTACCATTCTGTTTCAACGCTGAGTACATGGGTGGAATTTGTAATATTTCTCCCATAAACTCATTGAGCACCGTTTCTATCTGCGATACGGAAAAATTGGCAACTTTTTTTCTCGAAATTACGGCTCCTTCAGCATCACCCGTCGATGTACAAACACCAAGCTGCGCTCGAACCCGATAACGCTTGTTAGTATCCAGCAAATACGACGAAAGTCGTGTTGCCTGGCCAAAACATATCGGTAACAAACCACATGCCAGGGGATCCAAGCTTCCGGTGTGTCCGGCTTTCATCGCACCATACAAAATTTTTACCTGCTGAAGCGCTTTATTCGACGACAGCCCTACGCCTTTATTAAGAAGCAATACCCCATCGATTCTGCTGCCTTTTTTTTTACGACTCATTAAATAATTTAAATCTGTTCAGACTGCTTAAAAGCGAGGTTTTAATAATATGCGAAATTTTGACGCAGGATCATTGTTTGTCTTCAAGGCGTAGCAACAGGCGCATAGCAGGGCTACGCAACTGTT
>CAZGQY010000097.1:0-15560 GCA_964528035.1 uncultured Methylococcaceae bacterium | reverse complement strand
TCGAGGTCGCCATAGCCTGTGTTTGTCCTGTTACACTCGGCACCAGTACCGGTGCAGGACCGTCAGAAATCACCAGATCCACCGCACTACCCGGTGCTACTGAGGCACCGGAAACCGGTGTCTGACTGATCACATTCCCGGCAAGAACGGTGTCACTGTTCTGGGTGGTAATCGTACCAACTAATAGCCCTTCGTTTGTAAGGGTTAATGACGCCACTGCCTGAGTCTGTCCAACCACTCCCGGCACCAGTACCGGTGCAGGACCGTCAGAAACCACCAGATCAACCGCACTGCCTGGTGCTACCGAGGCACCAGAAACCGGAGTATGGCTGATGACGTTCCCTGCGGGAACAGTGTCGCTGTTTTGGGTGCTAATCGTGCCAACAATCAAGCCCGCACCTGTAATTGACGAAGTAGCCAATGCTTGAGTCTGTCCGGCCACACTCGGCACCAGAACTGGTGCAGGACCGTCAGAGATCACCAGGTCCACCGCACTGCCCGATGCTACTGAGGCACCCGATACCGGGGTCTGACTAATAACGTTCCCTGCGGGAACAGTATCACTGTTCTGAGTGGTCACCGTGCCAACAATCAAACCCGCACCTGTAATAGTCGAGGTCGCCATTGCCTGAGTCTGTCCAACCACTCCCGGCACCAGTACCGGTGCAGGACCATCGGATATCACCAAATCCACCGCACTGCCCGGTGCCGCCGAGGCACCGGAAACCGGTGTTTGGCTGATGACGTTCCCAGTGGGAACAGTTTCACTGTTCTGGGTGGTCACCGTGCCAACAATCAAACCCGCACCTGTAATAGTCGAGGTCGCCATTGCCTGAGTCTGTCCGGCCACACCCGGCACCAGTACTGGTGCAGGACCGTCAGAAATCACCAGATCCACCGCACTACCCGATGCTACTGAGGCACCGGAAACCGGTGTTTGACTGATTACATTCCCGACAGGAACAGTGTTACTGTTCTGGGTGGTAATCGTACCGACTAATAGCCCTTCGTTTGTAAGAGTTAATGACGCCACTGCCTGAGTCTGTCCAACCACACCCGGTACCAATACTGGTGCAGGACCGTCGGATATCACCAAATCCACCGCACTGCCCGATGCTACTGAGGCACCGGAAACCGGTGTTTGGCTGATGACGTTCCCTGCAGGAACAATATCACTGTTCTGGGTGGTCACCGTACCGAGGATTAGACCCGCACCGGTGATATTTGATGTGGCCAAAGCCTGGGTTTCTCCAACCACACCCGGTACCAATACTGGTGCAGGACCGTCGGAAACAACCAGATTCACCGTACTGCCCGGCGCCACGGAGGCTAAAGCGGCGGGGATCTGACTGATCACGCTACCCGCTGGTACAGTCGCACTGTTCTCCAGGGTCACTGTACCAACCACTAAACCCGCGCTGGTTATATTCGTTGTGGCTAATGTTTGGGTCTGGCCGCCTACATCTGGAACAGATACCGGTGCCGGACCGTCGGAAACCACCAGATTCACCACACTGCCTGGGGCGACGGAGACACCGCCAACCGGTGCCTGACTAATGATATTCCCGGAGGGAACAGTGTCACTGTTCTGATGGCTCACAGTAAACAGTAAACCTGTACCAATAATGTTTGATTGCGCCAAAGTCTGATCCAAGCCTACAACTCCCGGTACAATGACGCGATCCAATACTGCAATATTGAACGGCTGAGAATGTTCAGCCAATGCAAGATCGTTCACTGTCACCGTAACAGGATAGATCCCCTGATCACTAAACCCCGGGTTCAAAATGACCGAAGCGATGCCATTCGCAGATCCATTCAGAGTCGCAAAGCCAGGCAGACCGGTATATACAAAAGAAATCGTATCCCCGCTATCTACATCTGTCGCTGTAAATTGTAGTGTTCGCGAATTGCCTTCAGGTATTATTACGTCACCGATAGGATTTAAGACAGGCGGGTCATTTACCGGCGTAATATCGACTGTGACATCTTCACTGACTGTATTAGTCCCATCATCAACCTGATAAGAAAAAGTATCGACTCCGTTAACATCCGCATTCGGCATATAAGTAACCGTATTTGTCGGATTGATTACAACAATGCCTTTTTCCGGAGCTGTAACCTGAATTACATCTAACACATCGTCAGCATCAGGATCGCTGTCATTCGCCAATACATCGATCTCAATTGCAGTATCTTCAGGTGTTGTAACATTATCCGGTTGGGTAACAGGCGGTTTATTCGCACTTCCCGGTATCTGAATAAGGATTCTCAGTTCGGCCTCATCCTTAAATACACCACCAACCCCCGGTGTAGATTCGACTACCGTAGCAATATCCGGGAAACCGTCACTATCCCAGTCACCGGTAACCATGGCACGAGGCCCACGACCGGTGAGGAAACTTTCAACGGGTAAAAATGTGCCATCGCCCAAACCAAGTAACAGATGCACCTGATCAGAATCATGATCAACCGCGACGATATCCACATGACCGTCGACATCGATATCATTCACGCTGATATCCTGTATCGTAGTATCAACCGTAGTCAAACTGCTGGTCACAAAACCACCACTGGTGTTTTGCAAAGCCACCTGGATATCGGTGGCATTGGCAAACACCAGGTCTTTACGGCCATCGCCGTTAAAATCATCCGATGCCACGGCAACTCCGTTAGGAGTCGAAATCGTAACAGTTAGCAAACGGACAAAAACTCCAGCCCCGTCATTCCTAAACACGCCCGAAGTAGAAACCAGATCCATATCTGTATCATTATCCAAATCGACGGCAACCAGTTTCTGATGACCCGAACCTACTCCACTGGACGGAACCTGGGTCTCAACCGCTGCCGATAACAAGCCACCCGTTGACAGATATAAACTAATAGGCCCTTTGAAACTACTGTCTCCCACCGCCAGATCCGGCGTTCCATCACCGTCGAAATCGGCGGCCACAACCGACACAGGTTGTCCTCGGCCATTGAACTCGTAGGGCGAAGTAAATCCGCCCACGCCATCACCATGAAACACTGCAATTTTTGGAGACGTGCTCGAACCCTGAACACCGACCACTACAAAATCATTGTGTGCATCTCCACTGTCACGAAATGCAGCAATCCCGAAAGTGTTTAACAATATTGGGAATGGATCCGCATTCGCAAATCCACCAAGACCATCACCGAAATTGACATTGATCTTACTGTCGCCTACCGCTGTACTTGATATCAGATCCGCTAAGCCATCATTATTAAAGTCACCGGCAATAATGGCCCTCGGACCCTGCCCGGACAAGTTAAACGCGGTGCTTGGCTTAAACTCAGCTGCATGTGCAACCACTGAAACAAAAATACCAATAACCAGAAACAGACAGCATAAACTAAAACGCGACGTCTCTGGATATGGCGTAATATTTTCCCCATGCTGACCAATATTTGGTCTGCAAACCCGACTTAATTCATACGAATTTTTCACTTTCCTGCCCCATATTCGGTTTTCGAAGGAAAATTCAAGGTCAACCTTATCCGCCGGCGCTCACGACCCAGGCTCCCTTCAAATATTACTTTTTTTATTGTCTGGCGAAGCCCAATAATCCAACATCCAAAAGCTACCAATTAGCCTATCCGTCCAGCCAATGGGCTTGCTTCCATACCACACTACATGCCAGCTATTTACAATATTAAGCTTGATCTATAAGCCATTGACCAATGAGGTCTCCACACCTTCCACGCCAACAACATTAATCGATACCGGCGTTGAGCCGAATACTGCCGCAACATTGCCTACAGCCCTTTGCCATCGGCCCTTGTCCGCTCGCCATTTCATGTTACGAAATATTTTTCCGCCATCCTGCAAGTCAATTCTCACGGTTAAGTCGGCGTTTTGCGCCAACGTACTGGATGCCCAGATCAGCAGAAAATCGCTACCGGAAAAATAATCTGCACGTTCAATTTCTATCGTCAGATCCAGACCGTTACAATCCTGATCTATACCATCGTGTTTGATTTCAGGCGCACCTGGGTAAATAGTGGGATCATTGTCGTTACAATCCACACCCGCGTGAAACCCATCAATATCAGCGTCTGTCAAATCATCAACGATAGAAACCACAGCAATATCCTGAAATCCGATTGCCGCGCCTGCGGTGGCATTCGATAGCAAAATACTAAAATTCTCATCGGGCTCTACGACATCATCATCAACAAGCGGGATACTGATGGATTGTCGAACCACTCCGTGTTTAAATACCAAAGTACCACTAACGGGCATGAAATCACTGGTGGCCACTGCTGAACCATCCACTGTCGTATAATCCACCGAAACTTCGCCTGAAGCGCCGCTGCTCCGATTAACATCGACGACAGCACTGGCGATACCAGTGTCTTCTCTGACCTCATAGGACTGAACGTCAAACTGCAATTCTCCGGGACTTGTCGTCGCCACATTGGTTTCCAGCCAGGTCAAAGCATCCGCAACCTGCAGGACACCATAACCGTAATCATGATCAGCCCCGATCGCTCCTAAATCAGCCACTGAATCAATGAGTGCAGCTTCTAGTTGGGATTCGGTGGCGTTGGGTACCGCGCTCTTCAGCAGAGCCAGTGCGCCACTGACATGAGGCGCCGCAAATGAAGTTCCATTGACAGAAATCGAGCTGTCAGGAAAAGTCCCACCGAAGGAAACATTGCTGGTAAATATGTTAACTCCGGGAGCAGTTAAATGAGGGAATATCCCGCCATTACAGGCAGATGGACCGCGGCTACTGAAACTGGAAACTGTTAAATCCGGATTTAACGAACCCACTGACAAGCTACCCGGCAGATTTCCAGGTGGCAAATCAGTGGCGGTATCGGGCCCTGAATTGCCGCCTGCGAATACCACAGATACATCGGCTTGCCGAAGCACAGCAATATCGTCCGAGAATTCCCCATCGCACTGATTAAACATTGTCGGAAAACCCCACGAATTAGATACAATATCGGGCACATCGCTGGTTGTAGATGGATTTCCATCTGGATCCAATATCCACTGGAATCCGGCATGAATCACGCTCAAGGGTGCAAAACCCGCATCGCTGAAGATCTTTACTCCTATCCACTGCGTACTGGGTGCCATTCCGATGCTGGTACCCGCTATTTCACCGCCGGCAATAATTCCTGCCACCTGGGTTCCGTGGCCATCACCGTCAAAAGGTATGGACGGATGCTCACCATGGGGATCAAACCAACTTTGAGTCCCACCTCGCCAGGAACCCGCAAGCGCATTGTGATTCGGATCCACCCCGGTATCCATTATTGCAACGACTGTATTTTGCCCCAAATAGCCCTGCTGCCAGACCTGATCGGCCTGTACTGCGGCCAAATTCCACGCCGGTGTTGCAGCCGGAGCAGCCAAAGGCGTCACCGGCATAGCCAGTTTGAAATCCTCAGTGATACTATCGACATTAACCATCGACGCCAAAGCCTCAACCATCCAAACCGGTACGCGCGCAGACAGACCATTGATCAGCCACAATTGGCGCTGCTTCTTTACACGCAGACTGCGTAATAATTTTCGAATCGGCTTTTGATCCACATTCGCCACAGTCTTTAACCTTCTTAATAAGCTGCGACGACGCAGCGAACGATTTTTGGACCTGAAAGATTTGACATTCACGTGACGCTTAAAGCGAATAATGACATCGACTTCTGCATCCAAATCCAGACTCTCGATACTACGCTGCAGTCGCGCGTCTACATCTGCAGCCTGCGTACTTAAAGACAGTAACATTCCGGCAACCAGGCAGCCGGCAAATAAAATTTTCATTGCCATAATCCTTGTTGATTGATTTATTGCACAACAATATGCTCGGCTTTAAAATCACCCATCACAACGGTCACCAAATCGCCGCTTTTTATATATCGCCCAGGATTGGCAAAAAATGTAAAATAGTTTTTATCGGCTTTAACCTGTCTTGTTCTGCTGCGTAACGGGCCCAGTTTTTTGGGGCTGGGAACCTGAAATTTGTAGCCGTCTTTTTCAGCAATCAGATAACACTTGGTGCGGCTGTCAAGTATCGACATCGCTTTTTCAGCGTCAGTCACCCTATAACGAAAATCCAACATCAAGCCGGCCGCAGATTTCTTAATACCCAGTACACGAACACCCCATTGATCATCCAATAACTCATTCTGTTCGTCCGCACCGATATTTACACCCGCATCCGTGGATAGTCCATCCATCTTATTAGAAGACGACTGACAGCCTGAAATGCCAGACATACAAGTTCCTGTAAAGATCACAGCGATCATAGTTTTGAAAATATTGTGTTTATTCATTTGTTGTTACCTCGAATTTTTTATAAACCCCTTCTCGAATAACAGATTCACCTCAATTGTGAATTTATTCGACAAGCCACTTATAAGTGCCACCGGAGAACTGGTAGAGATTGCTTCCCTACCAGTATCTTCAGTGACTTTATTATTTCCATTTTTTTAGATCATAACTACATTCCAATTGTTCAAACTTCAACTGCAAAATCACCATCCTCCGGTTTCGCAATAATCACGAAAGCCGGAGGATTTTGAGTCTACGGGGTTACGTTGATTTTAACTTTACCCTTTAAAGACAGCGCACCGGTATCATCGATCAGGATATACTTGAACTGATCACTGCCCGCGAATCCAGGTGCCGGGATATAAGTGACAGTCCCATCTCCGTTATAGTAGGCCTGTCCATTGAAGCGGGTTGCCTTCGGCGGATACATGACAAGATTGGTTCCATTGATCGCAGGCAAAATCGTACCCGGACCCGGAGGAACCGGATTACCAGTATCAGTCTGACGACGCCCCAGGATTCTGACCTCACCCAAACCTGGTATAACACCGACATCCAGAACCACGCCGTTAAAGTCGGCAGGATCCGCAGCGCTACCGTCATCGGTATCGTTCGCAAAGATATCGATAACGAGTCCAAGACTGTTACGCGTGGTCGTGGAAAAATCATCGCCAAGAAGCGGTGCCGCATTGACGAAAGCCGCCACGTTGACCGTGACAGTTGCCGCAACACTGTTCAATGAACCGTCAGTCGCCTCGTAAGTAAAGGAATCTACATATGGCCCCGTACCCGTTGGTGTATAAGTGATCGTACCATCAAGGTTCGCCACAGCTGTGCCATTCACTGCAGGAACGCTGACTGTGCCAAAAAAAACGGACAACAGATCGTTTTCTTCATCCGTATCGTTGGTCAGCACTGTGATAACAACAGGCGTCTGGTCGTCGGTGGCAGCACTGTCTGCAACCGCAACCGGCGCATCGTTAACCGGCGTAATGGTGATATTTACGGTCGCCTGATCGCTCAATGCACCATTGTCGATTTTGTAGACGAATGCATCGCCCACACTTTCGCTGCCGTCATGGGTATAGTTCAGCGTTCCCGATGCATTCAACGTCGCAGTACCACGGGCCGGCCCGCTGACCGGTGTGGTATCCAGAGTACCGGCTCCCACAGTGTCGTTTGCGAGCACACCAGACGGATTTGCACCAACGCCATCAGCAACCAAAGTGCCACCTTCTGCAACCGTATAGGAATCAGTGACCGCGTCAGGTAATGCGCCATTCGCGCCAACAGCCAAAAAAGCCAGCATACCACTGTCACCAAGGTTCACTCCATCGGTCAACCCGCCAAAACCGTCATAAATTGCATAACGATCATCCGCCGATGCAATCACGATAGCGTCTTTGGTTTGACCTGGATTCAACGTCGCTGAATTTTGATTGCGGTTATGAGGCAATGGCTTTGCGTCCCGGGCCACCAACTCCATGCGCAAATTGTTCAAAACCGGTGTATGTGTAAACAACCCGATATTAAACATTCTCAGCAAGGTACGTTCACCCGCCAGTCCCGCTGGTAAATCAGGATCAGCCGCTTCATAAGGCTTGCCGTTGACCAAAAAATGATCTGGCTGGTAGTCCACCGTACTGCTGACCACATCATCAACGCCGTCTGTACCATACAGATCTGCGGCAATATTACCATGCAGAGGTCCATCCACTTCGCTGTAGAACAATACCACTTCGTTATCATATGGAACCCCGGCATAAGCGACGCCTGCCGCTGAATCATGCACCATGGCGCCATACAGACCCATCTGCATTTGTACTGCCGGATGGGTACCGCTCTCATAAATATAACTACCGGGTGCAATCCCCGTCCAGTTATACACCGCAGTACCGCCAGCAGATGAAGTTTCGTGCGTAAACGAACGCACTCTGCGCAGACCCGGTGCTACTCCGGCTGTAGTATCAAACACCGGCACCATCGCCGCATCACGAAGTCCTGGTATTACCAAAGACGTCGGCGTCGCAACACCATTCATATCTGGAAGGGTGTTTGTCAGGGTAACATTGAGTACAGTATCACCGACGGGCACATCGATTCTCGGACCTGGAACTGTGATCGTACCATCACAAACTCCGGCCATGGCCCCACCCGAGGCATAACCCCACATAGGTACAATATCACCGTTGGGCATTGTCACCGTGGTTTCGCCTGCACACAGGCTTACATTTACCGCATTTGCCGAGCCTCCCGCTATCGCGAGGGCACCGAACAAAACTGCGGGCATCATTTTAGTTTTCATTATCTGTCTCCGTTATTATTCGTTGACGCTCAGCACTATGGAATAGGTACATCAGGATGTTCGACCAGCATAAAAGTCATCATGCCACCCGGAACAACGTCATTGTTACCCAGTTCTTTCTCTGAGTGGGAATGCCACATATGCGCCAAACCACCAAACAGATTCAACCCGCCCTCACCAGGAGGAAGCGTACCCAACTGACCCAGAAATTCGCTGCCACTCCAGAAACCACCAAAGGTTAGATCCTTCAACTCCGGTAAAGTCACCGGTAGTGGTACACCATGATCGTTACAGTCTTCGCCAGTAGTTGCATCGATTGCTGCAGATGCGACGAGTAAGCCATCACAAGTATGTGCGGTCGCGGTCGCGGTCGGATCACCATATATATCCCAGCCTATACCTTCGCCGGTCCATGTCCAGATGGCATCATAGGTCTGGCCCGGAACAGTTTTCAGCGTGTAGTCAGAACGACCTGCATCCGGTCCGGAAACACCCGGATTACTTTCCAGCATTCTGCCGTCCTGAGCAATCAGACGAAAGTTTGCACTGTGGGTATGAAAAGGATGCGCATGCCGACTGCCGCCAATCACCCGCATCAACACATTTTCGCGCGGATGGGTGCGCGGCAGACTGTTATACGGCTGACTCGGCTGCGTCGGTAAAAAAGCTTCCGCCAGGGTATCCGGGCCGTTGCGGCCGTTGATAAACCACAGTTTCGGGGTGTATTGGCTGAAATCCACCGTAGACTTGAAACCGAAGTCCACTCGCTGATGGATCTCAGGGTCCATTTCGCTAAGCAGGAACAGATACTCCTGATCATACGCAGTATCCACATGGTCGTAAGCCTGATTTGCAGCGGTCGGTCTGACGATCAGCGCACCGAACAAGCCCATCTCACGCTGCAGCGCCTGATTGGAACCACTGTGATACAGGTAAGTACCCGGGTGTGTTGCAGTGAAAGAATATTCCACTGTCGCACTAGGCCCATCACTCTCTAAAGTCAGGACACCGGTTGGACAAATACCAACTGTACAGATAGCGGTCACATTTTCCTGCCCCGGAAATACGATGGATACAGATTCATCGATACCGTTATTGGTCAGTGTAACCGTAACCCGTTCGCCCTGATTCACAATCATCGTCGGGCCAGGAAGCTGGGCCGCATTCGGATGACCCTGCACACCTTGAGAGTTATATCCCCAAATCAGAACACTGTCACCGTCTGGTGTCGGAATATTCGCTGTATCGGCGGAAAAGACAAAGCCGGGTCCAGTTACCCCATCGACCACTGCCTGCGCATCGAAGGCAACTGTCGTTAACAGCGACAGCATGCCCGCGGAAGCTAAGCGCGCGGTTTTTCTAAGTATAGTTTTCATTTATTTTTCTCCTGAGTCTCAATAAACTCTACGACTAAAGGATTGTGATCTCGGTCATCATGCCACCGAAGTCTTCCGCGCCGTTGCTAAGATGATGCAGGTTATTGGTATAAAAAAAGTATGTACCCGCGGGTATACCCGTGGTATCGACAAGCACATCATAGGCCTCGCCCGGATACACATTCACCGAGTTGGTTTCATAGCTAATATCTTCACCGCCCGGACCGCGAGCCTGTTCCGCCCCGTTGCCAACAACTTTCATCGGTAATCCAAGCGCAGTGACTGTGTAGCCATTGGTAACGTTCAGATTCGATATCCTCAATAGCAGCGTGTCCCCTGAAGCCACCTCTATGGCCGCAGTTTCAGGTTGTGAGGTTTTAAATGATGCGGGTGCATTCGCATATTCGGGAACAGCTGACTTAGTAGGATTCAAGCCATACACTGCCTCATTCGCAACCCAGGGATCGGGTAAGGTGGTATGCCGAAAAGTATCCGTCGCCGGATCCGCAGATTCGGGATAACCTCGACCATTGAGCATCGTATAGGTATCCTTCATCTCCGCGAAGGGCAAAGGCTGCGTATCGCGGCTGGAATCATGGAAGACCGGATCAAAGGAACCCAACTGAAGAGGCGCTTCGACGTCGTAACGTGTCGAGCCGTCGCCGTCGTTGTATACGTAACGGTCTCCGGCAGCATGAATATGGCCGCCGAGATTGGTCCCAACTGTGACGTTATCCTGCGCCGCATGCACGTAAAGATTACCCAGCATACCCATTTGCATGTGTTCGGTTGCCTCCACATGACAGTGATACATGAATGTGCCTGGCTGATTGACTTTATAGTAATAAGTCAGACTGGCCCCTTCATTGATCGAAATAGACCCTTCAGGAACCCCATCGAACACCAGAGACGCATTCGGAAAACCATGGAAATGCACGGTATGCGGGTCGAATAGATCCGGCCGCTGGTGAAAACCGGCATTGGTCAGAGTCAGATAAAACTCCTGATCCTGCTCCAATACGATTTGCGATGCTGAAAAGCTCGCCGCCAACGCTCCTGCTTCGATGACTTTTGATTCCGGAATTCCGGTCACATCGGTAAAGCTGAAGATAAACTGCTCACGCCCATCGGCCATGGTGATAAAACCTTCTCCTGCAACCAAATGCGTACATTTAGCATTCGGATGCTGGGGATCCGGAGCATCAATGATTCCGTCCTTTTCCCCAAAAGGTCCACCGGTATCACCGGGGCACTGGATAATCGCTTTCGCACCTGCGACCCCCGCAGCCCCCATAAGAGCCAAAGCAACTGCCGCCGCCAGGGGTGTTTTTAATTGTTTTTTCATGTTTCTTCTCCAATCAAACAAGACTGTAGAGTGGATCCGGAAGAGCAATCTCCCCCGGATCCAGCCCAAACGGATTATGGAATGTACTCGTCAGCACCCTGGTCGTAACGTGTCGGGGGTACCCCGTCTCCGTTAATCAACCTGGGATCACCATCGATATCGAACTTGGCTTCAACACCCGCATTAAACAGGTTTTGGCCAGCATCGATTGCTGCCGCACCCGCCGCCAGATGGTATTCCGGCGCTGCCAAAGCACCACCCGGTGTTGCATTGCAGGAAAGCAATCCAAGACCTGGCGCGTACTCAAGACCGAAACGAATGTCGATGAAATTACCGCCTTCATCAAACGCCGGCTGAGCCTGAACACTGGTCTTAACTTCCACCTGGTTGATACCCGTTCCCAGATCCGCATTCACCATCGGATTGATAAAACCAGCGCTGGCAACCAACTGGTTCGTTCCCACACCTGCATTAACACCGGTATAGGTTTCCGAGAACATCGTGAAACGAGGGTTCAGGGTATTAACCGCACCCAATACATCAAGATCATCATAGACCGGTGCATCTCCCCCGCCGATATTCGGTACCAGACCAAACACGGTAGGATCAAGCGTACTGACCTCAAAACGAAAAGTCCGATTATGATGGATAATGTTGTTTTTGAACGGTGCCGGACTCGAGAAACCCTGCTTAAAGATCGCAGGCGCTGTCGCAGGTATGAGATTGTTCAAATCCGCGCTGTTGGCTCGGGAAACAAAACCAGCCGGTTGCTCACTGGATGAATTCGGACTACCCGGTGTGAAGGCTTCACCTGCGGTCGCCGTACTGTCATTATTGGCAATGGTATTACCAACAATTCGTGTACGAATTGCATCCTGCAGAGAGATACCGCCTCCGGCCAGACCCGTCGTATTGTTGGTAACCATGTTATTGTACAGATCAACACGATACCAACTAAAACTGTCGGTGGGACTGTTAAAAACATCCTGACCGTTGACCGATGACAAACGTATTCCACCGCCATCACCCGCACCCGCCAGATTGCCTTGAATATAGTTGTCCACTATCTTCACATGACCGCTACCCGGCGATAGATGCTCCTCCGCCAGATTCGGTATTGCGCAGATATCGGTTGCCCCGCCCGTACACTCAGGTCCACTCGGTAATGTACACTGAACTTCGGTAACAGCACACCTGGGCACACGCAGTGTTGTCGGCCCTTTACCACCAACGAAAATACCACCGCCCGATACAGTTCTACTCTGTACAAACGACTCGTTGAAGACAATCTTGTTACGCGCAATTGTCGATGTGCGATTAACAAGCTGTCGAGCGCTGAATCCAAAGTGAGCAATACCGCCACCATGAGTGGAGGCAAAGTTACCGCAGATATTGTTGTCTTCAACCCGGTATGACGTACTACCGGTATACATAGAGACACCACCACCTGCACCCAACTGGCCACCGTTCATGGACACATGGTTATGATGGATATTCACACGAAGATTACGCGCGTCACTGTGAACCAGCACACTCTGAGCCGCTCCAGTAGGAACTTCTGTCGTCAAAAATGCGTGTCCGACACGAATACCACCGCCTTCGTTACCGTGGTTGGTACGCACCCGGTTGTTGGAAATTTCCAGAAAATCGGCATAACCGTTCACCAGAATACCACCACCCGCGTTGGCACCCGTCACTGTCAAGCCATCGATACGAGGCTTGTTACCATTGGTGTAATCATTACCTCCACCGTCAACTTCACCGACAACCAGAATACCCGGGCCTTCAGCGGTCACAAACAGATCCGGTTCCCCTCCGGGACCGACACCGACTTCCTGACCCGGTACCAGATCAAACTCCTGACCGTCGATACCGTTAGCCGCTGCATAGGCCACAGGACTCTGTGCACCCGAATACAGGGTATCCACTTTGTTGCGCCAGGCTACAAGCTTATTAGACGGAAATTTAGTCGCGTTGATGGTTGTTACCAGCGCGCCCCAGCCTTGAAGCTTGATTGGCTTATACATCACCACCAATTCATCGTAAATCCCGGGCGAAACCAGAATCAACTGGCTCTTTAGGGCATTATCGATTGCTTCCTGGATACTAGAGTAATCACCGGTACCGTCCTGTTTGACATGCAACACAGGCCTTGAAACCGCATTGTAGTCAGTTGTGGTCGTCAAGGTAACTCCGTACGGTGTTACCGTACCATTGTTTTTGGTCACCAAAACCGTACCACTTGGCGTCCCAACCGGAACCGTCACACGAATTTCGTTGGTGTTCCAGAAATCACCATCGGTCAAATTGACTACCAACGGATGCAAGACACCATTTTTATCCAAAACGTTAACGCTTCCGGCTGTAGCGTCGAAACCGTAATTACGATTCACAGTTTTCAGGCTTGCAGTAACACCGTCGTATTCAGGATTCGGTACAGCAGGAATTCCTGCCGAGAGAATACGAATTTTCGCATCGCCACCCGTAAGATCCACAAAAGGACCGCCTTCTGCTGTTTCCGAACTGACCTGCTTGATCAACGGTTCGCCCGCACCAAACTCACAATCCAACGGAAACTGTCCGGGACCTGCGAATGCTGCGATGGGTACCACCGGTGTATCCAGATAAGTTGTCGAACCCGGCATATACTGGAAGGTATAGCAGAACTGACTGTACAAATTACTATGGAACGGATCCGGTATCAGATTGCCAGTGCCATCATCAATAGGCGATGCATCATTCATACAGGCGGTCAGCATATTTGGTGAAACACCGGATGCTGATGGAATATCCACCGAGTAAGTTGAAGGCAACAATGCGTTATAGCGACCAAATTCATCGCCATAGACACGTGTGACCCGCTCTCCGCGAAAATCATAGAACTGAACCGGCAACCAGGGTGGCGCATATTTTTCACCAAAATTGGGTGAATTCGGATCAAACTCGTTAGAGAAATCATCCAGAATAAAACCCACGGCGCGGGCCGCTTTATTGGTTTGCGTCATCAGGAAGAAATCCGCGGCCGAATTTTGACCACTTGCCAATGAAACTGATTTGCGGTCGCAACGTGCTTTGGTTTCACCCGCAAACGGAGAGGCCGCATCCGGATTCCCTGCATCCGCCGGGTTGATCAACTGCGCCAGCGTACCGCTGCCGTCTTTGGTCAACTGGGTCATGAACGGAGGCACCACATGGTCGTCACCCACACATCCAGAAGGCAACAACAATGTACTCGGTACTCGGCTGTCGCCAAAGTCAACATTACGGTCTTCTTCAGCGATATGCTTGTAGCCCGGAGGGGTTGCTGCTTCTACAACATAGTTACCCGGAGGTAAATGAGGATCGGTTCCGCCAAAAGCGTACCCACCATCAAATACAGTGTCGCGTAATTGGTTATAATTACGCAAGCCGTCGTAACAGTCGGTTTCGATTTCGTTCGCGGTACCCGGATAAGCTATAAACACATCACCCTGACAATTGCTGGGTTTTGAATCGTCAAAACTGTCGGTCCAGGTGACATCAACAGCATCGTGGTTATCAAAAACGCCAACAGTACCATTAATTAGATCATCGACATCTTCCGGTCCAGGGAACGGGTTATCAATGCTATCCAAGGGATAATTATCCACATCGGCCGGGATATAGCTGTATGGCGTAATCCCATCGAACGTGACCGAACCCGGATCGATTGGGTCAGGCTGACCGTCACCGCCGAATACCGGGAGACCGGTAACGTTATCTAAAGTATCATTGTACAGATTGACCTGTAAGCGAGGAATACCCGGCTCCCATTCTTCACCGGCTGCGTTTGCAGGATCGTCTTCTGCACGGGTAATGGCGTAGAACACTACACCTGAAATACCACCATTCTCACCCGTTCCATACGCTGCTTTACCGAATTCTATACGATTGGTCTGGCCGAGAAACACTTGCTGTCCCATGGTCAAAACCGGGCCACGACCGGTGCGCGAGAAATTGTCCGCGGAACATTCTTCCAATAAAAATGGCGCACCGGCTTCACAAGCCTGCAGATGAGCACCAAATTCGTCAAACTGCTCCTGCGGATTCAATGCTTCACCCGGAAACAGTGGCCCCCCGTCGTCAACCGTCATGGTCGCGCCGGTCGCTTTTTGGGTGGCGAATCCAGTTTCAAGAACTAACCAACTGAAAAACGGAAAAACCTCATCGAACGGTGCAAAGCCTTCGGTATGGACAGGGAAATTC
>CAZGQY010000096.1:0-15753 GCA_964528035.1 uncultured Methylococcaceae bacterium | reverse complement strand
GCTTCCCTGCCGCATACACTTCCTCCACAGATCCCCCATAGATGGCTGTTTCGATCAGGGGGGCAAGTATACCATTCGCGTTCAAGAATACTCACTTATAGCACGCATCTTTTCGCGAAAGACGTTGTTGTAGAACCTTGAAAGAGATGACTATTCCTACAATTCTACGCCTAGCCCTTCACGAAAATCCACGCACTCAAAACGGGCATTCTTGAACGCGAAAGGTATAGTTACACCAATGTTTAACAATGCCTACCTTCCCACCTATTTTTTTACATTATAAAAAGCACGCGGCTTTGCAATACCATAACCCTGCACATAATCAACACCCAATTCTTTAAGTACCTGCAACGTGGCATCGTCTCCAACGAATTCAGCAATCGTTTTTTTACCCATAATCTGGCCAATTTCAGTTATTGATTTCACCATGGCCCGATCAATTTTATCGGTCGCAATATCTCTGACAAACGAACCGTCAATTTTGATGTAATCTACTGGCAAATTTTTCAAATATCCAAACGAAGATAAACCACTACCAAAATCATCCAGTGCGAACAGACAACCCTCTTTTCTGAATTTTTTGATAAATCGAATCGCATTGGCAAGGTTGGCAATCGCCGAAGTTTCTGTTATTTCAAAGCAGATCTTGTTTTCTGGTATCCCACTTTCATTTAAACTTATTAAAAGATTCTCCATGAATTCTTCATTACCTAATGATTGCCCTGAAAGGTTAATCGCACATATATGTAATTTCTCCAGCTTTTCAGGATGTTGGGCAAGCCAGGACAGAGCCTTATTGACAACCCATTGGTCAACCTTGGTTGATAACCCATATCGTTCCGCTGCGGGTAAAAACGCGCCCGGTGGAACAAGTTTTCCGTTTTCATCCGACATTCGTAATAACAACTCATAGTGTTCATCTTTATTGGGATCATTTATAGATACGATTTTTTGGTAATACAGTCGTAGACGATCCTCTTCCATTGCTTGCTTGATCCTGTTCACCCATTGCATCTCGCCACGACGCTTTGCCACCGTTGTATCGTCACTGGAATAAACATGAATACGATTACGACCACCATCCTTAGCCGCATAACAGGCTGCATCCGCAGCGCTCAATATGTCTGCTACATTACCACTTGATGCCACTATAGGAACCAAACCAATACTTACCCCGACAGAAAATTTTTTATCTTTCCAGACAAAACGAAAATCCTCCACCTTTTCTCTCAATGTATTAGCCAGCTGTGTCGCTTGCTCGAGACCACAATGTTCCATTAGAACGCCGAATTCATCTCCACCCAGTCGTGCAAATGTATCGATTTTTCGAATCCCCAAGCGTAAAATTTCACTTAGCTGACGCAACAACTCATCCCCGGCAAGGTGCCCGCCACTGTCATTAATAATTTTGAATTGATCCAGATCAAGATAACACAAGGCATGATGAGATGGGTTTAAACGATTGGCGTTGATCACCTTTTCTACACGCCGTTCAAATTCAGATCGATTCACCAGCCCCGTTAATGAATCATGGCTTGCCTGGTATGAAAGTTTCTGTGAAAGACGATGGGTTTCTGTAATATCTTCACAAACTATAAAAAGAGAAGCTAAACCATCTTCGTTATTCACTACGCGGACTGTTTCCCGCACCCGGATTTCGAGTCCATCTTTACAACAGTGGCGAATTTCCCATCGATGCACCTTATCCGGCTCACTGAAACAATTCTTCAATTTGGTCTTCACGGTTTCCATGTCTTCCTGATGAACAACCGTCTCAATAGCGATTCCCATTAATTCTTCGACCCTATACCCTAACTGATCCGCGCCATATTCATTGACTGATAGAATTTTTCCGTTTTTAGAGACATTGAAAAATGTAGCCGGTGTATCGTGATACAACATTCTAAATTTAGCCTCACTTACAGCCAGAGCCCATTCGGCTTGCTTACGGTGGGTAATGTCATGAATGATCGCGAATATGCAGAGTTCTTCCTGTATATTTAAAATAACGGCTGAACACAAAGTGTTGAGAATTTTGCCGTCTTTCCGCTTAAGGAAGAATTCTTTATCTACATACTTTCCCTCTTTTTGTAGTAATTCAATAAACCTTTTCCTCTCTTCAGCATTATAAAAATCCATTTCAACAGTAGTTTTCCCGATGACTTCCTCCCGCCTATAACCGGTTAACTTTAATGATCCTTCATTCGCCTCTTGAATTTTTCCATCACTAACCCTTGTAACAACAATCGCATCTGGACTGGCATTGATGGCCGCAGAAAACTTCTCTTCCTCATTAACCTGCATTTGTATCTCTGCTTCAATGCGCTCACTAATGTCATATCCGAGAGAAAAAACGCATTGTTCACCATCAACATTAACAATATGTGCAGAGATCAATACAGTGACTACATGACCCTCTTTATGTCTAAAAACACATTCGTAGTCCTTGCATTGCCCCGAGTCACCCAATGCCCCCAAGAGTTTTTTTCGATCCGCCGCGGTGGGCCAAAACCCTGTGGATGACTCTCCTAAAATATCGTCTCTTTTACAACTGAATAGATTTTCAAAACTACGGTTTACATTTAAGATCCTGCCATTTTCCAGTTGCGTAATACTCATCACGATCGGGCTAGTTTCAATCATAGTAGTCATTGTTAACGTACCAACACTTAAAGCAGGCTCTGATCGTTTGTTCTTTTCTGCATCAATATGTTCAGATTTCGATCTATTTTTATTTTGTATTTTTTCTTTCTTTATCTGATCTTTCACGATTAAAAACTAACAAAAACGGAAAACAATAGTTAACGGTTCAGCGGCTCAGCGGCTCAGCGGCTCACTATCTGCGCATACAATCCTTTGATTGTTTCGATTTAGTCAACAGTGTTATTGCAGCAAAACTTACCCTGTTAATTATACGCGTCCAAAACCATCATAGCCTGCACCCTAATCACTAAACCCCGTTGTGTAGACAGCGCAACATGAGCCACCGGAAAACTGACGACGGGCATAAGAATGATAAAGCCCAGTCACTCTCGAATGTCCTTATGTTTCTTTCTCTCCACCCACACCCATTGCGTAGCGGGTAAAAAATCGTTTACTCACTGGACTATAGTCCAGGCCTAATAATCCCGCACCACGCATCGCGGATACCGGCCACCAATCATTTGAAAATAAACGCACAACCCCGTCAGTAAACCCTACAACTCTATCATGATCTTTCTTTCTGGCTGTTTCGTAGGCAGAGAGTAAACCATTGGCTCCCGGATCATCTCCAACGCTGCAACAATCTGTAATCAGATCCGATAATACGGCCAGATCACGCATTCCCAGATTAAAACCCTGACCGGCGACAGGATGAAGCTGATGTACAGCGTTGCCCACCAGCACACAACGATGGGCTGTAATTCCATTCGCACGCACCAATTTCAGCGGTAACACAATTCGACGACCAAGAGCCGACAAGTGCCCCAGATAAAAACCAAAACATTGCTGCAATTGGGCAATAAACTCATCGTCATCCATCGCCATTAATGCCTCTGTCTCATCAATTTTACGGGTCCAAACAACAGAGCAATGACCATTGCTTATTGGCAGCATCGCTAGCGGACCGGAGCGCGTAAACCGCTCATAGGCGGTACCCATAGGATCGACTTCCGGTTTTACGCTTGTCACGATCGCAGACTGGTGATACTCATAAGATTCCTGCCCCAGGTTCAACAAACGCCTGACAGCCGAATTCCCTCCATCCGCCCCAACCAGAAGACGAGCTTTCACAGACACCTTTGATACCTCTCCTTGTAAGTCCAGACGAACAGTTTCACTAAATGTTTCCAGACCTACAACACTTGCAGGACAAATCAATTCTGCCGAGGAATCAATCAGCGCAGAGGCTATTTTTTGTTCCAGTATTCGTGCGGCTATGACATATCCCAAGGCATCCACCTGCTCCCGTTCCGCAGAAAGCCGGGCTTTGCCAAAGCGACCGCTGTCAGAAATATGGATTTTTTTAATAGGCGTCGCCTGCTGGGATACATCATCCCAAAGATCAAGATCAGCCATCAAACAGGCCGAACCATATGACAAAACTAATGCTCTATTACCCGCAGGGGAATTGACTCGTTGCTCATCGCTTACTGCCTCGACCACAGCCACTTTTATTCCAGCCCTCGCCAGGGACAGCGCCAAACACCCTCCAGACAAGCCACCACCCACAACTACGATGTCAAATTCATTGTCCATTGGTATCTACTCAGCAATTTTGGTGGTTAAAATAAAGTTATGAATCCTATATACGCGACTAATCACGACGTCCATTGGATCCATTCAACAGGCTTGGCGATTAAGCGAAATGTAGCCAATCAGCTTAATTAGCCATCAAGCGTTCGATATCTGAAACAGTTTTCGGAACCGTCGAGGACAACACCTCGTAGCCCTGTTTAGTAACGACCACATCATCTTCTATGCGTATCCCGATTCCCCGCCATCTTTTTTCCACATCTGTGCAGGACACAGGAATATACAAACCCGGTTCAACGGTTAATACCATGCCGGGTTCCAGTAGTCTCCATTTTCCATCGACCTTATAGTCACCCACATCATGAACATCCATCCCTAACCAATGACCCGTTCTATGCATATAGAATTTTTTATATTCTTCGTCCTCAATAAGCTGTTCCACCTGTCCGGTTAACAATCCTAATTCAACCAGGCCGGTAGTTAACACTTTAACCGCCTCATCATGCGGATCATTCCAGTGATTACCTGGTCGAACTTTTTCTATTGCTGCCAACTGTGCCTTGAGAACCCATTCGTAAATCAAGCGCTGTGCAGAACTAAAAGTCCCTGATACTGGAAAGGTACGAGTAATATCTGAGGCATAATTCTGATACTCGGCACCCGCATCAATAAGTATCAAATCACCCTCGCCAAGTATTGCTGAATTATCCGTATAATGGAGGACACATGCATTTTTTCCACCTGCAACGATTGAAGGATACGCTAAATTACGTAACCCGTTTCGCATAAATTCATGCGTTATTTCAGCCTCAATCTGGTATTCATACATGCCGGGTTGAATCATTCGCATGGCTCGCTTGTGAGCACCCGCAGAAACTTTACTGGCTTTTTTCATCAATTTAATTTCTGACGCACTTTTGTACAATCGCATGTCATGCAACACATGCTCTAAAGAAACAATTTCAATAGGGCAATGGGAACCACTTCGAATCCGGCCTCGCAATTGATTCACCCAATCCAGTAAATGTTGGTCTAAATTCTGATTTCGCCCCATTGGGTAAAAAATACGCTCACGGTTCTCAAGCATTCCAGGCAAAATATCGTCGATATCATCAATAGGGAACGCATCATCGGCTCCATAGGTCTGCTTAGCTCCCTCCAAACCCGCGTGCTCCCCCGTCCATAGTGCCATTGTTTCATCAAATTCCCGACAAAAAAGTATATATTCACCTTGCTCTCTACCTGGGATAAACACGACCAGAGATTCTGCTTCACTGAATCCCGTCAGATAATAAAAGTCACTATCCTGCCTGAACGGATATTCAACATCATTATTTCTATTCGACACTTCGGCACTGGCAATGACGGCAATGTTACCGTCACCCACCATACGCATTAATTGTCGTCGTCGACGGCGATATTCTTTTTCTGAAATGCTCAATTTACCCACCACCTTAAAAAATCATAATTTCATGTTTTCGACCGCTGATAATCACGGATCAATGCTGTCTTTGCGGCACCGTGTTTAATTCGACACGAATCAATTCAACAGCCACTCGTAGATATTCAATTAAATGCATAATTGATTCTTCATCTTCATCTTCATCTTCAATTCCTGAATTGGGATCTAATCGGCAAATTTCCACAATATCGCCGATTATTTCCCGAAACTCACTAGACCAATCATCCTCGGTAACTGTATGACCAATCCCGTACAAAAATCCCTGGCACCAATCTTTCAATGCGTACAGCCTTTCCTGCAAGGGCGTATTATCGTCGGGTAAAAAAGGACTAAATTCAAATGAATCCCCACATAATTCATCTTGTGCTTTATAAAAAAAATCGGACACACTGTCGCTATGTTCAGCACCTGTACTGAAAATATCACGGTCATCTTCATGCAATTGCTCTAACCACCGTTCGAATCCTGCAGAAAAATTTGCACATAACAATCCAATCATTGACCCATGAACTTCAGATATCGAACAATTCAACCCGATTTCGGTGACGATCCCCTGCAAATATTCGTACTCTAATTCATTAATCATCACTGTCTCTAGACCTGAAAACATTTATGTCTTATGCTACCATTTGAACACTATCAACCGAAACAGATTTCCCAGGAGACTGACCGAGAATAGACGTCTTCAGGAAAGATATTGGTTTGAATATCATTTTTCCGATTATAAAGAGGCGAATATCTATAATCTTTACCGGTTATTAGTTGGGTCGTGGCCCATAATCCTCTTTTCCACGGTAGACTCTCTAATCCAGGACAGTCTCCGGGGACATACTTTTGTTTGTGCCAATTTTTGATAAAAACTCATGAGCATACAAAGTGACCAACAACTAAGTCAGCTGGAAGAAAAAGTCAACCAACTGATAAAGCTTTGTGACAAATTAAAGTCTGAAAATGAATCATTAAAAACCAAACAAAATTCCCTAGTCCGGGATCGCGCTCAGCTGATGGAGAAAACAGCACAGGCTCGAAGCCGTGTGGAAGCAATGATCACTCGGCTCAAAACAATGGGACAGGGGGCGTGAGCGATTCTGTTTCGCCTGTTGACATAAAGGTACTTGGAAAAGACTATCGCATTGCCTGCGCTGAAACTGAACGCGAAGCATTACTGGAATCTGCCCAATACCTTGACATGAAAATGCGCGAAGTACGTGATACCGGGCGGGTGGTAGGCCAGGACCGTATTGCTGTGATGGCAGCGCTTAACATTACTCACGAATTGTCCCAACTAAAAAAATCCAGTGACTCGTTACCTGAACAAACAACCACTCGTGTATTTCAACTCAACGAAAAAATCAACAGTGAACTGGAACGTCTTGAATCAGAATGACAATTTTGTTGCCACTCATTCAGACCAAAAAAAATGTTTCACTCAATGAGTATTAATACTAAAAATATAGCCAAAATAGTTGTACACTATAGTTATGCACCCCCTGCGGCGTGCGAAGTGTTCTGGGTTATTTCTTGAGCCTAATTCAATACCCCGGAAGTGTGAACCTGGTGATGTTGAGCATGCCTATCCCAGATGGGAAGCCTGATTTGCCAATCAACGTTTCCACCTGAGCCTACTGGTTCAAGGGCAAAAGTGCACTACGCCGCTGGCGGGGGGTGCTGTTTCTCAAGCCAATGAATTTCGCGGATTCTCGGACAGCCTTCTGGGCGATCAACCTTCTTCGCAAATATTCACAAGATCTTTACACCTTACTCCCACACATAGATACGAGCCATGCAATATTGGTTGATGAAATCAGAACCCTCCGAATACAGTATCGACGATTTAGCCCGGGAACCAGATAAAACCACGTACTGGGATGGCGTCAGGAATTACCAGGCTCGCAATATGATGCGGGACGACATGAAAATTGGAGACAGGGTTTTTTTCTACCATTCAAACTGTGATGTACCCGGTATTGTTGGGATTATGACCGTTGTCAAGCAAAGCTATCCAGACCCAACAGCCTTCGACGCGAACGACAAACATTTTGACGCTAAAAGCCAAATCGACCAACCCCGATGGTTTATGGTCGACGTAAAATTCAATAAGAAACTAAAAAGAACCATTTCACTAAAAGAATTAAAACAACACACCGAACTGGATGAATTGGCGCTGGTACGACGAGGCAACAGGCTGTCGATTATGCCGGTCGAGAAAGCTCAGTGGGATTTTATATTGGGCCTGGAATAATGCAGCAGGTAACGATTAAGAAACAGGAACCACAACCCAGAAAATAAAACACCCCAAGACGTTAAAATAGACACCAATGTCACCGCAAACGCGCCCGAAGCGCCTCCGCCAGGAATTAATAACTCCCAGGGCAGAACTCCCCAAACGAACGGCTCAGTTAAGTTTGCTGCCAACAAATAACATCTAAATAATGTAGCCCCTACAGGTTTGCAATACGGAATGTGGCTGAAGGCAATAATCAGGATTGGCATAACAACCGCAGAGATCATTCCCAGAGATGACGACAAAATAAACACTCTGATTGTTTTCAATTTTCACCTTTAAGGAGTTCAGGTTTGGAGTGCCCATTTTTTTACAAGCAAATTGGGTAAGTTGATTTCAGATACTAAAAACCCTGCTTGTCTTTCAGCATCCCCATAAAATCATACAAGCCAATAGCTATGACCTCATGTTGTGATGGAAATGTGTCCACTCCCGAATAAATGACAAATTTTTTCTGCGGTTTTAAATCTGCGCAGGCTTCATAAAATCCACGCCCCAGGGAAAAAGAGGTTCCTTTTTTAATTTCTATTGCCCATTTTTCATCAACGCCAAATTCCAGAACAAGATCAATCTCCGCACCCCCAATTGTCCTGTAATAATATGGCCTTACCCGCGGCGGCAAAACAGATATGATGTTTTCAATGACAAAGCCTTCCCAACTCTTGCCAACAATTGGGTGTCCCAGGAGATTGTTATACGAATCTATATTAAGTAAAGCATGCGTAATACCACTATCACGCACATAAACCCTGGGTGATTTGACAAGACGTTTTTTTATATTAGCCGTATAGGGCTGGATCTTACGAATAAGAAGCAAATCAACTAAAAGATCAATATAGCGCGCAATGCTCACACTTGAAACTTCTATATTGGCCGCCAGTTTTGAGGCGTTAATATTTGTTCCCTGGCAGTGCGCCAGCATCGTCCAGAACCGCTCTAATGTTTCTGCAGGGATACGAGGCCCTAATTGAGGAATATCCCGTTCCAAATAGGTCTTGATAAAATCATAGCGCCAATTGAGGCTTGCATCATCATTCGTCAGCAAGGAGTCAGGAAAGCCACCTCTGACCCATAGACTATTCACACTTTCGATATCCGAAGTACTCTTGGTATATTCCAAAACATTTACAGGATACATTTCGATGTAGGAAATACGCCCAGTCAGGGTTTCACTGGATTGTCTAAGAAGATCAATCGAAGCCGAACCTAAGAAAAGGAAATGCCCAGTTCGATTACCCTTTCTACGCTGCGCATCAATCAAACCACGGATTGGTGCAAAGATTTCCGGCAACTGCTGCACTTCATCCAAAATAATCAGCTTATCGCTGTTTTCTCTATGAAATGCTTCAATATCCCGCGCCTTTTGAAGGTCAATACGATTTTCAAGATCAAGATAAACACATGGGAGAGTACGAGCAATTTCAAGCGCAAGCGTCGTTTTGCCCACCTGACGTGACCCCAAAAGAGCTACAGAAGGATTTGTTTGTAAAGCAGAGCGAATGTTATTTTCAAGAATACGCTTTATCATCTACGTATATATAACATAATATATTAATTATACGTAGTTATTTCTGATGAATATTTAAAGATTTGGCATTTATAGATCTGTAACTATTGGTTTTAAAGGTATCAGACTCATTGAAGGAAATAATCCCTATTCCTGGCGCAGCATATATGGCAGATCCAGTTAGAGTATTCAATTTTTCTTATCTGAATATTTGGGTTAGAAGCCACATTTAGATTGTATCGCTATAATAGTAGACCTGACCCTTTTTTTAAACTACCGGGGACTAACCGCCTTCACTTTGCTTTCCATGGCGGTCAGCGAACGGGCAGCGGGCACCCAAACTACTTTATCTCTACTCACGCCCACCCGCAAACAGCTTATACGCCGGATTATTACTTTCATTCACATAACTAAAGCCCAGCGCATCCAGACATTGAGTAAATGCCTTTCGTTCTCCAACTGGAACCTGTACACCCATTAGCACTCTTCCATACGCTGCACCATGATTTCGATAGTGAAACAGACTAATATTCCAACGACTACTTAAGGCAGTTAAGAATTGCATCAATGCACCGGGTCTTTCCGGAAACTCAAAGCGATATATGATTTCATTTAACAGGCAGGGTGAATGCCCTCCAACCATATACCGTATGTGTTCTTTCGCCATCTCATTTTCAGTAATGTCAGTGACTGGAAAGCCTTTGTCGGTGAGCAATTCAACCAGACGATGCCTTTCATTTTCATCACCTCCCGCAGCAACACCGACAAATATATGTGCGTTGGTTTCATCAAAATATCGATAATTAAATTCTGTAATACTTCGTTTTCCAAGTGAACGACAAAATTTTAGAAAGCTGCCCGGCAATTCCGGTATTGTGACAGCAAGCAATACTTCCCGATGCTCTCCAACTTCCGCCCGTTCGGCAACATAACGCAAACGATCAAAATTAATATTTGCGCCGCTTTCTATGGTTATTAAACATTCGTTTTTAATGTTTTCCCGAAGAACATATTTTTTGATCCCGGCAACACCCAGTGCACCAGCTGGCTCGGCAATAGTTCGTGTATCGTCAAAAATATCCTTGATAGCCGCACAAATTTCATCGGTATTCACCGTGATGACTTCGTCTACACTTTGGCGGGCAATTCTAAAGGGTTCCTTACCAATCTGTTTAACTGCAACACCATCCGCGAAAATTCCAACTCTTTTAAGATCGACCCGTCGCTTCGCTTGCAATGCGCGAGCCAGACAATCAGCATCATCCGGCTCTACACCGATAACCCGGGTTTCCGGACGTATAAATTTCACATAGGATGCGATTCCCGCAATTAAGCCCCCACCGCCAACTGGAACAAATATCGCGTGAATATCACCCATAAACTGACGCAATATTTCCACCGCTATAGTCCCCTGACCGGCAATAACATCAGGATCGTCGTAAGGATGAATAAATGTCATGTTGTTTTCCGCCGCCAGTTCCATTGCGTGCTCATAAGCATCATTGTATGAATCACCATGCAATACGGTGCGTGCTCCACGTTGTCGTACGGATCGAACTTTAATTTCCGGCGTTGTTTTCGGCATAACGATGAGTGCTTTGATGCCCAATTTTTTTGCAGACAACGCTATTCCCTGTGCGTGATTACCGGCAGAAGCGGCAATCACTCCGCACTCGCGGGACTCTTCATCCAGCAATGACATTTTGTTGTAGGCCCCCCGCAACTTAAATGAAAAAACGGGCTGCAGGTCTTCACGCTTCAAATAAATGTTATTGTGTAGCCGTTGTGAAAGTGATACTGCGTAGTCAAGTGGTGTTTCTATGGCCACATCGTACACTCTGGCACGTAAGATTTTTTCTATGTAGTTGGAGGGCATATAACTTTTTCGTCGCTCAATGGAGAAATAATAACAACTTCAGTAAAACTCAGTGACTTTATACCTAAGCCCCATTATCATCACGGAAACTCATAAATTGTTCAATTTTTTATGCATCAGGAAGACTTAAAATTTCGAGCCGCCGCGGCTGCAATCGAATATATCCAAAACTTAAGAATTATAGGCGTCGGAACAGGCTCTACGGTAAACCATTTTATTGACTTACTGGCTGACTTCAAGTCCCAGTTTGACGGTGTTGTTTCCAGTTCCGACGCAACTACGAACCGTTTACAGGAACACGGCATTCCAATACTGGAGCTAAACAGCATAGGGTCACTCGATATATATGTCGATGGTGCCGACGAAATCAATAAACACCTTGAATTGATTAAAGGCGGCGGCGGGGCACTTACACGCGAAAAAATTATTGCGGGAGCCAGCCGCAAATTCATTTGCATTGCTGACAGCAGTAAATACGTGGATCTTCTCGGCGATTTTCCTCTTCCTGTCGAAGTAATCCCGATGGCGCGTAGCTTTGTCGCCCGGGAAATCACCAGACTGGGAGGTCAACCGCAGTGGCGTGAAAATTTTATTTCCGACAACGGGAACCAGATCCTCGACATTCATAACCTGGAAATTTTACAGCCGGTTCAGATAGAAACCGCCATCAACAATATCCCCGGTGTTGTAACTGTCGGTCTTTTTGCATCGCGGCCTGCAGATACGGTAATCCTGGCTTACCCAAACGGTATTAAAACCTTAACTTAAAAAAATCCATCCATTTATATACCGTCGAGGTCTGGCTGAAAGTCAAAAGACCATCGCCTTCAAATTGAATTGCTTATTTCATTCTATAATGAGTAAACCTGTAGCTTCATTCCATACGATGACCATGTACCTTTCTCCAAAAACTTTATTTGTGACGTTCCTGCTCACTTTATTTTCATTCATCCCGGTTAAATCTCTGAATGCCGATATTGTGGTATTGAAAAATGGAAAAACTTTCGAAGGCATTATAAAAAAAGAAACCGACAATGAAGTCACAATCAATATAGGTTTGGGCACTGTTTCATTTAACCGCTCACAAGTCGCCCGGGTAAAACGAACAAAAACCGATAAACTACAAAACAAATGGCAACGTCGTTATGCCACACAAGGAAAGTTTGTTCCTCCGGAATTAAAAGATTTCGCTGCAGAATTCAGCGAGCTGGAATCATCACGCCGAACGGCCCAACAGGCTAAATCGAGCATTACATCGATACAACGCAAGCGACCCGAATTATTCGAACAACTCACCGGCATTCAGAACGAAATCAGTAATATAGCCAAACAATTCCAGTCAATCGACCCGGATTCAAATGTTCAACGATACAATTCGCTGGTCAAACGCCAAAATCATATCGTCAGCCGTTCAGTCATCATAAAAAACAGTCTGGTCCGCGATAACGACAGTGCAGATCAGCACCGTGAAAAAATTGCTGCCTACCTTTCTCAATTATCAGCGTTTGAAAACCATCTGGCCAGCGTCAAGTCCGAATACTCCGATCCACCACGTGACGAAAACGTCGCTGTATTTTTCAACAGTATTGATGAACAACTGAAAGATTTTTCGACTGAATTTCAATCTATCGAAGTTGCACATGAAGGCCAGCAGGATCACATGCTGCTTGACGTTCGTATAAATAACAAAATCAGTGGCCGGTTTTTACTCGATACGGGAGCAACCTATGTCACCTTGTCCAACGACATCGCCCAACGCCTAAATCTTTCGTTTTCCGGCAAAAACCAGATACCCGTATCGCTGGCAAATGGAACAAAAGTCAACGCACAACCGGTCATTCTGGAATCAATGCAAGTGGGAAACGCAAAAGCCAGCGGAGTTATTGCAATGGTATTCCCGGAAGCTCCTAACGATGGCATTGACGGTTTGCTTGGCATGAGTTTTCTCAGAGAATTCATTATCCATCTTGACCCCGCAAACAAAAAATTGGTGTTTAAAAAATTCAATCCTGATCTCTAACCATAATCCTTGGCTGCTCTGATTCTTCGCTATAAAGTTGGCTATCTTTGTATAACTCATGGACGTGTCGAATCAACACCATAATCACCGACGCGGCTGGAAGTGCAAGCAATATCCCTATAAATCCAAACAGTTGACCACCCGCCAACACCGCAAAAATCACTGCAACCGGGTGTAACCCGACTTTATCCCCCACTAACCAGGGCGTCAGCAACACACCCTCAAGCGTCTGACCAATGCCGAAAACCACCAGCACAGGAATTATTGACATAAATTCATGAAATTGGACAAATGCCGCCATACAACCCGCTGCAACGCCAACAATTGACCCCAGATAGGGAATAAAGCTGATCAATCCCGCAACCATACCAATCAGTAACGCCAGGTCCAGATCAACAATCCACAGACCGATAGAATAAATACTCGCCAGGGCCAACATTACAGAAAACTGCCCCTTTAGGAAGGCTCCCAGCACTAAATCAGATTCCTTCGTTAATTTGACTACCGTAGCTTCATATCGTTTCGGCAGTAAATCGCGTATTTTATCAACCATAATGTCCCAATCCCGAAGTAGATAAAATGCAACCACCGGAATCAAAACCAGATTCATTAACCACTCCAGGAAAAATAGTCCTGACTTTGAAATCGATCCAAGAACTGTTTTTGCAAAGCCACCCGCCTGTTGCCAGTGACCTTTTACTATTGCAACCAACTTATTTACTTCTATGAGCTTCAAATCGATGTCGAAGCGATCCTGAACCCAGGGCACAATCATCTCTTTTATCCACCCGGCATAAACCGGCAGATTAGTGATTAAACGACTAATTTGATGTTCAAGTAGTGGAACAAAAACGAGAAACACTGAGATAAGAACCAGGCTCATACCCGCAAACACAATCGACACTGCTGCGGTTCGTCCCAGCCCAAGCTTTTCCAGCCGATCGGCCAAAGGGTCACCCAAATAAGCGATTAGCGCAGCTATTGCGAATGGCGTTAAAACCGGCCCCAAAAGAAAGACCAGCCAGCCTACAGCCAGCAAACCAGCAAGAATCAGCCATTTTTGTGAATCTGTCATTGATACACCCTCCGATCAATTTATTGAATTAGGTACTTCCTGTCAGATGAATAGTGCAACGACAAGCATTTCAAAACAATCTATTTATTTTTCTACGCATCATTTTCAGGAATTATTTAGCCTAAATTTCCGGAACCATAACTTTTCGGTACATAATTGACCGTAGGTGCGAAATATTAAATGTTTCTCCTACTTTGACAGTAATGTAACAGCAGAACAAACTAAGACTAACGATCAATGACTTGTACTCTAAATCCCCATCAATCTGAATTGATATCCAAAACTTAGCCTTTAGAAACCCAGCAGGCTATTGAACAAGCAACACTGTGCATTACAATTTAGATTCCCTTCACAAATAAGTCGATTGAATCTGCTATACTCAAAATGCTTTTCTAAATCTTGTTAGGTCAGGTGTCATGGATAAAATAATTGTCAGTATATTTCTCTCTCTATTTATTGGCTGTGTAATGATAAGCACTACGGCTATTGCGGATACCACCACATCGTATAAAGAAGGTTACGGTACGCATCCCGGAAAAAAACTCGGTACCGGCGTCTCAAACCTTGCCACAGGATGGGTGGAAGTTCCGAAAAATACCCTGAATGTGACAAACCACCCTGATACAAAGTACGTTTTATTTGGTATTGTTGGTGGCACCATCAAAGGGATATTGCACATGGCAGGAAGAACTCTGACTGGTGTTGTCGATGTATTGACATTCCCTCTTCCGACCAAGCCCACAGTAAACTCTGGATTGGTCTGGGAAAAGTTTGGTGAAGATACGACTTATGGGCCTTACATCGTACTGGAAGATCAAGTGACCGAATAATATTGGCATCGCTGTGTAACGCCTAAAAACAAACTTTACTTGTATTTACTCAGCGATTTTCGTAGTCAGCGTGCAAGGCATTGATTGTTCGGGACGCGTGAATACATCCGTGTAAGCTCTGCTGCAACGTCCTTGTTGCAGAAGCCCAAATAATCAATGCCTTGCACCCTCAGTAAATTACTCACTGAGTAATTGCCTTTACTTTTGCATTGTCAGACAGGCATTATCAAGCAATCGCATCTGAAAAGGTACATGGAAGCGAAAACCATTAAAAAGTTTCCATCGCAAGATAAGCGCTCGTTTGCGTTGTTGTATTCGCTTGACAGGTGCATTCAGCAAATAACCGCTTCTCTACATAATAGCCACCCCCAATCCAACCTGAACCGACTACTAATTTCCCATGCTAAAGAGCGAGGTTTTAATAATATGCGAAAGATTGACGCAGGATTATTGTTTGTCTTCA
>CAZGQY010000095.1:0-15808 GCA_964528035.1 uncultured Methylococcaceae bacterium | reverse complement strand
ACAACGCAGAAGACGGACAATAAGACAAGTCAAGATTCGTATATTATTGAATCCTTGCTCCTTAGTGGCTAATAGGACAAGGATCCACGATATCATTGAGTCTGTTTTTAACACAAGAAGATTCACTGTCTATTGCGCTCTTATTTGCGAATCACTAATATCCACCTTTCTATTCTTTCACAAATATTCAGCTATGCTCACCCGAAATTTGTTATTCTGTCGAGTTGCATTAATCTTTATATTAATCGCAAGTTTAGCTGGATGCTGTACAGCTTCAGCAAAGCCTGATCAGGATTCCAGAAGCCCATCACGAACTTATTTGATCGTCCACGGAGCCTGGGGCGGAGGTTGGGCCTTTAAGCAACTTGACACGATGCTTCGCGCTGCTGGACATGATGTTTACCGACCAACATTGACGGGATTGGGTGAACGCAGTCACCTGGCAAATCCAAACCTGACACTCGATACCCATATCAACGATATTCTTAATGTCATTAAATTTGAAAAATTGCAAAACATCGTATTGGTTGGCCATAGTTACGGAGGTATGATCATTAGCGCTGTTGCAGACAGAATTCCACAAAATATCGAAACACTGATCTATATCGATGCCCATTTACCTATAGATGGCGAATCCATGTTTGATCTGATTAATCCACAACGAAAAGCCAATCTATTGAAGCAAGCTAAAAGCCATGGGAACGGTTGGCAAATACTACCCCCCTGGCCAAAAAATGGGCAGAATGTCGCGCATCCATTAGCAACTTTTGAAAACGCCATCAAACTCAATAATTCCAGACTGGAGGGTATCAATGCAAAATATATTTTAACGTTAGAGCCCGGAACAAAAACTGATGCGTTTAGCCTAAGTGCAAAACGTGCAAGAGCCCGCGGTTGGCAATATTATGAGCTGAGAACCGGTCATAACCCACATTGGACTATGCCGCATGAACTAGTAAAAATATTAACTGCCAACGACTTATCAAAATAATCCGATATTGATCTGGCTGCTCCCAGACCGTAATACGACGGCTATGTGTGAGATGTTAGAGATTAGCAGTATAATTTTCAGACGTTCTGCTAATACTTTCTTCGTCAGTTCCTGTAGTAGCAACGATTTTGTAGAGGCATTGGTTACCTTTGTTTCGCCATTTTACAACCGCATCAAATTGATCTATAGACAAGCCATGCTGATCTAATTCCAACCAGGCCTGATTGGTTAATTCTTCCAACGATATTTCAAATTGGCCACTGTTGGAATTACTTTCGGCACACGCCTGTAAAACCTGATTATAAATTCCAAGGTCTTCAATATTGTTTCCAGCAGGCTTTTTTTTGCGGCCCTGAAAAAAACTGATGATTGACAAGATTATCAATACGCTTAATGCGACAATTACCCATCCCATGAAAAATCCTCAATAATTAGTGTGAAATGTGCTCGAAAGTGTTCTGGTACAGTTATTTCTATCGCTGCACCCGAGCAGAAAATTTGCCACGAACAACTCGAATTGGCTCATTTTTGGATTTGTTGTACAAGGCCAAAGCCTTTCTGAAATTGACTCTATCGATTCCCAAATCGCTATTATTCTTAAATTTCTTCGGGTCTTTTACCCCGATTCAAGATCTATGGCGCATAATCATACGGCGAATTGCTAAGATGAACAATAATTAGTAATTTTTTACGACAATCAATGTTATGTTAATTCGGTAGAATCTACCAGCAAAGCAAATATCTACATACACTGGAATATACAAAACATTCAGTAATCTGCAGCACAAAAACCCGACAGAGCGAATAGCTCCCAAATTTATAAAAAACGAACCCATGAATGTGGATGAGTTCGCTTATATCGACGATAGACCAAACAAACAGGATACAAACATACCAGAGCAATAAAAGCCGCATAATATGCCCACATCAGACTGCCTTTTCCTGTAAAATCGAATAAAAAAGCAGGTAGGCCCAATAAGCTAAGGTGACAAATATAAAAGAACAGGGCTGTTTGTCCGAAAACTAAAAACGGGTTATTGCTGGACGGGTTAATTTGCTTTGCCCTCCATAGAAACAGGGCTATGAGCAGCGCAATTATCCCCAACTCCAAACAATAATAACTTAGACTGGGTGGATATTTACTCACATGCAACCATTGAGCTAGACTGTCATTTCCCCTTAACAGCAGCATATTCCCGTATTTATTTGCACTTCTGATCACCCCGAAAGCGATGAGAAACAACACACCAGAAACGACCAATATTCTCTCAGGCGAAGGGCGTAATTGATTCAAAACAGGTTTCTGACAGATATAACATCCAAACACCCACCCCAGTATCATGACCGCAAGCCAAGGAATGACAGGATAAATTATCGTCAGATTAATGCTATATAACGGTGCAATTGCCAACCCCACCCAGACCGATGGATTGCCCTCAAGTGGCGGCCAAAAGACACGTGTAATGGCTTCTCCACATAAAAACCAAAGTATTACTACAAGAAACAGTAAGCGTACGTCTAACCGCCGAAGCCAAGCCATTACCACCATACTAAATCCGATTGCATAGAGTACTTGCAGCACCAATCCATGACCGCCCACATAGGACAGCCACACAATATCCAACAGCGCAATAATTAAACCGCGTATCAATAAATCAATCGTAATTGTTTTTTCCGCAACTCCCATTTCTCGGCGGTACCGACAACTTAAAGCCAGAGACGTACCGGCCAAAAATATGAATGTTGGCGCACATAGGTGTGTTACCCAACGGGTAAAGAATTGATCTAAAGGTAAGAAAATACCCGGAGAGTAGGTTACTACCGAATCCATGACTAAACGACCTGGATTGTAGAATGCCGATGCATGATCCAAGACCATTAGCGCCATTACCAGCCCACGCATCCAATCCAGTGCCACCAGGCGATTTTGTGTATAGCGGCTATTCATTAGAAAAGATGTCTATACAAACAAGCTTAAAAGATTCACCATCAAATCCTTTTGTTTTTGTGAAATGTGTTCATGCATAAATGCACTTTAGTGTTTAAATCATGGGCGAGAAACGATACGCATATCCGCTCAGATTATCATTGACTAAACTTTAACACCTAATAGCCCTACAGTATATTTGCCTAAAATGTTTGGTCCTTCTGATTACAGGTTGATCTATCGACGACAGGCCTGATTTGAATCTAGATTAGCTTCAAAGAAAAACCGGATTCGCAGTTAGCGAATCCGGTTTTCGTTGTTATTAACAAATCATTTTCGGAGATTTGTTAATTCATACAAATTAGAGAAAGGTCATCAATTGAGAAATTTGATTGACCGGTACTTCTCACCTGAACCCGTACGCCATAAACCCCCGTCCGTTTTGCTCGAAACCCTCCGTGTACTGCATGGCCCTCGGCCCTGGATCCATCATACGCAGTCAGAAAAAAGCTTCCATTCGCAGGTGATATCCAGAAATCAGGACCCGGTTGCAAGATCCTGATCCGAGCTGACAGGCCACCATTAGGTCCAGATATATGCCCCGTTTCGGCTGAAAAAAAGACAGCTGCCGCGCCCTTTTTAAAATAGCATCGTTTTGTAATCTGGTTACCTCTTGCCGAACTCAGATCCAGCCACTTCGTTTCACCAACAGCCACTGACTGACTTTTTGTATTTGATGTATAACTGGATACATCCGCAGATGCCTGTCCCGCTAATACAGTCAACCCCATGGTAACTCCTAACGCCAGAACCCTTTGTATTTTCATGATATTTCTCCATAAATAAACATCGTATTTAAAATTTCAACTTCCGTGTACTGTGCAAACCATTGCCACAATGACGATGGGCACAATCCTGCAAACAAACAGCTCTCGCCGTTTGAATCTTCCATAATTTTTAGACGGGCTCTTCATCCTCCAATAGTTGCAACTCTTCAGAGTTTTCTCCCGAATTCTGTGTTTCCGTTAAGCCTTCCAATATCGCTTCGGCCTCTTCCCGAACACTTTCGTCAGCATCATCTAAAGCAATTTCCGCAACTTCAGTCATTGTCGCTTCCGATAAATTTTCATTCAGGGTCAAAGCATCAAGAGCCGCAGAACGCACACTCGCCGAAGTATCTGTTTCAACCATCTCCTTTAGGGTTGCAACAGACAGATCAATTTGGTTCTCCTGGGCAGACATAATCGCGCTAGCTCGAACGTCAGGATCCTCATCTTCTAATGCCATGATGATATGTTGCTGTGAATCTTTTGAAGTAGTAAATTCGTAGTTCTGCAACGCCAGAGCCCGCTCTACTGGATCCGAAGAATAGAGATCGTCTTCGCTGGCTTCTCCAGACATACGATCGAAACTACTTATATCGATCGATTTTCCAACTCCCTTCGGATAAATCCATACCGCCTGCAAGGCACCTTTATGCCCTCCATAAAGGAAAAAATAGTCATAACCTGTCAGTAGTTCCTGCAACACTGCATCAATAGTACTGTTCAGCGACAGATTAATCAGCTGCTCTGAATCCACAGACATTGAATCTATTGAGATTCCGGCCTTATTCGATATTTTCGCCAAAACGTCTGTCAATTCTGCATTGCTTGCAAAAACTGTCAATAAACCCGAATCAAAACTTACCGTTACTTCGCCATCCACATTGATTTCTGTATCGCTGTATTCTGTTACATTATCCGTTTCGAAATCAGTTTGTTGCTCCACAAATTCAACCTCACTTAAAGATTGTTTTTCAGAATTTGTAGGTACGCTCTCTTTAGCTGGTTTTTTATCGACTGGTATCTTATCCGTTGAATTGTATGACGGATTTTCCAGATTACTGTGTAAATCACCGCCTGAATCACTCGATTGCTGACACCCGAAGACTCCAATAGCAATCACTGAACTAAGCACAATTGACCTGTTAATCAGTTTCATATAATTAGCCTCTTTAAAAAATTACTCTGGTTTGAAAATTCACCCAGTTTTAAATTCAGGAACGACTGTATCCGATCTGGGTGTTACTGTATCCGCTGAACTATGAAGGAACTTGTATAATTTATGAATTTCTGATGAAGAATTATTATCAATTATGAAGCAGTCCAATTGATCTACTTCGATAAAAACCCCCGGAAATATTGTTCGACAATTGACAACCTGCAGGTACAAGACATGTTAAAGTAGCAGTATGATCTTAGATTCAATCAAAAAGTTTTTTGAGCGCAATATTGCCGCTAATACGGATGATTCTGTATCGAACCTGGACCACTCTCTACAAATAGCGACTGCCGCACTGCTGGTTGAAATTATGCATGCGGATTTCGAAGTCAGCAGCGATGAAAACGAGGCGATTCGAAACGCTTTGTGCGAAAGTTTCGATTTAACAATCAATGATGCAGAAGACCTGATTCGGCTTGCAGAGCAGGAAATGGATAAAGCTGCAGATTATTTTCAATTTACGTCATTAATAAACAAACATTTTGACCTGGCGCAAAAAGTAAAAATCGTTGAGAACTTCTGGAAAGTTGCATTTTCCGATGGGGTACTGGACAAATATGAAGATCATATAGTAAGAAAAATAGCGGATCTTCTGTATGTACCACACCGCGAATTTATTGCTGCAAAACACCGTGCCGACACCCGAAATACAGAATAATCACCCACCGAACAGTCATAATATTCAGACTCCTAAATACGATAATCTGAATATAGTCGCGGCCCATTGCCTACGAAAAGAATATGGTGGACAGCCTGTAGTAAATGATATTTCATTACAGATTCGTCGTGGAGAATTCTGCGGAATACTTGGGCCTAATGGGGCTGGAAAAACAAGCACGTTGCGAATGTTGACAGGTAATTTGTACCCCAGCAGCGGACAACTCCATGTTCTCGGCTATCCTGTCCCGGAATGTGGTCGTGAAATGAGAGCCTTGGTCGGCATCGTTCCACAAACAGATAATCTTGATCCGGATCTGAATGTAGCTGAAAACTTATTTCTTTATGGCCGTTATTTTGGATTGCGACCCAACGACTTAAAGCATCGTATACCAGAACTTCTTGATTTTGCGTTGTTGTCCGATCGAGCGGATTGTCGCGTAAACGAACTGTCAGGCGGCATGAAACGGCGCTTAACGATTGCCAGAGCTTTAATAAATTCCCCTAAACTACTGATCCTCGATGAACCCACAACCGGGCTGGATCCACAGGTTCGCCATACTGTCTGGGAACAGCTTAGACAACTTCACCAAACCGGAATCACATTGATTCTGACCACTCACTATATGGAAGAGGCAGAACGATTATGTGATCGCATCGTGATAATGGATCAGGGACAAATCCTGGCGGATCAGACTCCACAAAAATTGATTTGTGAACAGATTGAACAGCATGTACTTGAAGTCCACGGTTTCGGTGTGGCAAATTGGTTAAATTCGCTTGATTTGCCTAACCAAGTTCGAATAGAGCAGATAGGAGAAACCGTATTTTTTTATGGATCAAATCTTCAATTTTTGGTCGAATCACTTGATTGCTCAACATCGTTTCGATATTTGTATCGCCAGGCAAATCTCGAAGATGTGTTTCTTAAACTCACCGGACGTGAGCTGCGAGACTTATAAATGAGTTCCAGATGGCAAAGAGTAATCTCCGTTTGGAGAAGAAACAGTACTGTATGGTGTAAAACCTCGGCTCGTTCGCTATTAGGCAGTTTTTCTGATCCCGTTTTATATTTACTGGCGTTCGGCTACGGTCTTGGCAGGCTAGTTGGCGAGGTAAATGGCATGACGTACGTAGCCTTCCTAAGTTCGGGAATTATCGCAACCAACGCTATGAATACTGCGACATTCGAAGGTCTCTATTTGGCCTATACGCGGATGGAAACCCAACGAACCTGGGAAAGTATACTTTCCGCCCCCCTATCAGTGTCCGATATCGTTTTTGGCGAAATCTTATGGATCGGCACCAAGAGCGCCATCAGTGTAACAATGATTCTTCTAGTCGTATCAATTCTGGGCCTTGTAAACTCTTGGGCCGCTACACTGGTCATACCCATTGGATTTATAGGAGGAATTTGCTTTGGTAGCATGGCCCTGGTAGTAACATCATATTCCAGCAGCTATGAATTCTTCCTATATTACATGACTCTGTTTATCACACCAATGGTGTTACTCAGTGGCGTGTTTTTTCCCTTATCTTCTTTACCGTATAACGTACAAATTGCCACTGCCTTTCTACCGTTACAACACTTGGTGCAAGTCATCAGGCCATTAATATTTGGACAATTTCACATTTCAGACGTAGCGCACCTGACAGTACCGGTAGGTTTCTTTTTAATATCGACAGCGTTTGCGGTACGACGGTTTAAGTTGCGTTTGTTGCATTAATCCGCGTCACTCCTCGGCTTTCAGACTTCCACATCTGGAATTAGGAAAAGTTAGAGTGCAGTATAGATGCGCTACCATTGTATTTGCTCGTAACCAGCGAATCCCGATATCCGCACGGTAAAATGTTGTTGTTTTCAATGTAGGTAGATTGAGAAAAGAGTGACTACCTTATACAGTAAAGGACGGTCTGATTTGGGTAACGCGATGAGTCTAAATAGATATGGATAAATAGGATTGACCCCTTACTTTCTTACCTCTTTACACTGACCCTTACATTTTGACCGCAGATATCGCCAGTTATCGATTTTGAATTTCAGCTAATTATTATAATCCTTCACATCACGTGAACTACCAACCATCGCATCGCGTTCGTTGAGCCACTGCTCGTATTGACTCGTTTGCTCGGGCGATAGGACCTTACGAATTTTTTGTTCTTCTTCATCATGAATTCGTTTCATGGCTGCCTGCAGTGGTGGAATTTTCTTCTCCTGTTCGGTTATTGCGGCACTATCACTGGCAGTTTTGGCACGACGCAACGCACGTTGTTCACGATGTAGATCTCCACGAGGCTTTCTCATTGCATCCCGAGCTTCTTTCTGAATATCCTTAATTTGCTTACGTTGATCGGTAGTCAAGCCATCAATCTTGCTGGTAATCGGAGCATCGGCATACCCATAACTGCTGAATAACAGTAGACTCCCGATAAAAAATAGAAAAATGTATGAATATTGTTTGTTACGCATATTAGCTCCTTGTATAACTGCTATGTTTAAAGACAAAATAACCAAAGAAAAACAAAAGGATAAAATACCATATTAACACTTCCTTCAGCCAGGTATCTATCTTGTCCGACCGCACACCCCAATGCCTCAAGACAAGAATGAAGCAAATTCATCACCCGGCCGAAAACCAGATATCCCCGTAACAAGCTGTAGCATGCCCACCCGCGTTATCAGTGTCCGTCATCAGGGCAACAGCATCGATTCGGCTCAGCCGTTTTCCGAAGGCTTTTTCAAGATCGGTGCGCACATTTCGCTTTTCCTGATGCCATTTTCCGACTAATATTTTTCCTGAGCGGACGGCGATTTGTTTAACACTGTCTCCAGCAAATGGGCTCGCCCAGACACTGTCCAGCAATGCCCGACCCGCCCAGACATAGACTAAGGCTTGGTTACGCCGAAAAAACCCACCATCGATCACGACATAAACTCTAGCCGGAAAATCATCACCCTGCTTTGTCTTTTCATCGCTTCGATCAAATACTGTGTCAACGCGCCACGACCAATTCAAATAAGGCGTTTGATTAAGATTAATCGCGACCCTCTTCGTCAAGCCTGAGGCCGATTTGTCACTTTCTGCGCACAGCCTGTTTATTCCGGACTGGTTTTCAAAGCGGTAAAAAGTTTCATTTTGAAAGATCTTAGTATTCCACCCTGCAAGGCTACTCCTGGAAAATTCCCCAACCGGTAGAATATCTTTGGCCTGAATCGGATAAACAACACAGTAAAAAATAATGGCTGCAATTCCTAGCAAATTGTGGCCACGTTGTTTTTCGAAAACTTGAGGCTGATTATCAATCAAAGCGGTACCATATTTCTATATTAAAAGTTTTTGTCTGAATTGTGATGAGTGACCATCAGAAAATTTGAATATCCAGGAATATGTCGTTCAGTTTAATATAAATAGGCCACAACAAGGTCATTAAACCTGCTTTTTTTCACGCGCTTTCCATGCTCGGACACCTTGCCAATTTTCAAGTTCAAATTTAGCAACCACTTTATAAAAAAAATTGACAGGCTCAACAAAACCTAGTATTGTGCGGTGCAGCATCGTTGTGCGGTGCACAAATTTTAATTCATCATGGAGAAACTGCTATGAAAACCACCCAAGAAACAGTTATTGATACAAATGAATTCCTGACATCCTCTTTGAAGCAGCTTAGCGAAATTAATTTACGCGCTTACGACAGTATTGTTAAGGGCCAAACCGAATTTGCCAATATCGCGGTTCGCTCGAGCCTTAAGCAAGTTGAATTAGCAAGGGATTTTGACAACGCCAGTAACTACCTGAACGCTCAAAAAGATCTAGCCAAGGAAACAGCCAAAGAAATGATTGGTTTCACGCAAAGCAGCGTTGAATTAGCCACAAAAAATCGTGACGAATTATTCGGTTGGGTAGAAGAGACTGCTAAGAGCGCAAGTAAATTAAACCCTTTGGCAAACGCTAAGGCAGCCTGAGATTAATGCTGAATTATCAGCCACAATCAAATGAATTTGTTCCAGGGACGGAACAAAGAAATACTAATAATAATAAGACCTCCTCGACTTAATTGCCTCTGTTACTTTAATAGAGGCTTTTTTTAATCAACAACCTTAGTATTCTGTCCAGATTGTATTAGGCTATGTCCGCCGATAAGTGGCCATCTGCGCTATATCGCTCGACTCGCGCTTCTAGTAGAAAGTCTCTACTTTTCTACATAATCCACCCATCAAATCATCCTGGTAATCACCGTTTTTTGACCACGACAGCCGTCAGGTCATCACTTGGTGCAACATTGCCAACAAATTTCAACAATGATTGATACAGGTGGGAGATTAACGATTCAGTGGGAAGATGTGAGGTGTCGAGAATCACATCGAGTACTCGTTGTAATCCGAAACAATCACCATTCATGTTTTCCGATTCGACAAACCCGTCGGTTAAACCGACCAGAATATCTCCGGACATAAATTTGAATGAATTCCATAGGCTATAGTCCGAATCGGATAATATGCCGAGCGGTAAGCCCTGAACAGCTAGTGTTTCTATACTTTTATCAGCAGCACGATATATTAATACCGGCCCGTGACCAGCAGATATATAACGGAACACATCAGTTGTTGTCTGCAGAACTCCAAAAAATGCAGTAACAAAACGATCATTTGGAATATCTCTACAAAGCAGCCTGTTAATATGATTTAAATTTTGCTGTGTCTGTAAAGCCAAAGAAAATATTGCTCTATGCAGCGCTGCACACTGAGCGGCGAGCAATGCCGGGCCGATGCCATGACCGGATACATCCGCAATAACCAAAAGTAGCTCGTCATTTTCCAATGCTTGAAAATCATAATAATCGCCGCTGGTTTCTTCGGCAGCTTTACTCCAACCTGAAATATCATATCCTTCAATAGTGGGCGCATGTTTCGGTAACAGCCCCTGTTGAATGTGCCTGGCTGTTTCAAGCTCACTTTGCAAGCGCTTCTTTTCGCCATATTCTTCCATTAAAAATTGACGATGAATGGAGATGGCAGCTTGAGCAGCAAAAGTCTGCAACAGGATTTCGTCGCCAGTATCAAAGTTACGCTCAGATTTATTCAAAACTTCGAGAACACCCAATACCTGGTCTTTCGATACAAACAAAGGACAAGCCAATAAATTACGGGTTTTAAACTGGGTTTCCTTATCGATTAAACGATTAAAACGAGAATCCTTATACGCATCATTAATATTCAGTAAAATTCGATTTTGAAAACTTGCACCAGCGATTCCCTGATCCGCAGGTATTCGAATCCCTTCTTGCCTTGCCTTTACAAAACTGAATAGTTCATTTGTCGCATTATCATGAACAAACACAGTCGCACGCTCACAATTCAGTACTCTTTTTGCAGCGTGTTCAATTTCATTGATCAATGATTGTAAATCCGTGGTCATCGCCAAATGTCTGGAGATTTCCAGAACTTTAAGTAGATCCTCGGTTTGATGTCGGATATTTTCAGATTTTTTATGCATCATTAATCAGGGTCCACTACCAATAAACGTCAATCCTGCATTTCGTGGCTGCATTTTCGCGAATAGTTGAATAAATTAATTATTTCTATACTATCAGCCCAATTGCTGCAATAACGAAAACGGCTTTTATAACTAGTACTCCGACCAGACTGTATTGATAGGTATATCAGTCGTTAAGCGGCCACCTGCGTTGTTGGACTCGCTTGAATCAGCCACCAGGAGGCCAGTCGTCGAGAGAAATAGTGATTTTGCGGCCATTTTTCCGATTATTAAAGAAACTAATTTCCTATCTTTCACGGTTTTTATCGGGATAATGGGCCGTAATCCACTATTTACTCAGTAGGCTCTCTATTCTCAGACAGCCTCCTATGGAATGCTATAGCATAAAGGAGAAAATGTGTAATGTCAGAGGATAGTGCTGCCGGTAGCTTACCGGACAAAACCTGTTCGATAGATAGGTTAATTCGTCAACCCCGATTAGTTGCGGCTGCCAAGGCTGGAATTAAAACTCAACAACGACGAAATGGTGTCTATGCATATCCAGGTGAATCTTTCCATTTGGACGGTGTCAAATTAAACCTAACCGATTTGAAACGCCAGAATTTGTCTGAAATGACCGAAGATGATGCACACGCTGAGGGCTACACCAGCCTGGATGACTATCGTTGTTTGATTCTAAAAATGCACCCTGGAATGCAATGGGATGAAAGTGGCAGCGTGTGGGTACATTATTTTGAGTTGGGTTAAAAATATTCATTTTTCTCCATTCCTATAGATCTTGAACCTAAGACAGGAACGAGTTATTGTCTAAACATATTCAACATTCAAAGGATTTTATTGATATGCTCGATTCTGCTTTACGGCTAAGCTTCAAACTAACTATCACTTTCCTTATGCTCAATACCTTCCTTGCTTGTTCTTTTTCTGCGAGTTCGGAGAGTTCTTCAAAAATTATCTCCAGTCCGTTTACTTCCAGCAGTGCGAGCTCGTCGTCGAGCAAAGATAAACAGTACCAGCAGGATGTGACCGACTATACCTCTGCCTACGTAAGATCATCTACGGCAGACTACTCAAGATTTCAGCACGGGCTGGGCGAAATCGCTGCTAAACACGGCATCACTAACTGGGAAGTGCAGCCATCTACCTACGAAGCCATTGGCAAAGGCTTGAAGAAAGCCAATCTAAGCGGTATTACATACGAAACCTTCAAAAAGAATATGGCGGCTGGGGAATATAGTAAAATGCAGGATATTCAAAAGGGTTACGATTCCAGAGACTAGGAATTCCATTTCAAAGACTGACTCAAACAAGTGTAATTGCCGACGTATTCGGCTAAAAACCAGGTTAATGGGATTCCCTTATTCCGCATTATTTTTGTTGTGCTGTGGATTTGTGGGGCTCAGTTCCGCATCTACGCCGTATAGCTTTGATTATTTATATATCGATGCGGGCGAAGGCGATTCCAGCGGTGGTCACGCAGCAATTCGCTTCGCGGACGAAACTTACCATTTTCAATATTATGACAATGGTTTATTACGTGCTGTACGCGATAACTCAACCGATTTCGAGTATAAATACCGATTTTTAGCGAACCGGTCTATTCAAGTGCGGCGGGTTCCGGTCAACAAGGAAACTTACCATTTATTGCGCGACCATTTTAATTCTGGATATCAGGCACAAACTCAACTTTTTCAAAACATGGATGCTTCCGATAACGATATCAAATTAATCCAACAATTATTGAACCTGCCAACCGATGACAATAAATCGCTCATCCCACAACTCAGCTTAAATATAAAAGGTGCCGGACTTTTTTTAACAAATGATGATCGTCGAGCAGCAAAATCGGTTCGATTTAAAACGCCTCAAAAACCTTACATAATTAACGCTCTGTATCGCCGCATTGAGAACCGATTCGGTAGACAATTCATTCACCAAAAACTGGAAAAATACCACAACTCGGTCGCTCAGTTAAAACTAAGCCAATGGGATACCGATACAGTCTCCTTGCTCAACCGGACATTCCACAAGATCCCTTATTCATTTTCCAGGCGCTATAATGATTTGGCAGAAATTATTGTTGCACTAGAAACACTAAAGAACAGTCCTCAATTATCGGAAGATGCGTTATTCTCATCTGATACTGAAAATTTTCGACTCAATGGATCAGAATTGCGCGATCTGCGTCAATACCAAAACAAATTAAACGATAATTTAGTCGATCTGGTTAATTCAAACCGGCCAGATTGGGGATACGCATTTTTAGTGGGTGTCGCTCGTTTGATCGCCATTGACAAATCAATAAAATACCGTCGACTCGTATTTTTGGATACCTATGCGAATCAGCCTGAATATATTGGCAAAGAAACAATTGAACAACACCGCGAGGTATTTGAAACCTTGGCGCGTGAATCACAAATTGAATTCCAGAAGGCGAAAAAACGTATATTTTCGGCAAAGACTATAAACGAGCGCTTTTATGCTGATCTTGAGTCGAATGCTAACCAAACGGTGGAACTGTTTCACAGTCTTGAGAATGAAAAACCATTGCGTCAACATTCAGGAAACCTGGCGCCTTTGAAAGAACGTACAGTTAACACTATCGCTTTACCTAAGCTCAATCAGAAGGAATTGAACGCCGGTTTACGTCACGCACAAGCGTTCCAATCAATGTTATTGGAACGCCTGTATACGGATTATCGATACGATCTTTTTAGCCGCAACTGTGTCACTGAGATTTTTTCAAATATCAACCAGGCATTTTTGAACCCGTCCAGAACGACCGATAACAATGATTTTAAAAAAACACCTGAAATACTGGTCACGAAGAATCAGACTAAATCGGAATCTATCAGTAAACTTGGAGGATATGTGGAATCAGATTTTTTAAATATCATACCGTTTGTTTCCGCTCAGGATATCAACAACGAATACAGGCATGGACAAAAAAAAATCTTGATCTCCTATAGAAAAAAACGCCTGCAAGCAATGTATCAAACCGGCTCGCCTGTTTGGGTATACCTGAGAGAATCAAATGTAATCAGTTCAACAATCTACAAAGTTAATTCGAATGATTCGTTTTTTGTATTCTTTACCGACGATTTGATTTATCTTCGCCCGATATTTGGGGCGGTTAACGCTGTGTCGGGGCTCGCTCAAAGCACGCTGGGAATATTGACGTTACCTGCCGATTATGGAAACAACTTATTGAAAGGTATTAAAGGCTTTTTGGTTAGCCTACCCGAACTTGTGTTTTTCAATATGCGCAAAGGTTCCTTTGAATACCAGCCTTATCATAGTTTGATGGAAACTGAGGCCGAAGGTGGGGCTATTTGATCTTGATTTGTTACGATTCGCCGCAAATGATCAATAAGCCCATCATAATAGCGGTCTGCTTTATCTAACCCGAAATTAAGAATGCCATATTCATAGAGCCTGCTTACATCGTCTTCAGCTTCTTCATTCAGTTTGTAGCTGGCCATTTTTTTTCAATTTATTTAAGGGGGTAGACGGTTAGCGCCACTTACCCCTATATATAGGGATGTTGCTACTAAACCTGGCACTGATGCAGATATAACTTATGGTTATCAGTGGAAAAAACACAACAGGTAGTAGTTGGTGGCGCTAACCGTCTACCCCATTTTATTTATTACAGCCTCTCTAATTTCCTCTGCATTCCGGGTGCTCACTTCTCCTCACATTAGCTGGCAATAAGCCTTTTATAAATGACAGTCGGCTTTGCCAACTTCTGCCATTCGTTGAAAACTAACGACCGGCAGGTTAGGAATAACTGCGGACAATCGTGAAAAAGAATCCTGACCGGCAACATTCGACCCTGAGCGGTCTGTCGACTGCATGCATTCTGGAACTAGTTTAACAAATGATTATCCAGATCAGGCTATCTTACCTTTCATTAGGCTCAGCGGGCAAAGACCATCTATAAATCCTCATTTTTCTAAACGGGATAACATGTTATTCTCACAAGACAAACGGATCCAGATAACTTCGGGTGTAACTTGAATGGCAGCTCCTGAGCATTTGCAGCCATTCGCAATTTACATTAAATGGCAGTTTGGGGGCGGAGTCCAACTTCCCCGATTGTCCGGAAAACGAAGGTTTTTCTTGCTGATCGACGAATACGGGGTCCGAATACGGGGTCAGTTCTCCTAAAGTTTCAATCTGCTTTATCTCACCTTTCGATTCGGTGGGATACGGCGCGTTCTTGTCTTCCATGCGGCCTGGTTTTACCCCCTGTCAAATTTACAAAGCATATCGATGCCACAATAAGAGAACTGATAATCATCTAGCCGATTCCTCAGGCAAAGTGTAGCGTTCGATGTTGAACGACATTAAACCTACATTTGCAAGAGGAATCGGAAATGAAACTATACGGCGGTATCGACTTACATTCCAACAACAGTGTGATTGTTCTACTGGATGAGGAGGATTAGAAGGTGTATCAACGGCGATTGGGAAATGACCTCCCGACTATTCTGAATGCGCTAGAACCCTACAAAGCAGGCCAGTGTTCTCCATATAATAGACCACTCATCTCCCTTCTGAAAAGGGGAGGAAAGATGATTATGTGCAACGAATTGGATGGGTCAGTGAGCTGACTTTGGGGTTGGCTGAACCACGAAACCTGATTAGCGGCTGTTCCGTCCATTATAAATAAAAACAAACACTGAGCGAGGT
>CAZGQY010000094.1:0-15901 GCA_964528035.1 uncultured Methylococcaceae bacterium | reverse complement strand
AATTGTATTATATTGTATTATATTGCCTTTTTATTGGGAACCGTTTAGCCGTGAATGGGCGCAGGGGAATATGGAAAATGGGAGACTCCGCTGACACTAATATTGATACTTTGGATAGCAAACGCAAACCAAACATCGAAGATGATTTGTATGTCAGTACAATCTATAAACGGTGCCTACCAATCGTTCTCATTTTATTTGTTATTGTCACCGCAAGCGCTGTCTTTGAGCTATACCATCTATTTGAAAACGAAAATCAGACAACAAAAATTACCCAGCGTCGCGTTGCCTCCAAAGCAACAGAAACTGCAGACCAACTTTCTCATTATTTAGCCCAAATTCCACCACTCGTTGATAAACTGGCATCACAAGCCGAGAAGTCAATTTTTTCAAAGGCCTCAATGCATTTGAGCTTTGAGTCTCTCATGCGTCAAAATAACGCACTTTTCGAGGTGGGTCTTGCATTTAATCCCACACAAACGATGCGCCGAAAATCGCCTCATTACGGTGTTATTGATGATCAACTCAAACATTTCGAACTGGACTACGATTACACCAGTAAGGACTGGTACAAAACGACCATTGGTTCCGAATCCAATTGGTTTGAACCTTACTACGGTCAAACCACTCAAGCGATGGTGGTTGGATATGCCAAACCGTTCAAAAACACTTTAAATGGCATTTCACAGGCTGGTGTTGCTCGAGCAAACATATCCTTAAATGGAATCCGCAGACATTTAAATAAGATGGATCTGGGAGAAAATGGCTACACGTTTATTCTCTCAGCAAAAAGAAAATTTATTTACCATCCGATTCATCGCTACGTCCGGGAAAACCTAGGTCTCGACGAGGCTGAATTTAGCTCTGACGAAACCAAATTTTTTAATAAAATTAACCAGTCTCTCAATCAACGATCGCAGGGAATAGCGACGATGACAGATCCCATTACAAATAAATCAGCCTGGGTTGTGTACACACCAATTACCGAGTCCGAGTGGACCTTGATATCGGTTAACATAGAAGACGACCTGATTGTCGACAGCCTAAAGATCAGCCATCTACATAAAGCTAGAGCACTGGTATTGATAACCATTTCAGTTTTGCTGTTGTGCCTTTATATGGGCATGAAAATTCGTTCCCGACGTGGAATCGATACTGCCTGGCTCACTTCGTTAGCATTCTCTTTCACCTTAGTCACCTCACTGGTATTCATGGGTCATTATTTCTTTCAATTTGACGCAGCGCAAAGTTTAGCTACGATCACCAACATCCAGGAACTCAACGAAATCACCAAAAAACATTCGGTGCACAAATTTCCGAATAATCAGGAAGCTCTCCGCATTCCGACAGGGGCATTTATACAATCCATCGAGTTTCGTTCATCCAATAATGTATTTATTACGGGTTATGTCTGGCAAAAAACACCCATAACCGAAATAACTCCAGGAATCCTATTTCCAGAAGCTGTTGCCGGGAGTAGCATGTCCAAAATCTATACTAAAAAGATCGCAAATCAAATATTAACCGGCTGGTATTTTGAGACAGTGTTTCGACAACCTTTTGATTACAGTCGATATCCATTGGACAAGAAAGATGTCTGGATAAGAATGTGGCATGGAAATTTTGAGGAGAATGTCATTTTGGTACCGGACTTGTCCTCTTACGTCACATCCGCAGCAGAACTCACACCCGGAATTGAGGAATCTATAGTACTGTCAGGATGGAGCTTACAGGCAAGTGGATTTCAGTATGTAAAGCATAATTATAATGCTTCATTCGGATTCCCACAGAGCACCTATAGGGATAATTTTCCAGAACTGCACTACACAGTTCGTCTGGAACGGACCTTCATAGATGCGTTCGTAACTAATCTTGTACCGTTGATTGTCGTTTCCATCATGCTATTTGCGATACTATTGACAATTACCAACGACAAGGAAAAAGCAGGATTGTTTGGTGCTGATGCATTCTCTGTGGTTACTACCACCGCAGGTTTATTCTTCATCGTTCTGGTTGCTCATATACAGTTGCGAAAAGAGTTCGCTTTGCCCAACATAATTTATCTCGAATATTTTTATTTGGTCATGTATATCGCTATTCTATGGGTTTCTGTTTCAGCATTTCTGGTCACATCTTCAAAACCGGGACAATTGATGCACTACAGGGAAGGATTATTCGCAAAAATCTTTTACTGGCCGATGATTTTGACAGCACTGTTGTTGATCAGCTACAACGTTTTCATTTAGCCTGTCGTTTGAATCTAAGCTTAATTACAAAAAAGTTCGAAACTGAGGGGAACACTAGGTATGGGGCACAAACAAGGAAAAAAGCAGTTTGAACAGCAGGTATTTCCTTTAGAACTTGAAGAAATCAACCGACGAAGAGCCAAAGTCGGACAGCCTGCTGTAAGCGTGAACCAAAATCCTGCTGCGTCGAATAACCTGGTGGGATTATGCTTATCCGGGGGAGGTATCCGCTCAGCGACCTTTAGCCTGGGAGTCATACAGGCACTATCAAAACACAGACTCTTAAAATCAGTAGATTATCTGTCTACCGTATCCGGTGGAGGCTACATCGGCTCCTGTCTCAGTTCGGTATTGAATAGTCCTGAAACCAAACCTGAGGGTGAAAATTTTCCATTTCGAGAAACACTGGGTCGAGACGAAACCCAGGCGGTTAGCCACTTACGCAATAGCAGCAATTATCTGGCACCTACAAATATTTTCGACAAATTACGAATACCTGCGTTGGTACTGCGTGGAATGATCAGCAATTTTCTGCTTTTTTTCTTTTGGGTCATTATCGCGGTCCTTTTAACAGAAGTATTTTACGAACTAATGTCGCAGTATTTTGAACTGGCCTATTCAACCCTCGTATCTACAATATTCGGCCTGTTTCTACTCATGGTATTGGGATATCCGATCCTTTATCGTCTTTCTCGTGGAAAAATTAGCTGGAAAAATCGCGATAGAGGTGAATTTTGGTTCACTCTGGTATGGTTTTTATCATTAACCCTGATGTTTCTGACACCCATTGCCATCTTGATAAACCAGGCAGTAAATACATCTTACAGTGAATTTAATGCCCATATTAAAGATTTTCTTAACCATCCTTTCGATACCGCTGATATCTGGATTTGGCTGGCAATGTTAGGAATATTATTCCTCTACACGCGCGTTGGATCGGCATCAAAAAAGCTCTCCGGAATAACAGGAAAACTTATTCTATACACAGCAGGACTTATAGGGCCGGTTATTTTGGCCGCACTCTATTTGATGTTAGTCGTTCTGGAAGTTGACTCACCGAAAATCAGCAACGACTACCGACATGATTTAGTCAATGGTCAAATCTCTGATCGTTTAAGAGTCCAACTGGAACACAAAGATGTGCAACTACCCAAGGAGGTTTCAATCGTTCCGTCACCTGAGCTTCCGGGCTGGAACCTGGAAGGAGAATATCGCTACCGCCTCAGCCTTGAGGCATTTGCTGATAATCCTGGCAAATATGTGCATATCACTCGACAAATTCGGTCTTCTGTTCTCTTGCAAGCATTGCAAGAAGCTGCTGGCGGCTGGATGACACCCAGTATCATGGACATTCTCCGGCGCCACCACATTGTTCTCTCACCGGATGCAGGCATTGAAATAACCCAAGCCCCCCTCCCCAAAGATATTGTCTTACTGATTGATAATTCATTACCCTATGGAAAAGTCAGGCAAGAAGCACGATCAGCATTACGCACCAGTGTTGACGAAATATTATCGCGACCGATATACAGTAATACGCGAGTTGCAGTCATTGTTTTTGACGACAGAATCCGTAAGGCCTCAAATTTTATCCACGTTGGACGCGATGCTAAGGAATTAACTCGAATTATTAAACAAGTCAATTTTTCCAGCAAGAAAACCAATGAAGCATCCAGTCTGTTTGTCGCGCTAAATAAATTGATCCAATCAAGTCGACCTGGGACTGAAAAAATAATTATATTAGCCTCTGATGGAATTTTAGACAGTGGGAACCCTGATCTCGATAAAGACATGGCTTCATGGTTATCCAACTGGTTTGTCGAAAGTGCGAGCTCCAGGAGTATCAAAATTTACGGCATTGTTCTTTCGGAAATCGCGAATTACAATTTATTCGAAACCCTTACCGTCGGAACCGGCGGCGCACTTTTTCCTGCCTATAATAGAACTCTGATGTCGGAAGCTTTCGCGAACATTCAAAAGCGGTCACCAGCTTTCAAGATCCCCAGTCAATGGTCCATCACTGACGGTGAAACCCAACATATCCTGGTCAGCCGAGATAATGGGGTCATTGCAAACACTTACCTGCCCCTGACAAAACAAGTTGAAACAGAATTATCGAAAGTCCTTGATAAACCTATCGACCTGGAACACCTGATTGAACTGCAGCAGATTCTGATTTCATCTGGCATCATTTTTAATAAAGAGCCGTCGATAGTACGCGTGAAGCACAATAATTCTGACCAGACATGGCAAATTCGGGAAGAATTTGAATTGGGTATAGAGAATAAAGAAAACACCCTTGCCATACAGTGGAAACAATCCTGGTTACGACTCTGGGACGAAACAATTGATCCAGAATTTATTGCACTGTTTTTTATGTTGTTGCTATATCGAATTCTGGTCGAAGTCAACGGCACATCGATACATAGTTTTTATAGAGACCGTCTCAGTCGCGCATTTATTTTTGGATTCAATAAAAATCGTGAATTTCAATTTAATGATGATCTGAAATTACATGAGCTAAACAAAGATCAAACGACTGCACCCTATCATTTAATCAATGTGGCATTGAACTTACATGGAAGTAAAGACCCGGAACTTCGTGGACGAAAAGCGGATTTTTTTATTTTTAGTAAATTCTTCACAGGATCGCTACGCACCGGGTTCACCAACACCAAAAACATGGAAGCACTGGACAGCCATCTGAATCTGGGCACTGCAATGGCTATTTCAGGTGCCGCTGCCGCGCCGAATATGGGCACCACAACTATCAAACAATTGGTCTTTCTGCTAACGATGTTAAACATAAGGTTGGGCTATTGGTTACCCAACCCCCGAGCAGTTAACGAAAATTCCACCACTAAAGATTTTTTACTGCGTTTTGGTGTTGGAGCTCGGTATTTATTGCGCGAATCTTTAAGCCGTCTCAACGATACAGACGAATTTGTGAATATTTCTGATGGGGGTCATCTGGAAAACCTCGGCATGTATGAACTACTCAGGCGCCGATGTAAATTTATAATTTCTGTGGATGGTGAGGCTGATCCTGATATGGGTTTCAATGGATTGGTCAAATTAATACTTTATGCGCGTATTGATATGGGAATTGTCATCGACATAGATCTAGACCCGGTTAGAAAAAACCAGCGCGGAATCAGTCAGAAAAACTGGGCCATTGGTACAATCCGCTACGGAGAAAATGAAATTGGACACTTGCTCTATATCAAATCCTCCCTATCCGCCGATGAAAACGAATATATTCGCGAATATAAATCAAGAAACCCGGCATTTCCGCACGAATCCACGATCGATCAGTTCTTTGATGAAACACAATTTGAAGCTTACCGGGCACTTGGCCTTCATATCGGTAACAAAGTGTTTTCCGATAACAAGGAACTACAGGTATTCTCGGCTTTGCGTTCTTAGCCTGCATCCTGAAGGAATAAAATCTGGATGGTGGCAATTTCTGAGCGATGCCTTTTGACAGCCAATTATCCACAGGGCCGCCGGATAGAATTCAAAACCATCCTGAATATTACCGGTTTCGGGTCACTCTCAGTAAATACAAACTCCGGTCTCTTTCTCCGCTATTGGCCAGCTAAAAATCGGAGGCAATAAAAAACCGCGCTTCCGTGCGCGGTTTTTTGGTTGATTTTGATTATCTTTAGAATTGGATAATCGCATCCATAGATAGAAGCAACTGATCACCCAATCGACCACCATCGTAAGCATTTCCTGCAGTCGCCCAGTCATAACGAATTTCCGGACGCAGTTTTAACCAGGACAGTGGAGTCCAATTTACACCGCCAGTAATCGCATAGTAGCTGTTGCTGCCAAAGCCAACACGAACACCATGCTCATCACGGAACCATTCGAAACGCATACCAGCGCCCAGTGTATCTGTAATATCATAAGTCAAATACTGGTTGATACCATACCAGCGCGCGGCGCCACCGGTTGCATTGATTCTCTGTTCAATACCGAAATCATGCTGTAACACATAATGGAAGTTTTCCAGAAAATCATGGGTTAAAACAACACTGTACATGGTACGGTTATGCTTGTTTGCATTCGTAGCATCGCCGGTAATCAATGAAACATAAAGCGATGTATTGCCATCATCTGTGGTATAAGACGCACCACCCAGAAAATTTGCAGGAGTATCAAACAAAGCATCCCATCCGCTGACAACCCCGGCACTTATGCTAATGTTGTCGTTAACCGTATATGTAGACAGAAAACCAGAATGTGTAAACGGTTCGCCGTATTGCATTGTATAGGCATGGGAGAAGAAAAAGTTATCCGGTGCGGTAACCACTTCATAGCCGATAATCGTATAAAAATGGCCCACTTTGGTAGTTAAACCATTACCGACTGGAGCAAATACTTCCGCGTACCACTGTGGCATCGACAAAGTATACTCTCCGTTACTCAACCATCTACTGTCAAAGTTTGAAGTCTTGGTAAAACGCGCATCCGTACCGTAAAGCAGATCGGCTCTAAAACCAATATCCCAGGAATCTCCTTCGGTATTGACTGCTCTTTCTATATAGGTATACAGCTCGTTACCGGTGACTTCATTGGTCTGATCATTAAAGGTAACCGGTGTATTGTTTCCATTTTGCCGGTTAGCCCTGGGATTGCCGCCAATTCCAAATTCGAACCAGCCATCAACACGAATTCCAGCATCTTCAAGAAACGTGCCTTTGTTAACGTTAAAACCCGTCAGGCTTTCTACTACACCTGCATCGTCCTCCGCCTGAACCACACTATTATTTAATAGAATGCTGACTAAAAGCCAAAACCCAGGACGAGTCATTTTTTTAATTATCATGTATACCCCCAATTTAAGTGTTCAAAACAATATTACTGCCATAGTGTAGTATATTAACAACTACTTGAGAAGTACTTACATACATGAAAGTATTAATATTTCTATAAAAACAGGTGAAAATTTTGAAATTAAGCAAATTTTGTATCTTTAAAACAACTAACGCACTATTAATGGGCATTAAAAAATCTGGCGATTCTTTTTGGGGCGTATTTATGCCCTGGTATGATGCGCCCAGAAACCTCCTACTAAATTTATAATCTAATAAGTCGTTGCATTAACGAATGCTGATTCCGCAACAATTCAAGCAGTCAGCCTACAGAATGATGACAAACCTTAAAATACCAATTTTTAAGATGTAAATTTTACTGACAATCCTGTATTTAGCCCCCATACTCCGGTCATCAATTGATGATACCCCTGCCTGATTTGTCAAAATAGTTTACAATTTAGTGGCTATTCGTTGCCACGCCCACTAGCCAACGCCGACGACACATCATACTATGTTGTTATTATTAATATTTTTTAATATTGGCATCATTGATGCTTAATGTTAAATGTACAAATAGTGAGGAACAATAATGTATAATTATAAATTGGTTGGATTACTTTCTTTATTTCTGGTTTCTGGCATTGCCAGCGCCATGCCTACCTTGAACTTTGATATCGACGGGCCGGGTTCATCTGTCTCGACTACGACAACAGGGGGGTTCGGGTCAATGACGACTACCCTCGTAGCAGGCCTGGACGCCACCACTTTTTCGTTAGCTGCAGGACAAAGCCAAAGCTTTGATTTTTTCGACGTCTCGGTCAATTTACCAAGTTCCGGTATCGGTTCGATAGCGGCCATTTTGGCATTCGATACACCAACATCTGCTGTCGTTGGCGCGGGCGGAACGGCCTTTGCTAATATCGTTTCTATTTTTGGTTCTCTTCAAGGTGGCGTGATCGTTTGGGATTCAAGCCTGCCTGTTACAATCAACCTTCTTGACGGGTCGTCTTTCCTGGTCGATTTTCAAGATATATTGGTATTTAGTGCGCAGTTTACTGTTCAAGCGACCGTTACCGCACTTAAGGTTGCCACACCCACTGGTATTCCTGAACCAGCCGCTCCCCTGCTGCTTGCCATAGGACTCGTCGGACTTCGATTGATATTGAAGAAACACTGTGAACCTAATACGGCAGTTGCTTAAATAACGACTTTATTAGTTTAAAGCTTTTAAAGCCTGCCTGGCACCTCGCCAGGCAGGCTTTTTAGTTTTTGATCCTTGTGGAAATCCCTACCCCCACCAAAACCTTAGCGACCCAACCCGCAATAAGCAACTTTGCGTCAAACTATGTGAATATTTCACAGATTGTTGCTACTCTAATCTGCTATCGTAGCGACGTTGATGAAGTTTTTAGATAGATATTCGAATTAAGATTCGTCACAAAAGAGGAGGAATGACATGAGGGTATGTTTAGGCCAACTGTGAGATGCATAATCCAAAGTCTAATTATCGCAATTTCCTAACAATTGCCGGACTCTTGGGCAACACTCCCACGTACCAATTGAACCAATCCTTTAAAAACTTAAAACCGCCCTGAAACGATAACACGACTTAAGTGGCTATCAACTCATTGCGCTCATTTGATTTTGTAATCCTGTTCCTACATTTATCAACAGGGAACAAAAAACTAGATGACAGCACAGGGACTTTCAATATATACCTCATCTGTATTATTAATAATACATCATTACCTTTTGTTTTTTAATGATTTTATATCGTTTTATCCAGGATAGCTAAAAACCACCCAAGCCCGAAAAGGGCCCTGATATTTCAACAAATAAAAATGATTTCCACAACTTTATCCACAGGCCAGCCTACAGTACACAAATTTATCATTACTGACTTGTATTGCATGCCTCATGTACTGACAACAACCAATGCGGACCTAAAAATAGCAGCCTGTACCACTTAAATACTATGCATTTTACTTAACAACGAGCACCGATACGGTGATATCATCAGAGCGTGGTGCCGGATTTATGAAATCCAATACAGCTTTCTGTATCCTCGTGCTTATTTCGACAGCACTTTTTCCGCGCCCCGACCGTAAGAGCTCCTTAAACCTTTCTATACCAAAGACTTCATCCTCCATATTAAAAGCCTCGCAAACCCCATCTGTCGCGATCACTAAAATATCACCTGTTTCCAACTGAAAATCTTCACACAGTTCATAATCCCAATCAGCCAACATCCCAATGGGAATCCCTGTTGGCTCCATCGCTATGATTTCATCTGTGCGTGGACGGTATAACAGAGGACTATCATGACCCGCGGAACAGTATGTCATGGTTTTTTTCTGCGGATCTAAAAGACCACAAAACAACGTCATAAATCGATCAGAATTGCCGTCCCTCTCAATGCGGTTATTGACATGCCGAAACACCTCAGCCAACGGAAAATCCAAATCCAGCATAGACAATAACGACGCCCGCACCGCAACCATAGTCAACGCTGCCGCAACACCATGGCCAGTAGCATCACCAACAATTACACCCAACCGTCCTGACCGACATTCTATAAAATCGTAATAATCACCACAGGTTTCATCGCACGGTATACACCATCCATCCATCTCGAATTCCGCCACCTCCGGAATACACTTAGCCTGCATATTTTGCTGAATTTTACGAGCCAGGTTCATTTGCTCCTGAGCACGATCTGCTTTTTCCTGCTCGATTCGAAGCCGGGCATTTTCGATCGCCACCGAGGCCAAAAATCCGATCGTACTTAGCACTTCAAAGTCATCCATCTCAAAACTGCTATCTGTATTAACAATAACGATAATACCCAATTGATTTGTACGCGTCGCAAGGGGTAGGCAAATTATCGATTGCAAATTATCCGGCAAAGTCGCTAAATCAACCTCACCCCCTGACTTCAGATCTTGAATCAAGACAGGCTTGGCCTGCTTCATAATGGGCTCGATGAATGGCCCTCCCTGGTTATTAAGCAACCCCAAGACAATATCTTCCCGCAAACCCAGCTCTACATAGCTTTGCAGGGAACCATCCTTTTCCCGAAGCAGAATCGCTCCGGCATCAGCATTCATTATTTCCAAAGAACTTTCTAATAAACACGCTAATAATTGATCCAGCTGACGATTTCTAAGTAATTCCGCAATCCGGTTAATTGCTTCGATTTTTACCCTGAAAACTTGATTGCTACGGCTAAAATCTTCGGAGATTTTCAACTTGACCAAAGCTGACCCTATCGCTTGTAGCAAATATTCCACACCATCTGGAATAGAGGAATTACTTTTCTCTGAATGCATAGGGATTGTCATAACCCCATAAGGTTTTGACTGAAAAACCAGATTGCCACAGAGTACCGGATTCTCATCACCGCCATTCACTAACTGGACGCCGTCAAAGGGATATTTCGCTTGAATCCGCAGAGCACACTGAGTGACCTGATGATCGCTCATGTTGTGAACTGCTGCAGTATCAAATTCGCCAGTCTCCGAATTTACCAGCAAAACAGCAAATTGCTCACCGATTCTAAGCTGCAAAAGTGATTCTGCGATAAGGCCAATCAAAGCATCGCTATCCATAGCGCTATGGATCCGGTTGATATATGGCTCGATCACCAGCCCTACCTCATCGCTGCAATTAATTCTTCAGTTTCGCCAATGATGACCAGTGTTTCTTCGCGAATCTGTTCTAATGCCTGGTCATCAAGCCCTAAAGTTTCTACCAACGAATCAGGAATAGAATCAACCCAACGACAATCTTTATCTATACCCACCTTCATTTCATCACATAAAAAATCCGCAAAGCTCAGGACTGCGCTATAAAGCGCTGCCCGGCAGTTTTTATTTTCATGATGGTGCCCATGGTGACTGTTAATCAAGTCTTCAATTGCCGACCCTATCTTCCAGCGGCTGATGATAACACCTCCAACTTCGCAATGATCAATCCCTAAAACCTCGCGCTCCATTTCAGTAACGTCCAGTGTCTCGCTATCGACCATAAACTTCACGCATTCATCTGAATATTTGCTCAATTCCCTTGCCAGCAGTATTTTCCCAATATCATGTAACAGACCAACGACAAACAGTTCATCAGCCGTATCTGCCGAAAATTTCATCCTGTTTTTTGCCAGATAACTTGCCAACTGGGCCACAGTCACAGAATGCACCCAAAGACCATTTTCAGGATAGCCATATTCAACTGACGCAGTTTGAAACAGTCGACTGCAAGAGGAAGCCAAAACAAGGCTTCTTAGTGACTTATGACCCAGTATACGAATAGCTTTGGGTATTGTTGTCACTTTAAACCTAAATCCATAAAAGGGTGAGTTAACCATACGCAACATTTTTGCAGTCAAGGTTTGCTCATTACTGAATAGAGACACGAAATCATCTCCACAAGACTTCGAATCATTGGTTAGCCGAATAACCTCATGCACCACTTTCGGCAATGTTGGTAAGCGCTCGATTCCCAGTAAAACTTCCTGTTTTCTTTGATGTTTTGAAGAGCTATCTAGTTGGCTTAAATTTAACGAACTGGACAGTTTTTTCGATTTATCGCTGCTGTCGCGCTTCTTTACCTCAAATTGGTTGAGATCAAGATTTAAATTCATTTTTAGTCAAAAATCCAGAGTAATCTCAGGCGAAATTTCCAATGACCCCGATATACAGGGAGGCGCAGATAGGAATACTATTCCACTAACACTAAAAATAGCACAATCTCATCACACTTGGCGTTAAACGCCATAAATTTGAAACATAACAAGATTGTACAAACCAGCTGAAATAAGACAGAGAACCTGTCCGATGAAGCCGGTATTGCGTCAGTGTTGTATTGACTACCAAGAGGCTATCCGAGAAAATAGAGCCTCCTGGAGAAAAGTGGATTTTAGCTCATATTTCTGATTAAGATGATAAACTACACCCTGCAATTCATCCTTGCGGGTTCCGAATACGTTGCCAAAGGATTTGGCTTTAAAGATGACTGATATTCACCTCTCTTTATCGATAAAATACACTCAAGCTTCCCTCGCGACGACTTCTATTTTCGGGCAGCCTCCTAGCCTTCTTGGTCTTTCATAACTACAGTGAGTTTTTGTTCGACAATATCGCGATTCATCCCTTCATTCGGATACACCTGAAGAAACTTGGCAAGATCCGTGACACTCACACACATATGCGCCTCCAACTCTTCAAGTAAACGTTTGGAATCTTCTGCCGGGATCAATTCTCCAAATTCATCAATGCAAACCGACAGAGACGGATCAGAAACCATCTTCAACCGGCGGGCCATTGTAAATTTTTTAAAAAACTGTTCAACGGTTACAGTTCTCCATCCGTACCGCCCTTTAATTGATATTCTATAAATGTACATATCTAATTCGAAACGACTCACCATCTCAATACAATAGAAAATGAGTGCGCCTTAGGTTTTTCTTTCATTCCAAAGAGGTTAATTAGAGGCATGCACCCTAACCACTGAACACGCTGAATAAACACTTTTTGTTTTGCATAACCATCCAACAGACTGTCAAGTATCAGAACCCATATTAAAATCTCATCGAGTCCTTATTTCCTGACAGCTTCCTACCAGACACTCATCGTTTTCTAAAATTCAACTATTCTACACTTTACTTGCCAAAGACCTGGGCCTGAATTTGTGGAACTTCGGCTAAACCAATATTAGTAGATTTTTCATCATCGCGTAAGCCAATTATGTCACCCTCAGCTTCTTCTTCGTAGGATACTTCCAAACCAATTGTTTTTTGTAGAATTCCAAAAAGCATAACTGCGCAGACTACTGTATATACAAAACAAACTACAATTCCTAAAAGTTGGTCACCCACTTGCCCCAGACGCGTCCACCCTTCCTGATAAAATGGCCCCAGAGCTCCTCTAATCTTTTCAGATTCCCCGAATGCCACACAGATTGTACCCCACACACCGGCGGGACCATGCACTGCTATCGCACCAATAGGATCATCAATTATTCGATTAAATACAGGCCGTTCGTTCAATCTGTCGTACACCAAATTATGCAGGATACCGGCAACCGGCGCTACGATGAAAACAGCCGTAGAAACACTGACAACATCTGCACAACCCGTTATCGCAACTAAACCAGCCAGAGTGCCGCCCATCAGTTTCTCATACAAATTTTTTCTATGCTGGAAAAAATAGCTATGTATAAAAGCGACCAGACCTGACGCCGCTCCAACCAACGATGTATTTAAAATAATCGCAGGGGCTTGAGTGTTAGTAAATGCGTTGGTTTCATTTCCTGTTACAAATACCGTACTTCCACCGTTAAATCCCCACCAGCCAACCCACAAGATAAATAACCCTAATACAGAATACCCCAAATCATAGGGCCTGAAATTTTCGCGATTGCGGATTGAAATACGCCCGGTCTCCCTATTTATGAATTTACCCAAACGGGGACGTACCATAAAAGCACCCACCAATGCGATCCAGGCACCTACAGAATGAACAACAGTCGCTCCCGAATAATCCAAAAAACCCATTTCAGCCAGCCAGGGGCGATTTTCTGGCACAAATTTATAACCCCAGGCCCAATGACCAAACAATGGATATATAATTCCACCGATTGCCAATGCCAGGATCAGATAGCTAAATAGTTTCGTACGAATAGCCAAACTCCCTGAAACTATTGTTGCTGCGGTTGCCGCAAATGCAATCTCAAAAAGAAAAAACTCATAACCCAACTCATTGGTACTTTCTTCAATTCCTTCCGCAGCAAAAAAACTAAAACCAATAAACCCATGTAATGATTCACCGAACATAAAACCGAAACCAACGATATAGAACATCAAAGCGACAACCATCCAGTCGAGTAGATTCTTAATTCCAACCGAATTTCTGTCTTTCATTCGAACCAATCCCACTTCGTAGACTTTAAAACCTGCTTGCATGAAAAAAACCAATAATGCCGCCAACAGCATCCAAAATCGGTTCAAGTGATTTTTATTTAATCCGGCAGCCGTTTGAATTTTTACAGTATTTTCACGATTCATTGAGCTGATTTCTTCTTGTTTTCGTATCCGTTGATTCATTTTGTCGAGTAACCTTCCATGAATCTGAAGACCTTCCGTATTGAGATTTCGGCCTTTATCAAATTCTGTTAGAATTTTTAGGTTTTTCTTGGACAAAGTGGTATTTTCTTCAATCTGTCGCCCATTCAGGTCAGACTTCAATTCTATTCGTTTAATCAAGGTTTTACGTTCAGCACCACCCGATTCTACTGCCGACACACGTTTTTTAATTGTTCTTATTTCCTTGCGAACACTGTTAGACGGCTTCCTCGACTGTTTCGTTTGAGCATAAGCGGAACTGTCAAAAAGGGTCACGGTAAAAATAATGGCTGTCAGCCAAAAATAAATTTTTTTACTTTGCATCGGGAAAATACCTGAATGTATTATATTTTTTAATTTCTACAACTACACATTAAACGAGTATTCTCGCACATTTTCAATTCATTTTGGCTCGATTAAACGTACGACTAAGTTTTCTTGAGAAAAATTTTTGATACTTTAAAAATCGGCTGATCCTCAACTGCCATTTTGAGCCCAGTAAGATCCTATATATTCACGCTGCCAGATAGTCGCATGGGTTCGACGCATCTCTGGTGATGAAAAAGAATAAATATAATAGTTGGCGCGTATATATTTGGGAGGTTCGTGAAACTATGTTTCTAATGAATATTTTCCACTAAGCCATTGCTCGTTAAATAATATAATTTAAGCAATGTCTCACGTTCATCGAACAAACCCTCCTCTAGCTTCACCACTTCTGTTCTCTTTCCACTTTCACCAGAATTTTGACTAACGCCGCTGCAGCACAAACCATAACCGCCAGGCAGACCCATTCAAACAATTGAACACTGCTGGGATCTTTATCGAAATAAATTATGGTTCCCCCGGAAACCAGAATTAAACACAAATAACTAATTACTTTCATTGACACATTAATAAACCTTAAAAAAGAACCTCTATTCAGAAAGTTAGGTGATCAGGATATAAACCATTAATTGTTTGGCAAGCATAAAACCATCTGTCTAAGCTCTGATTCAATACTCCTATTTAGATAGCTTTAATTATCAATGCCTTACACTCTCGGTAAAATTTATTCTGGGTAGTCACAAAAAACACAACTATTCATCTAGACTTAATCTCATACCCCTTCGCCATTTTTGGCTCAATGCCACTTCAAAAACTGTACCTAATACTAAAGACACGCGCAGCTAATCCATGGATCAAAAATACCTGTCTTCCACCCGCAGAGTTAAAGTGGATGTCGACGCACTTGAAGTCGGGATGTTCGTTTGCGACCTGGATCGCCCCTGGGAAGATTCACCATTCCTGCTACAGGGATTCGCACTGGAAAACCCGGACGATGTAAGCACTGTACAAAGTGTTTGCGACTATGTCTATGTTGATACCGGTAAAAGTACTCGAAAACATTCAAGCAATAAACCCACATTCCAATCAAAAAAGCGTCAGAATTATGTATTCAAGTCTTCATTTGAGGACAGTTTCGCTCAAAATTCACAACGCTACGATCGAACCCATGATCTGGTTAAATCAACCATGGAGGATATAAGATTTGGCAACGCCATCGACACCTCGGCGGCTAAAGCAGCAGTGAAAGATTGTGTCGACGGGATCCTGGAAAACCCGAACACAATGATCCTGCTTACACAAATTAAAAACAAAGACGAATATACATCTCAACAGTAAATATTCGACCACCCCATCCATAATAGAATCAGTCAGTTAGCTGTCTCCTA
>CAZGQY010000093.1:0-15979 GCA_964528035.1 uncultured Methylococcaceae bacterium | reverse complement strand
AACAATAATCCTGCGTCAATCTTTCGCATATTATTAAAACCTCGCTCCTAAGCATCATCTATTTTCGACGTGGGAGAGAAAAGATTCTCTTTCAATCGCCGTGGGGTATCCATGCGGTCACCCAGAATACACACCACACCAATCCCGCCGTTCAATAGATCACGCAAGTAAAGGTAATGCTTCCCATAGCGAATATATAGGATAGGACGTGTTGTAATTTCGCCTATTAAATCGGGCGGAACCCGTTTGGGAGCCAAACCCAGATACCGTCCGTTGGCGGCGACTTCTTCAACAGCGGAAAATAGCCCGTCAAGATACCTATCTGCCTGCTGTTTGCCGAAACGGCGAAAACTGTAATCCCATGACGCATCAAGTTGTATTTCTGCCAGTGGTGAAAAACGATATTCACCCCGGTTCATTAGGATAAGTTGTTACGTTTACGGGCACGCTTTTTTATTTCAGTAGCAGATAACGCCTTATAATCAGATTCCTTTGCAGATAGTCCTTCCACCAAAGCCGAACGTACACGTTCCCATTTTTCAACCTCCTTCTGTTCCATATCATGACGGATTAAGTCACGCAGATACTCACTTGGCGTTTCATACAGCCCGTGTTCACCTGTACATTCTTCCAGATGATCTCGTAAACTACCCGAAATTCTTAAGGTTACATTGGGGCTAGGCATGGATATCTCCAATAATGCACATATATGCAATAATAAACAGTGCAAATAAGTTTGTCCAGAATCAAAAGAAGGTAAAAAAGACGTAATTATTCAGCGCCTATTTTTCTAAGGATACAATTCTGTACCAAGGATGTTGCAGCGGAGCTTACAGGGATGATATTCCGATTATTTTGATTCGTTAATGCATGGCTCTTCGTATTTGATTAGAATACACTTTTACTTGGAATACTACTGTGTTGTTTGATACTGAATTTGACGTAATTGTGGTGGGTGGCGGCCATGCTGGCACGGAAGCGGCATTGGCGTCGGCGCGAACCGGTGCCAATACATTGTTGTTAACGCAGAATATTGATACCTGCGGACAAATGAGCTGCAATCCAGCAATTGGAGGTATAGGGAAAGGCCATCTGGTCAAAGAAATTGATGCGCTTGGCGGCATTATGGGCAGTGCAGCGGATGTGGCTGGAATTCAGATTCGGATTCTTAATGCAAGCAAAGGTCCCGCAGTGCGGGCGACTCGTGCTCAAGCAGACAGGGCATTGTATAAACAGGCGGTTCGACATGCTTTAGAAAATCAAGAGGGTTTGTCATTGTTCCAACAGTCGGTATCGGATTTGACGGTTGAACAAGGTGTTGTTACCGGTGTTGAAACGCAGATGGGGCTTATATTCAAAGCTCGTAGTGTGGTATTGACAGTGGGTACATTCCTTGACGGACGTATTCATATTGGCGATGGCAATTATTCGGGAGGTCGGGCAGGTGACCCATCGGCGATGGCATTGGCGCACCGATTGCGGGAATTACCGTTTAAGGTAGATCGGCTTAAAACCGGAACACCTCCTCGTATCGATGGGCGTACAGTGGATTTTTCAGTGATGCAGGAGCAGCCTGGGGATAAGCCGGTTCCGGTGTTTTCTTTTACCGGAAACCGAAACACTCATCCAAGGCAGGTTTTATGCTATATCACCCGGACTGTGAAGAAAACACACGAGATTATACAATCCGGCTTGAGCAGGTCGCCAATGTTCACCGGTGCTATAGAATCCAAGGGACCACGCTATTGTCCCTCAATTGAGGACAAAATCGTTCGCTTCAGTGACAAAGACTCACACCAGATTTTCGTGGAGCCGGAAGGTTTGAATACCCACGAAATATATCCGAATGGAATATCAACCAGTCTGCCTTTCGATATTCAATGTGATTTTGTGCGCTCCATTCCCGGTTTCGAAAATGCACACATAACCCGGCCGGGTTATGCAATCGAATATGATTTTTTCGATCCCAGAGGTTTGTACTCATCGCTGGAAACCAAGCATATTGAGGGCTTGTATTTTGCCGGGCAGATTAATGGTACGACCGGTTACGAAGAAGCCGCTGCCCAGGGACTCATTGCCGGGTTAAACGCATCGAGAAGAGTTAGGCATGAGGAACCCTGGTGCCCACGTCGCGACGAGGCTTATATCGGCGTTATGATTGATGATTTGATCACGCGCGGAACTCAGGAACCTTACCGAATGTTTACCAGTCGAGCAGAGTACCGATTGATGCTGAGAGAAGACAACGCGGATATTCGCCTGACTGAAAAGGGGCGAGAATTAAATTTGGTCGATGAGCTTCGCTGGCAAAAGTTGCACCGTAAACAGAAGGCAATCAAGGTATTGCAGAAAGAATTGGAAAGCACCTGGGTTCAGGCAGAAAGCCCGCAAGCGGAGGGGTTAAATAAAATACTGCAAACGCCTTTGAAACAGGAAGCGAACTTGCTCGGCCTGTTAAAGCGTCCTGAAATTAGAATGGAGCATTTCGTGGGATCGCTGCTTCAACCGTCTGAGGAAATGGATGATCAAGTCTTGGAGCAGGTCGAAATCCAGGCAAAATATTCCGGATACATCGATCGACAACAAGTCGAAATTGATCGTAACCTGCGATACGAAAACATGAGAATTCCACAGTCGCTGGATTACAACAAAGTTATTGGACTTTCCAAAGAAGTCAGTGAAAAACTGCAGAATCAAACACCGGAAACCCTGGGTCAGGCCGGACGAATATCGGGTGTGACGCCGGCAGCTGTTTCTTTGCTACTGGTTCATTTAAAACGCTATGCCAATGGTTAAGGTAAAGTCGATTGGGTGGGTGTTGATGAATTTTGCGGGCTAGTCGTCCTGTAATCTAATGGTTATCCCGGATTCCGTTACACTCCATCCGGGAAATTTTCTAATTTTGGATAGCCTTTCTTCAAACTTTGAACCATCATGTCTGCGGAAAACCGAGAAAAGCTCATTATTCCAGACGCTCAGGAATTTGCTGAGATATTGCAACAGGGAACGGAGGCTATGGGCATTTCCTGTGGATCGTCAGTCCTCAATCAGCTCATTAGGTTTCAGCAGCTGCTGCTAAAATGGAATAAAACATACAATTTGACATCTGTACGCGATCCGCTGCAGGTTCTTGGTCTTCATTTATTGGATAGTCTTTCTGTTTCATCTTATCTTTTCGGCGAGAGTGTATTGGATGTGGGAACCGGCGGAGGGCTTCCAGGAATTCCACTGGCGATGATTCATCCGCAAAAATCGTTTGTGCTGCTTGATAGCAATGCAAAAAAAATTCGTTTTCTCAGGCAAGTGATTCTGGAATTGAAGCTGGAAAATGTTAAAGTTGTACAGGAAAGAGTCGAGTGCTATCAGGTTGAGGGGTCATTCGACACTATCGTGACACGAGCCTTTGCGGATATTACAAAAATCATTTCGTGTACACACCATCTTTTGGGTGCTAAGGGTTGTATTCTTGCAATGAAGGGAAAGCGTGGCGACAATGACCGGCAACAAGACGATTATTCGACACAAGTCATTCCTTTGAGTATACCGGGAATCGACGCGCAAAGGCATTTGGTCATTCTTAATCGACGGGATTAGATTCTACGGTCAGGGTTTTGTTACTTATGGGGAAAATTATAGCCATCACAAACCAGAAAGGTGGGGTGGGTAAAACGACCACTTGTGTCAATTTGGCTGCGAGTTTGGCGAGGGTAAAGCACAAGGTTTTGTTGGTGGATATGGATCCTCAGGGAAATGCGACCATGGGTTGCGGTATCGATAAAGACACTGTCAATATCGCGGCGTGTGACCTTTTACTGGAAGAAGCGCAAATTAACGATATTATTGTCAAGCCGGATATTATTGGTTTTGACCTCATCCCGGGTAACGCGGAAACGACTGCTGCGGAGGTGGCATTAACACAATCTGGCGGTACTCAACGGCGGCTGGCAGATGCGTTGTCAAACTATTGTGATCATTATGACTACATATTGATTGACTGCCCTCCATCATTAAATATGCTAACCCTTAATGCATTGGTTGCCGCCAACAGTGTGCTTATCCCCATGCAGTGTGAGTATTACGCGCTGGAAGGTCTTTCCGCACTGATGGAGACTGTGAAAAATATTCGTAAAACAGTTAATCCAGGGCTGCAGCTGGAGGGATTGCTGCGCACTATGTATGATACTCGTAGTCGGCTTACCCGAGAGGTGTCAGAACAATTAATCAGTTATTTTAAAGATCGGGTTTTTAGAACCGTTATTCCAAGAAACATTCGATTGGCTGAAGCACCTAGTCACGGGTTACCTGTCATTCATTATGATAAATCTTCACGCGGTGCGCATGCCTATATGGCTTTGGCAAGTGAGATTGTTCGCAAAGATGGAGCCAGGGACTCTGGATAGTTATTATTTATCTAATTCAGTGATTAACGTCGTTTTCAGCTTCACAAAAATAGTCGCTGAATAGTCACGTCATTATTTAGAGTGAATCAAAAATGGCAGCAAAAAATAGAGGTTTAGGCCGCGGACTGAATGCCCTTCTTGGCGATGCTTCAGCGATCGAGCAGAATCAATCGACGCAATCACTTCCAGTTGAGTTCTTGCAGCGTGGTGAATATCAGCCGCGTAAAGAGATGGATGTGGAGAGTCTCCAGGAGCTTGCTGATTCGATAAGTGCCCAAGGTGTCATGCAGCCTATTATGGTTCGTTCAGTTGGCACGGATAAGTACGAAATAATTGCTGGAGAACGGCGTTGGCGAGCTGCACAACTTGCCGGTTTACATGAAATACCGGTCATTATCCGGGATATTTCTGACCAGACGGCGATGGCCCTGGCGCTGATTGAAAATATCCAGCGCGAGGATCTTAATCCACTGGAAGAAGCCGAAGGCTTGTCACGTTTGCTCAAAGAATTCGAAATGACCCATCAGCAGGTTGCTGATGCTGTTGGTAAGTCGCGTGCCACGGTGACAAATCTGTTAAGGTTGATCGATTTACAGTCTGAGGTTAAAGCACTGTTGCAGAAGGGTTCCATAGATATGGGGCATGCCCGGGCATTATTGGGGTTACAGAATGAAGAACAAATAACTGCAGCGAACAAAATTACTGCTGCGGGTTTAACCGTTCGGGCGACGGAAGCGCTGGTAAAAAATATGCAGACAGCCAAGCCAGTGTCGCAAACTGTAATCGACCCGGATATAGAGAGGCTACAGATTCAGATTGCTGAACAATTGGGTTCGCCTGTGACGATTAAACACAAAAAAAATGGTCAGGGAAAATTGGTTGTCAAATATTCGTCTCTGGAAGAACTCGAAGGAGTGCTTGAACGGATTCAGATAAAAAAAACATAGCTTTAATTGGCAAGTACATCATGTTTTTTGTTTATACGTCATATATCAAATAGTTGCACTCATTGCGAGCAAAAAATCAAGCTAATATTGTCGCTTTTTAAAAAAACGGGCCTTGATCAAATAACATCACACCATTATAATTCCGCGTTGTTTTTGGGGAGGTATTCAGTGAGTGCGAAAGATCCGTTTTTCGCGATCTGGAGAATCCTGAGCATCCAGGTAGCGGTATTAGTGCTTTTTGCCGCAATAATCGTAATGTATTTCGGTTATATGGAAGCGCGTTCGGTGTTGCTCGGTGGATTAACCGGCTTTTTACCGAACTTATATTTTGCATTCCGAATGTCTGCAGCCAGAGGAAAGCCGGCAAAGCAGATAGTCCGCGCATTTTACTCGGGCGAATCGATAAAGTTATTTATCACGGTCGGGTTGTTTATATTAGTTTTTCAAGTGCCAGAACTAAAAGTGGTATCACTATTTGCAGGCTACATAGTGGTATTGTTGGTCTTTTGGTATGGACTGTTGATTAGAGATAGAGAGTAAACTTAAAGATGTCTACTGAAACACATGATGGCGGCGGTGCAACCAGTTATATCATCCACCATTTGACGCCTTTGTCTTCAGGCGAAGGTTTCTGGACGCTTCATCTGGATACATTCTTTTTTTCAGCAGCTTTGGGATTCTTTTTTATATTCTGGTTTCGTAAAGCAGCGTTAAATGCGACCTCAGGTGTTCCGGGTGGCTTACAGAATTTTGCCGAGATGCTTGTCGAATTTGTTGATACCCAGGTGAAAGACAGTTTTCATGGCAAGAACCCGGTTATTGCACCATTAGCATTGACTATATTTATTTGGGTTTTTCTGATGAATTTTATGGATTTGTTCCCCGTTGATTTACTGCCCATGTTGGGTTCAGTACAGGGAATAGGCTATTTACGAGTCGTGCCAAGTACAGATCTGAACGCGACATTTGCCATGTCGATCAGTGTGTTTATCCTGATTATTTTTTATAGCATTAAAGTTAAAGGTGTAATTGGCTTCGGTAAAGAATTAATGTTTCAACCCTTTGGGCCGTGGTTATTGCCCTTCAATCTGTTGCTGAAACTGGTTGAAGAAATTGCGAAACCCATCTCTCTGGGATTGCGACTATTTGGAAACCTATATGCGGGTGAGCTTATTTTCATCCTCATTGCGTTATTGCCGTGGTGGATTCAGCCAGCATTGAGCTTTCCCTGGGCAGTTTTTCATATCCTCATCATAACGCTGCAAGCGTTCATATTTATGGTATTGACAATTGTTTATATCAGCATGGCGCATGAGGATCACTAGTTCATTGGCTAGTTATAGTCATAACTTAATCTTTAGTAATTTAAATTTTTAAACGGGAGGTAACATGGAACTCGCAGAATTAATCGCAAATGTACAGGGTATGACGGCAATCGCTGTAGGCTTGGTACTGGGAATGGGCGCTATGGGAACGGCTATTGGTTTTGGTCTGTTAGGCGGTCGATTTTTAGAAGGTGCGGCCAGGCAACCGGAAATGGTACCGATGTTGCAGGTTAAGATGTTTATTGTTGCCGGACTGTTGGACGCGGTAACTATGATTGGCGTAGGTTTGGCACTGTTCTTTACATTTGCTAATCCATTTTTATCCGCAGTTGAAGCGGCAGCCGGTTAATACAATTTTTAACTATCCCTATATAGTCAAGAGGACAGTATTGTGAGTATCAATTTGACGCTAATCGGTCAGATGATTACGTTCACGCTTCTGGTGTGGTTTACCATGAAGTACATTTGGCCGCCGTTGATTCAAGCTTTGGAAGAGCGTAAACAAAAAATCGCTGATGGACTGGCGGCAGCTGATCGTGGTCAGAAAGATATGGAACTGGCTGAAAAGCGAGCTAAAGATGTTTTAAAGGATGCTAAAAATCAGGCAGCTGATATTGTGAGTCTTGCACAGAAACGGGCCTCGGAGCTTGTGGAAGAATCGAAAAGTGACGCGAAAGAGGAAGGTGCTCGTATGATCTCCTCTGCACAAGCTGAGATTGAACATGAAATCCAGCAAGTTAAGGATGGACTTCAAAAGCAGGTTTCGGAACTCGCTATCGGTGCTGCTGAACAGATTTTGCAAAAAGAAGTCGACAAAAAAGCCCATTCAGAGATTCTTACATCGTTTTCCAAACGAATAGGCAAATCATAGAATGAGCGAATTAGCGACATTAGCCCGCCCCTATGCGGAAGCCGTATTCAAGCGCGCAAAGGAAAGCGAAAATACCCAGGAATGGTCAGATGACCTCAAGTTTCTGGCTATTGTAATGAAGAATAATGAATTGGCAGCAGCATCAGATAATCCAAGAATAGATCGTTCTAGCTTTACAGATTTGCTTTTAGGAATATGTAAAGGGCAAATAAGCGGCGAAGGTTCTAATTTGGTTCGACTGCTGATCGAGAACAATCGGTTGAAATTGGCGTCGCATATTAGCGAGCTCTATGAAGCATACCGTGCGGACGAGGAAGGATATGTCGACGCTCATATTAAAACAGCTTACCCTTTAACTAAAACTGCCGAGCAGCAGCTTTCGAAAATTTTGGAAAAAACACTGAATAAAAAAGTGCAATTCCAGGTTGAGAAAGACTCATCGCTAATTGGCGGAGTATTGATTCGAGCTGGTGATATGGTGATCGATGCATCTGTACGTGGCCAGCTACAAACATTAGCCAAGAGACTCTACACCTAGAGTGAGAAAGAATTATGCAATTAAACCCATCAGAAATTAGTGACCTCATTAAAAAGAAGATCGAAAACTTCGATCTGAGTATAGAGGCCCATAGTGAAGGAACAATCGTCAGTATTACCGATGGAATTGTTCGTATTCATGGATTAGATAATGCCCTACAGGGCGAAATGCTGGAGTTTCCTGGCAATACTTACGGCATGGCATTAAACCTTGAACGTGATTCTGTCGGGGCGGTTGTATTAGGTGCTTATCAGCATCTCACCGAAGGTGACAGTGTTAAATGTACAGGCAAAATTCTTGAAGTGCCTGTAGGTGAAGCCTTACTGGGGAGGGTAGTCGATTCTCTGGGTCAACCCATTGATGGTAAAGGCCCTGTGGATACGGATGAGACTTCACCCATAGAAAAAATCGCACCCGGTGTTATTGCCCGTCAATCTGTCGACCAGCCTGTACAGACCGGTTTGAAGTCAATTGATGCCATGATTCCGGTAGGTCGTGGTCAACGAGAATTGATTATCGGTGACCGGCAAACGGGTAAGACGGCTATTGCCATAGACGCGATCATTAACCAGAAAGGTAGTGGTATCAAATGTGTCTATGTGGCCATTGGTCAGAAACAATCGTCTATTGCTAACGTGGTCAGGAAGTTAGAAGAACATGGTGCTATGGAACATACTATCGTGGTTTCTGCATCGGCATCTGACTCGGCGGCGTTGCAATTTATTGCGCCCTATACCGGTTGCTCCATGGGAGAGTATTTCCGTGATCGTGGAGAAGATGCACTGATTATTTATGATGATTTGACCAAGCAGGCCTGGGCATACAGACAGGTCTCCTTGTTGTTACGTCGTCCACCTGGTCGTGAAGCTTATCCCGGAGACGTATTCTATTTGCATTCGCGTTTGCTTGAACGAGCATCGCGGATCAATGCCGTCGAAGTAGAGAAATTGACAAAAGGCAAAGTTAAAGGAAAAACAGGATCTTTAACCGCTTTACCTATTATCGAAACACAGGCGGGTGATGTATCTGCGTTCGTTCCAACTAACGTAATTTCTATTACAGATGGACAGATCTTTTTGGAGACAGACTTATTTAATGCCGGTGTCCGACCAGCGGTCAACGCGGGGCTGTCGGTTTCGCGTGTAGGCGGTGCTGCTCAAACCAAAGTGATTAAGAAACTGGGCGGTGGTATTCGATTGGATTTGGCTCAATACAGAGAATTGCAGGCTTTTGCTCAGTTTGCTTCTGATTTGGATGAAAGTACCCGTAAACAGATTGAACGCGGTCAGCGGGTTACTGAAATGATGAAACAAAACCAGTATTCGCCGATGAGTGTCGCGCAAATGGCGATTTCTTTATTCGCGGTGAATGAAGGCTATTTAGATGACGTCGAAGTGAATAAAGTTCGTGATTTTGAAGATGCATTGCAAAGTTATATGAAATCAGAACAGTCCGACCTGATAGCTAAAGTCGACGAAAATGGCGATTATAGTGATGAAGTCTCGGATCAATTTAAGTCCGCCATCGCTGATTTCATCAAAAATCATTCCTGGTAAAGGATACAAAAATGGCCAGCGGAAAAGAGATCCGAACCAAAATCGCGAGTATAAAAAATACTCAGAAGATTACTCGAGCCATGGAAATGGTGGCGGCGAGTAAAATGCGTAAAACTCAGGAAAGAATGCAGGCAACACGACCATATTCGCGTAAAATTGGTCAGATTATCAATCATCTTTCGCATGCAAATCCTGAGTATAAGCATGATTTTCTCGTTCCCAGGGAAGCAAAACGTATCGGTGTTATCGTTGTGACTTCTGATCGGGGCTTGTGTGGTGGCTTGAATGCAAATTTGTACAGGAAATTAATCCGCGATTTGCAAAAATGGGAAGATGAGGGTAAAGAAATAGATCTGTGTTGTATCGGCCAAAAAGGTGCGGGCTTTCTTGCAAATATAGGTGCGCAAGTAATTGCCCAGGCAACAAAAATTGGTGATACCCCGCATCTTGACGATCTCATCGGTGTTATAAAGGTGATGTTGGACGCATACGAAGACGGTAGTATTGATACCCTGTATGTCGTATACAATGAGTTTGTAAACACCATGACACAAAAGCCAACTTTGGAACAGCTTTTACCTATTTCTTCTGATGAGTTGGTAGAAGATCTGGCCGGTCACTGGGATTATATATACGAACCGGACGCGAAAGAAATCCTTGATGACTTACTGGTGCGCTACATAGAGTCAATCGTTTACCAGGGGGTTGTCGAGAACAATGCTTGCGAACAGGCGGCACGAATGGTGGCGATGAAGAGTGCGTCAGACAATGCAGGAAAACTGATTGATGAATTGCAGCTGGTCTATAACAAAGAGCGCCAGGCAGCGATAACCCAGGAAATTTCCGAAATTGTTGCGGGTGCGGCGGCTGTCTAAGCTTTTAATGAAATAAACGAATAATACAAAGTCTTAATGAGGATTCAAAAATGAGTTCGGGTAAAATTGTCCAAATTATTGGTGCAGTAGTCGATGTGGAGTTTCCAAGAGAGTCGCTGCCTAAGGTGTATGACGCACTTATTGTTCAGGGCCACAATCTGACCCTGGAAGTTCAGCAACAACTGGGTGACGGAATCGTCAGAACAATCGCAATGGGAACCACCGATGGTTTAGGTCGTGGGGTCGACGTTGACAATACAGGGAAAGCCATTCAGGTGCCGGTGGGGCAGGAAACCCTGGGTCGAATTATGAATGTTCTGGGTGATCCTATCGATGAAAAGGGTGCCATTGGCGAAAAAGAAAAGTGGGCAATACACAGAAGCGCTCCGACTTATGATGAGCAAGCAGCCAATAATGATTTATTGGAAACTGGAATCAAAGTCATCGATTTAATCTGTCCTTTTGCTAAAGGCGGTAAAGTTGGATTGTTTGGTGGAGCTGGTGTAGGCAAAACTGTAAACATGATGGAGCTGATTCGAAATATTGCTCTGGAACATAGTGGGTTTTCTGTGTTTGCGGGGGTAGGAGAGCGTACTCGTGAAGGTAACGATTTCTATCATGAAATGACTGACAGTAATGTGCTGGATAAAGTGTCACTGGTTTATGGTCAGATGAACGAGCCTCCGGGTAACCGCCTGCGTGTTGCGCTAACGGGTTTAACCATGGCCGAATATTTTCGTGAAGAAGGACGCGACGTACTCTTCTTCGTGGATAATATTTATCGTTATACACTCGCTGGTACAGAAGTGTCTGCCTTGTTGGGGCGTATGCCTTCAGCAGTAGGATATCAGCCTAACCTGGCTGAAGAAATGGGAACTCTTCAAGAACGCATTACATCAACCAAGACCGGTTCAATCACATCAATCCAGGCGGTGTATGTACCTGCAGATGATTTGACTGACCCTTCTCCGGCAACAACCTTTGCACATTTGGATGCAACGGTCGTGTTGTCACGGCAGATCGCTGAGTTGGGGATTTACCCTGCGGTTGATCCATTGGATTCCACTAGCCGTCAGTTGGATCCACTGGTTATCGGGCAAGACCATTACGATACTACGCGAGCGGTACAGGGAACCCTGCAAAGATATAAAGAATTGCGTGATATTATTGCCATTTTGGGTATGGATGAATTGTCAGAAGAAGATAAATTGACTGTGTCCAGAGCAAGAAAAATTCAAAGATTTCTTTCGCAACCGTTTTTCGTTGCTGAAGTATTTACCGGATCACCTGGCAAGTATGTGTCGCTGAAAGACACGATATCTGGATTTAAAGGGATAATCGACGGCGAGTATGACGATATTCCTGAACAGGCTTTTTATATGGTAGGCACCATAGATGAAGCGCTTGAAAAAGCGAAAGGAATGGCGGCTGCCTAGAGGCGAAATTATGGCTATGACAATTCATGTCGACATTGTTAGTGCGGAAAAGGAAATCTATTCCGGTTTGGCAGAAATGGTATTCGCGCCTGCTGTACTGGGTGAAGTTGGTATTGCCCCACGACACGCACAAATGATTACTCGACTCAATCCGGGTGAAGTTCGGGTTAAAACAGAAAAAGAAGAGTTTCCATTTTTTATTTCCGGGGGCTTGCTTGAAGTACAGCCTCATCTAGTAACGGTATTAGCGGATACTGCAATCAGGGCGGATGATATAGACGAGTCGGCGGCTCTGGCAGCAAAAACGAAGGCTGAGGAAGCTATGAACGAAAAGTCCGATAAAATCGATTATGCGAAAGCCCAGGCCGAACTCGCACAAGCCGTTATGCAGCTACGGACACTTGATAGACTTAGAAAGCGACGATCATAATATTCGTATTGATCGATCCAAGAACCTGTCAGGATACGGTGAATTACCGTATCCTGACAGGTTTTTTTGTTTTGGAAATAGAGTACGGAGCTTCTACCGGCTTATCGTTAACACGAGAATTTTTACGGCGCGTACTATTTTTTGTACCATGATACTTTCAAGAGTTTTTCTGCATGTCCGAAAAAAGAAATTCGTATTCTAAACAATAAGCCGACTCAACAGGGTCTATTTGTCTACTCTTAATAGGTACAAAACATTTGCCTCATTCCCATTACTAATATCGGTGAAATGACATGAAAACGAAATGCATCATCTTGGCGGCGGGTCAGGGTACCCGGATGAAGTCAGCAAAGCCAAAGGTTTTACACCATATTGGAGCTTATTCCTTACTGGAACATGTATACCGACTTGCCCAACAAGTAGCAGGGGATGACATAACCATTATTTATGGCCATGGCGGTGAACGCCTGATCAATGATCTTGGTCATTTGAAGGCAAAATGGGTGGAACAAAAAGAACGTTTGGGTACCGGGCATGCGGTGATGCAGGCTTCTGATATTATAGAGGATGACTCCAAGGTGTTGATCCTGTATGGAGATGTTCCATTGCTGCAGGTTGATACGGTTAAGGGTCTATTAGATGTTTGTGACGAAAACTCTGCAGGATTGTTGACGGTGTGTCTGGATAATCCATTTGGATATGGCAGAATCCTCAGAAATTCTGAGGGCAAGGTGCAGAGAAGCGTAGAAGAAAAAGACGCAACCGATGAAGAACGAAACATTCAGGAAGTGAATACAGGCATACTTGCAGTATGTGGAGAGCAATTAAAAAAATGTCTGTCTCGACTGAGTAATAGTAATGCGCAGAATGAGTATTATCTCACCGATGTGATCGGATTAACCGTGTCAGATGGGTTATCGGTTAATACCTTTAACCCAATGTCGGAAGATGAAGTATTGGGTGTTAATTCCCGCAGTCAATTGGCTCATCTTGAGCGTGCTTTGCAAACGAATATCGCTGGCTCTTTAATGGAGCGAGGGGTTACATTACGAGATCCGGATAGAATCGATGTACGCGGAGAACTGCTGCATATTGGCCAGGATGTTGAAATAGATATCAACGTCGTGTTATCCGGCAATATTGAAATTGGAGACAATGTTCGTATTGGTGCTAATTGTTCCATTAAGGATACAAGAATTGGTGATAATGTTGAAATATTGCCTAATTCCGTAATAGAGGATTCATTGATTGGTGATTCTTGTCGCATTGGGCCTTTTGCACGTCTTCGTCCTGAGACGGCTTTAGCGGATCATGTACACGTAGGTAATTTTGTAGAAATCAAAAAATCAGATATTGCAGATCAGACAAAAATAAGCCACCTAAGCTATATAGGTGACAGTACGGTGGGTTCTCGAGTCAATGTGGGTGCGGGTACAATTACCTGTAACTACGATGGTGCTAATAAATTTCAAACGACAATAGAAGATGATGTATTTATCGGTTCGGATACTCAACTTATTGCACCGGTAACGATTAAGAAAAATTCAACAATTGGAGCCGGGTCGACGATAACCAGAACTGCTCCGGAGAATAAATTAACACTGAGTCGCAGTAAACAATTTTCAATCAACGGGTGGCAGCGCCCCGTAAAGAGGAAATGATCATGTGTGGAATAGTTGGCGCCATAGCGCAGAGAGATGTCGTACCGATCCTGTTGGAGGGATTACGTCGTCTTGAATATAGAGGATACGATTCAGCGGGGGTTGCGGTATTAAATGATACGGCTATCGATAGAAAAAGACAGTTGGGTAAAGTGGAAGAGCTCGACAATCTTATGCAATCTGAACCCATCGCTGGATTTACCGGAATCGCCCATACACGATGGGCAACCCACGGAGTTCCCAGTCAGGCCAATGCTCACCCCCATATTTGTCGAGATAAAGTCGCCATTGTCCACAATGGTATCATCGAAAATCATGAAGAACTCAGGGAGCAACAAAGCGGTAAAGGTCATGCATTTACCTCCGAAACTGATACTGAAGTCATCGTGCATGCAATTTACGATCAATTAGATCAGTCTGAATCTTTATTGGACGCAGTACAGCGCACAGTCGTTGGCTTGGATGGTGCTTATGCCTTGGGTGTTGTCAATGTGGACGAGCCCGATTTATTGATTGCTTGCCGAAAAGGTAGCCCTTTGGTTATCGGTGTCGGCATAGGCGAATATTTTATTGCATCGGATGTGGCTGCCCTGATTCCAGTGACCCAGCAATTTATTTTTTTGGAGGATGGGGACATTGCGGAAATCAGGCACAATAAACTGAAAATATTCGATGAGTCCGGTCAAGAGGTGCAACGTGTAGTCAAAGAGAGCCAGTTAAAGGCGGAGGAAGTCGAGCGCGGTGAGTATCGCCATTATATGCTCAAAGAAATATTTGAGCAGCCCAGAGTGATAGCCGAAGCGCTTGAAGGGCGTTTTAATGGTCTGAAGTTGATGGAGGAATCATTTGGCCCTAATGCTTCTGCAATATTTGACCAGGTTAAAAATATACAAATACTGGCCTGTGGTACCAGCTACCATGCAGGCCTGGTAGCTCGCTATTGGTTTGAATCGCTGGCAGGTGTTCCCTGCGATGTGGAGATTGCCAGCGAATACCGTTACCGGGAACCGATGATGCGTGCGGGTACCCTGGTGGTTACTATCTCTCAATCGGGCGAAACAGCGGATACTCTGGCGGCCCTGCACGAAGCTAAACGCCTGGGCGCGATCCATTCTCTGGCAATCTGCAATGTCCAGGAAAGTTCCCTGGTGCGTGAGTCCGACCTGGTATTAATGACTCGGGCCGGTCCGGAAATTGGGGTGGCATCGACCAAAGCATTTACCACCCAATTGGTCTCATTGATGCAACTGGTTATCGCAGTGGGTCGGCGCTTCAAAATAGACAATATTACTGAAAAACGCATCGCTTCTCAGTTGTTCAGTTTGCCCGCACGAGTCGAAGATGTGCTGGCATTAAACGACCAGATCGTGGAATTATCCAAGCGTTTTGCGGATAAGCATCATACTTTGTTCCTGGGAAGAGGCAGTCATTTTCCGGTCGCCATGGAAGGTGCATTAAAACTCAAGGAAATTTCTTATATCCATGCGGAAGCGTATCCCGCCGGTGAGTTAAAACATGGCCCCCTGGCTTTGGTAGACTCCGAAATGCCGGTGGTGGCTGTGGCTCCCAATGATAATTTGCTGGAGAAACTTAAATCGAACCTTCAGGAAGTTAGCGCTCGTGGTGGACAGCTTATTGTGTTTGCCGATGAAACTATCGAGGTTAAATCTGAAGATAATGTATTCGTGATGACCGTGACGCCGACCGAAAATGAAATGGCACCGGTGATTTTTACCATTCCTTTGCAATTATTGTCGTACCATGTGGCGATTATTAAGGGTACTGATGTTGATCAACCCAGGAATCTGGCGAAGTCGGTTACTGTGGAATAAGTGGAGATATAGACTACTCGATACCATGCATAAAGAACCAATAAGTGTAACTTCTTGCCCCTCTATGGGTGATCTGTTCCGGAAGACGCCGTAAATACATCCTTGTAG
>CAZGQY010000092.1:0-16022 GCA_964528035.1 uncultured Methylococcaceae bacterium | reverse complement strand
ACCACCACGAATGAAATCCTCGTGTCAAGAAGTTTAGAACCGTTTCGCCGTGAGAACAGCTGACTCTCACTGGACCAGCGGTAAAAATTCTGGTAGCGGATGACAGCAAGGTTCAGCGCGTAGTACTGAAGGGAACTTTGGAGTCTGCAGGTTATCAGGTTGTGCTCGCGGAGGATGGCCGCCAGGCCGTGGATTTATTTTCCCGGGAAAATCCGGATTTAGTCCTGCTGGACATCATTATGCCTGAAATGAGTGGTATAGAGGCGGCTGCAGGAATCAGGGCGCGAGCCGGTAATGATCGATATGTACCGATTATATTCGTAACCGGGGCGGAGACTACGCGCTACCTGGAAGAATGTACTGCTGCGGGAGGTGATGATTTTATTGCCAAGTCCGCCGAACAGGCTGTGCTGTACGCAAAGATTAAAGCAATGTTGAGAGTCGTAAGGCTCTATCAGGAGCAATACGAAAAACAACAGCAACTTGAAAACTATAAACAGTTGGCTGAACGAGAACAGCAGGTCGCTGCCTCTCTTTACGACAACTATATAAAGAAAGGATTCGTTGAATCACCGAATTTGAAATATTTACAGACTGCGAGTTCTTCATTTAATGGCGATGTTTTATTGTCCGCCAGGACTCCTTCCGGTTTGCATTATATCCTGTTGGGCGATTTTACCGGTCATGGTCTTTGCGCATCTATTGGCGTGGGCCCCACTGCTGAAGTGTTTTACGGAATGGCGAAAAAAGGATTCGGTGTTTATGAAATTATCATGGAGATCAATCGGAAACTGTTTGCCTTACTGCCAGTAGATATGTTCTTTGGCGCGTGTTTTGTCTGTATGGACGGCATAAACAACACTTTGACAGTTTCTACCGGTGGTCTGCCGGATCACTACTTGTTAAATTCATTCAGTGGTGAAATTCGAAACATTGTTTCGACTAATTTGCCACTCGGAATTGTCGACTCCAATCAGTTTGATCCAACGATTCAGCGCTTTGATGTTAACGCAGATGATCTCTTTTATACGTTTTCCGATGGTGTTATTGAAACTGAAAATATTGACGCTAAACAGTTTGGTAGTGAGGGTGTTTTGTCTTGCTTGCAAGATCCCGATTCGGCTTCTTCGACCTATTTCAATTCGATTCAAAGTGCATTGAGTAAGTTTAGCTGTGGTGTGGCTCAGCAGGATGATATCACTCTGGTTGAATTATCCTGTGATTCGAGGCTTTTGGAATCAGCTGGGAATGAATCTGGTGATTTTAGTCATGCCATTATTCCAGGCAGTTGGAAGACTAAAATGGAGTTTGATGTGTGTACCCTTCAGCAAGTGGATCCTGTTCCAATTATTTTGCATCTGGTGATGGAAATTCAGGATCTGCAAAGATACCGTGATCCAATATATATTGTTATTGCTGAGTTATTTGCCAATGCACTGGAATATGGTCTGTTGGAATTGGATGCCAGCATAAAGTCTACGCCCGATGGAATTGACAAATATTACAAATTGAAAGAACAGAAGTTGAATGCGCTGGAATCGGGTACAATATTCGTCGGCATAATACACGAGCCAATCGGTAGAGGTGGTCAATTGACTATTGGTATTGAAGATAGCGGCAAGGGATTTGACTATACAAAAAATACTGATATGAATAGCGACAAACCCGTAGACCAGGGTATAGGTCTGGTGAAAAAGATTTGTCGTTCTGTTGAATATATGGGACAGGGAAATAAAGTGAAAGCAATATACGAATGGTTGCCGGGTTAGAGAACGCATAACAGACGATTTGTGCTTAGTCGGCGCTCAATTTTCTTGCATCATTACCGATGGATCATCGTTTTTCTGTTTTGGCAAAATTGTTATTCGGCCGAGATATTTTATTGGAAAGATGATGCCGGCCGCAGGCACTATTCTGATCGACCCGCAATAAACGCAACGAAAAAACAAATCGATTCCGGTTTTTTTTACTCCAGGGTTAAAACTGTTTTCGACGGAGATACTTTTGTTCTTCAGAATGGCAACAGGATTCGTTTGCTGGGTATTAACACACCTGAAGTCGAAGGGCGCAGAAAATCAGCTGAACCGGGAGGCGAAAAAGCAAAACAATGGCTGAAAGAAAAGATCCTCGTACACAAGGTTCGTTTACAGGCTGATATCGAAAAATTTGACCACTATAAGCGACGCTTGGCTCACGTCTTCACGGAAAGCGGAGAACACATAAATCTTCGTTTGGTGGAGCTAGGTCTGGCTTCTGTCAATATTTATCCGCCCAACTTACTCTACGCTGAGCAATTTGTGTCCGCTCAACAGCAAGCGCAACAAGCAAGGCTGGGAATATGGGGTCATCCGGCGTACGCAACCAAACCGATTCGGATTTTGGAAGATCAAAGACTGAGGGGCTGGCAGCGACTGGTCGGGAGACCCATAAAAATTCGACACAGTAAAAAATTCGCACGTCTGATATTTTCGACTCAGGTTGATGTGCGTATATCTTTAAGAAATCTGGCCTTGTTTCCGAGTTTAAACAATTATCTGGGCAAGGATATCGAGGTTCGTGGTTGGCCATCGCGTAGAAAAAAGCATTATTCGATATTGGTGAGACATCCCAGCGCATTGGTTGAACTGTAAAGATCTTCTGCAGAAAACAGGATTGGTATTTAGATGTGTCCAGTGCCTTGTTTTGTTGAGAAGCAACATAAAAAAACGCTGACGCCTGGGGCGAGAGGAACTCGCTGTTAGAACAGTCTCAGCGCACAATAATGCTTCAAGAAGAAACAGGGTAGGATTGTGTCGTTTAGCGACGATACTAACTAAAACCCGCAAACGTCAGCGACCAAGTCGAAGAGGTTACAAAGTATATAAAGCATAATAGATGCCAGATTAAAAAAGTGTCAGTAAATTTATGAGGGTGTCTACTCAGTAATTATGTGGTTAGGTTGTAAAATACTGATATATAAGGGAACGTGAAAGTATCCATGCAAGCTCTAGTGCAATGTCTCCTTGTTGCAGAAGCCTAAATGATCAATATATTGCACGTTTGGAGAAATAGCCATTGATAAATTTCCATTAATAAAGCTTTAGTTGGATTTCCGGTATCGATTAAATTGGTTAAATAACTCAGGTTATTGAGTCATATGCCGCATTTGATTAAAGTGATTAGCAGGCTTAAAAATGAGTATTTACTGTAATTATTGCGTTCCCCATCTAATTAATCTGGCTTGTGGAATGAAGTCGATTCAGGAACAAAGAAAAAAAGTAGTGCCATTGGCGCATGGCAGGGTACTGGAGGTTGGAATCGGTCCCGGATTTAATCTTTCATATTACGATATTCATCGAGTTGAATTTCTATGGGGCCTGGAACCTGCGCAAAGCATGCGAAAATTGGCGCGGAAAAACATCGAAAAGTCGTCTGTTGAGCTGAAATGGATTGAGGCAACAGCGGAGCAGATTCCATTGGAAGACAGCAGTGTCGATTCGGTAGTGAGTACCTATACCTTGTGTACAGTTACAGATTTGCAAAGCGCTCTCAGTCAAATTAGGCGTGTTCTAAAACCGAATGGCCAATTGTTGTTTTGCGAACATGGAGCATCACCAGACAGCGCAGTGCGTGTTTGGCAGGAGCGGTTAAATCCGTTCTGGAAAACGATTGCAGGAGGTTGCCATTTAAATCGTGATATAGCCGGATGTATAGAAAATTCGGGTTTTGAACTCGAGATAATGGGGGCAGAATATTTGCAGGGTGCACCAAAGTTTGGGGGCTTTAATACATGGGGAGTTGCACATAATGTGCTTGGGAAAAGCTCTGCATAAACGCGGAATCTGGCTCACTTACTACAGTAAACTATTAGCCTACTGAAGAAGCTTTAATCCCGGTGGCAGGGCCTCGCCGAAAATCCGCCTGGTGTCGGACTCTTCGAGTTTTGTTACCTGTTGTAAAAGCGTAGTCCATGATTGCGGCGCTTTGGCGTTCTGCAGTTTTTCCATGACCTGGTTTCTATCGGTTGTTGCAAGATCACGTTCTCTGTCGCCACTCATTCTGCTTATCATAGTCGCCGCAAATGCAATATGCTGATGTTTTTTCCAGTCGTGTGTAAGCATTGTTTGCAGCCATTGGGTCGCTGTTTCTTTTGTAATCACATTATGGATGCTGCCATGGAACGGGACTCGTGCACCAATTCGTCCGATGGCCCACCAGCTTTGCGCAGGTTCGCCCGGTTTTTCCAGTCGTTTTAACAGCCATTCGCCAATGTTCACTTTATGCGCGATGGGCAGACGTTCCAATACACCGGATAACCGAACCATATCTTCATAACCGCGTTTTTTCATTTGTGTGGCGGTTTTGCCTTGTCGGGCTGTGACTGGGTTTATGTATTTGCAGATGCTATCGTAAATCTGAATTTGCTGGCTTTCATCCAGTCCGCCCGCGACTCGCCGCCACAAGGTCCACCATTCTGTCCAGTTTTGGGTTTCGTTTACGAATTGTGGGTTTGCAGCATATATACGCCAGAGCTGTTCGATACGCCAATCATCCAGGTCGACTCCGAATCCGGGACGTAAGCAAAACCCTGAAAAACTCAGCCAGACGCGTTCATGATTTGCTGATCGTCGCCGGTTTTTACTCCCGGATAGAAAAATAGCCAGTAATTCGCGTAATAGACTGGGATTCCATGTGGATCGGGTACCAAGCATTTTTTCAACATCGTTTCTAAGGCCTTTGATGGCTTTTGAACCAGATTGCTGTGATTTATTTCCAAATACCTGTTCAATACGTATGATGGCGTCATTGTATTTAGCCGGTAGCTTGTTGTCACTGTTTGTGCCGGATTGGGTATTACGCAGTTGGAATTGAACATCCCAGCGCTGCTTTTGGTCTTCTATAGCAACGCATTGCATCTGCAGGGTACCCAATTCGGTTAATGATGTGACCAATTGTACGCTGACCTCGCGTTTTGAAATTTCTGCATGATCATCCAGAGTCACTGCCAAAGGAGGTAGCGATGCAAATTTCTCATCAGAAATGTCAACGAGGTTACCCGGAGCATATTTATTTTCGTCAGTGGACGATACAAGATGAAACCTCACCGGTTCGCCAAGGCGAAGTAAAAATGATTGCTTGGTCAAGGTAATTTCATGATCTTCTTCACTGCCTCGCGGTAAGATACAGACCCCATGGCGGGTTTTATTCTTTTTATCCGCGACCTGAAGAAAATAGCTGCGTGCAGAACCACCTCCGATTTTAATTTGTTCCCCACGTCTTGCCATTGCGTAGGAGACAGCACCCATAGCGACAGCAAGGTCTGGTTGAGGATTGTTAAGATGGTGAATTGTTTGATTGGTCCACGATGAAACTATTTCAAGTAATCGGCTGGTAATACGTTTGCTTTGAAACAGTCCTCCGTTCAATAAAATTGCATCAGGAACGCCGTCATTGTTTGAGGAACCAAAAGCATCTTTGATTGCGTTTTTGTGACGTTGTAAAAAAACTGCTATATGTTTCGTTATTGCCGGATCAGCGACGTAAGGCAGTCCAAATTCGACAACTCCACTGCGTTTGCGATCCGGAGCATCATTGGATTGTATGCTTGGAAAAAAGCCATCCAGGACGATTTTTTCGACTTCTTCACGTTCAAGCTGAATTGTACGGGCACCGCCAACCAGGCGAGAGCCGGAACCCAGTAAGGTTATTTTTCCGCTTGCGGTTTTATTCTGGCCCAGCATCTGTTCTTTTAACAAACGACATTGTTCGATTAGTTGGTATAAATTCGCCGAAGACAGGCTGTGTCCTGTGGACGAAACTTTGCTTTCGGCCAGATGAGCCAGAGTCAGGTCAATATTGTCTCCACCAAGCATCAGGTGATCGCCCACTCCTATTCGTTCCAGCGACGGTTCATCATTTTCCATGTTTACTTTAATCAGCGTGAAATCACTGGTTCCTCCGCCAATATCACAAACCATAAGAAGTTTGATGTTTTGCAGAGAATTTTGCAGCGACTCTTTATGTCGCCACAACCAGTCATAGCAGACCGCTTGGGGTTCCTCCACTAATCGGGTGCGATTGAGCCCGGCTAATTTAGCTGCATCCAGAGTTAAACTTCTTGCGGCTTCATCGAAGGATGCGGGAATAGTAACGATGACTTCCTGATGTTCCAGAGGATGATTTTCGAAATGTGCATTCCAGGCACTGCGGACATGTGCGAGATAGCTGGCACTTGCAATGACAGGTGACACTTTGTGGACATCATTTTCTGCGCCCCAGGGCAAAATATCTGCATTTCGATCAACCGAATCATGCGATAACCAGCTTTTACAGCTGGTGATGGTTCGACCTTGACTTTTTGCACTCAGAATTCGAGCCCACTGGCCAATAATTGGCCTGCAAACTGAGTCTCCAATTTTTATTGTTTTCCAGGGCAGGTGAATATCTGATTCAGCTAATTCACCATCCGCCGGGTGATAGCGCACAGAAGGTAGTAGCGGGTGTGCTGCCACTTCACCCGGTGCGACCAGTTGCTCTATTTCAAATAGATCAATTGATCGTGATGATTTTTTATGGGTATCGGAATAAGCGACTGCAGTATGTGTCGTACCCAAATCTATTCCAACCAGAAAGCGGCTGTTTTTTGATTTGCGATTCATTGACGTTGAATTAAACCGCGGAGGATGTCAGAGCGTGATTTACAGATTTCATTATGACTTCACCGGGAACCTGCCCAGATCTTAGAGAAGGTCCACTAGCTTTTATATACAGGTTTTATTTTTTGTTGAACGACCAGAACCGTTTGCTGCCTGAATTGTCCTCAGATTGTTTTTCGGTATCTTCATTGTCCGTATCAACTGCTGATGACTCGATCTCTTCAGTCTGGCTGGCAGGCTGCTCATCTGGTGGCTCGCTTGTTTTGATTTCGTCTTCGGCTTGATTCGCGTCTTCCATAGTTGGTGTTTGAGTGTCAGTTACTTGTGGATGGTCATCACCCGCTCGGACATCAAATTCTACTTTCCAGCGGTTCTCACCATCCCTGGAAACGGCTTCAAGTTTCAAAGTGCCTACTTCAGTAATTGCTGCGCACAGCTGCACTGGAACGACTTCCCCCGAGGTTCTGTTTTCCACGGGCAGGGTAACTTCGATTTCATCGAGTTCTTCAAGGTCTTGTGGTGCCCAATGATCCAGGCGAATTCCGACTTTGTCTTCGCGGCGTACTGTAGATCCAAAGAATCGAAATCGGACTGGCTCACCAACCACCAATCCGAATTCATGCGGTGGCAATTCCTGTTCGGTGCCTTCTTCCATACCAAAGGGTGCAATACAAAGTGCTTGCAGGGGTGGCGGCATACCGGGAACAGCAGGCATTGCGCTTTCAACTCCAACATAATAGGAAGCCGCTGTTCCACCACGGATTCTAACTCCACCTCCCTGTCGAACATAGCCATAATAAGCTGCACCTCGAGCGACCGATAAATCCAGATCCGCCCCTTCAAGTAAACGGGCGGGTGGTGCCTGTTCGGTGACTAGCCAATCATTGAGAATTTCCATCAATCGGCCAGATAGAGATTCGGCTTTCAACACGCCCCCATTCAAGAGTACTGCAGTGGGATGTAAAAAAGTTGCATTGTCAGATTTTTCGTATCCGGCTATGTCGTCAATTGCTGCCAGTTGGCGCGACAGGAAAAAGCCTAAATGCCGCGAGATAGCGGCATCTTGTGCATAGGGTAAGCCAATGGTGGTCAAACCGGTTCGGGCCTGGGAAAAGGGTTGTTCGCTGGATTTCGTTTTCGGAAGAAATCCTTCAACCAGAACGCTATCCACTTCATCGCGGGTCAGTTCGCTGCGTATGCTGCCGCCCACAAGTGATGAACCGCGGCTCGGTACGACCAATGGTACTTCGGTTACAGATGAATCCAGAAATATGGTTTCTTTAGCGTCACGACAGCCATGCATGAGCGCTTGTATTTGCCAGGGTTCCAGAACCTTTCCCTCGGATTCGAGTTTGACTTTTACCGTATAGGCGAGCGCTAAATCCATATTGTCACCACCGAGCAGGATGTGATCGCCTACTGCAATTCGATTCAATTCCAGTTGCCCTTCTTGCTGTGTGACTGCGATTAAAGACAGATCGGTTGTTCCGCCGCCAACATCGACCACCAGAATGATATCCCCTAAATTAACCTGATCACGCCAGTTATCGCCGCTTTGTTGGATCCAGCTATACAGTGCGGATTGCGGTTCTTCCAACAAAATGGCTTGCCCAATGCCTACTGTGCGAGCTGCTTCTGCGGTTAGTTCCCGGGCAGCAGGGTCAAATGAAGCCGGGACTGTAATGGTGACATCCTGCTCTTCCAACGGTTCGTCCGGATGGCTATGATCCCAGGCGTTCTTCAAATGTTCCAGGTAATAGATCGAGGCCTGTAAAGGTGATACCCGATCAATCTCTTCGGGCGCTTCGACAGGTAATATTTTACTGCGACAGTCCACACCCGAATGACATAACCAACTCTTGGCGCTGGAAACCAGTCGGATGGGCGTTTTGCTACCTAATTTTCGCGCCAGTTCTCCGACGGTGGTCTCGGGCTCATCTGTCCAGGGTAAAACCATATCGTTTTCTGCCAGTTCATCTTCGTGAGCCTGGTAGAGAAAAGAGGGTAGTTGGTTTTTTTCGTCTACGACACCTGGAGAGGTTAATTGAGGAATTGACATGACCTGTTGAGCGACATCCTCATCTTCGCTCAGTGTCAGGTCGACACTGGAGAGGACGCAGTGCGTTGTTCCAAGATCAATACCGACTGAATACCGGGCTGTATTGTTACTGTAGGTATCGATCACAATTCAACCTCCGCTGCAGCAACGATATTTATATTATGGCCCTCTGCAAGTTTAGGTAGTTTAGTATTCGTCACTTCCCACCCACGATGGACTAAAGTGCCTTTAAAGGGCGCTTTGCCGACAATATTTCCGGTTAACCGCAGTGCAGCCGGATCGAAACCAGCTTTTATAGTTACCCGGCTGTTTTCGTTTTCCTTGCGCACCGGGGCGAGATCAAAATGGTTGTGCAATACTTTGTGACAGCCTTCGTGAACGATGCGCGCTGCGGCGCCAATATCAGCGTCAGAAAATGATTTGATGTTTTCTTCAATAAAGTCGATAAATCGAGCTTCCTGTTGAAGCAGTCCTAATAGTTGCAATGCGGCATCCGGAGTCGCCTCTTTTAGAATGACGGGTGCCGGTTCAGGTTTGCTTTCTTTTGCATCCGCTAAGACTTGCGGGTGCGTGGATTGTTGTGTCTCGTTGGCTTTGGCAAGGATACTGTCCGCAGATGGTTTGGATTTTCTGATCAGTCTCAGGACGATGACGCACAATAATATGACCAGTAGTATGAGTTCAATAAATGCTAGACCGGCGAAGGTCAGATGCAAAACATCGAGGGTGGTTGGCAAACTTGATAAGTCGAATTTCATAGATAGTGCCTCAGAAAAAATGTACCCATCGAGAATCTGATAATGACCTGATAGGCTAAAAATAAAGTTAGAAAAACTAATAGTCAGCCTGCGGCTTGAGTTGTCGCGGAGCTTGTACGGTTGCTTTCATGTCGCTTACATTATTGACAGCTCATGTCGAAAATTGAGTCCTTAAACTATTTGGTTGCTGCCTGTTGTTGCTTCATGGCTTCCGCATACATCATCATTTGTAATACCTTTCGTGCAGCCTGATGACGTTTTCTGAGAATAAAGCGATCAGTAACTTCAATGGGTACTTTTTCCGCAATGAGTGCTTCGCCAATGGGTTTTAATTTGGCTTCGCATTGTTTTAATACCCAGTTTGCAGCGTTTCTGGGATCCACCCCGGGCGCCTTGAATGCAGTGATTTTTGTGTCCAGACACTGGTAATATTTACGAGAATTGACTTTAATGCTGTTTATAGTTGTCTCTGACAGTGTTGACGTTGACCATTGATTATCGGCATGTACCTGGAGACTAAGGGTTAGACAAAAGACTAGGGTGAAAATGGATGTTAAGCGGTGCATTATATTCTCTCAAGCAATATGATCCACAATTTTACGCGATCTAGGAGGAATAAAAAACCGATAAGATTGGGGTGGCTACCCTCAGATGGGAATCGTTGCTATGATTCTTGTGTGTGACGATTTATGGATAATAGGCCGCTAGGGGACATACGAAAATGCACAGACTCTGTTGCCGTTACCCTTGTACTCGAGCCAGGGAAAACTGGTTATTTTCGACAGGGCGATGCCACGCCCGTGGTTATCCATGGCGCGTTGTGGCATCATTTCCATAAACGGTTCCCAATCAAAACCCTTGCCTTGGTCGTCGATAATGACTTGTATGCCTTGACGGTTACGTTGAATTTTAATTTCCGCATATTTATGCATATTTTTATTGAGTTTGAGTCGACGATTCACTTCCTTTTCCCAAATCCCTTTTGAATTAAGCTGAGTTTTTTCATCATAGCTGATTTCCAGGTTACCATGCTCGACAGCATTGATCATCAATTCTGATAGTCCCAACACCACACTGGCTGGCTCGTCAAAAGCGGGTGCAAGAAAGGTTGACAAGCCTCGAACCTCTACAAGATTCTGAAACCGAAAACTGGCTGATTTCAGCAATCCGAAGTTTTTGTTTGTGGTTTTAATCTGCTCCTGTAGTTCTACATAGCGAACACGATCATGAACCGCTGTATCAACAATGGCTCGCAGCATTTCTGGCAGGAGCGGTTTAGTGAGATAGTAATAGGCTCCCGCCTGCATACCGTCTACTATGTCCTGAGTAGCAGATCTAGCAGTCTGCAGGATGACAGGACAGTGTTGAAGAACAGGGTGTTTTTTGATCCGTCCCAATACCTCCATACCATCCATATTAGGCATTTCCCGGTCCAATAGGATGACATCAAAATCCATTGGATTTGATGCCAACATCGCCCAGGCACTTGCTCCGTCCTGAGCTGTGCTGAGATGGTAATTGTAGTCCTCTAAACACGTGGTAATAATTTCTCGATTATAGGAAACATCATCGACTATCAGAATATGGGGGATCGATTTATTCATGGTAATTTTAAATTCCGATTCTTCTAAAATTTGTATCTGAGCTTTGCGGTAATCACCGACTACCCGGTCGCGCTTCTGATTGCCTCAATAAGCAGGTCAGTCGAATTGAGTATGTACTTGATTTTATTTTTGATAAAATTTTCACACGAAACAGACTATAGTAAACTTAGCAGCGTTATTCATAAATACAAGCGTATATATCGATTAGAACGATAAAGTGGGAATAAATCCATCGAGAAAACATAAAAAAGTTGCGTCTCTCGCGTATATCTATCCTGATTTTCCGCTTTTTGCTTAAATTTGTTGTGAACACTGTGTTGCAATTTGAATGATGTTAGATTTTAATTCCCTATCCATTTAGCGCGTTGAGCAAATGATGCAAGATCTGCAAGCCTATTCCAGAACGAGATTTTTCCTGGGTTATCTGATTTTAACCCTGACCTTTTTTGTAACCGGATTTCTGGGTTTGAAACTGGCAGTGGAACCCGGCTATGCGACCGCTATCTGGCCGCCTTCAGGCATTTCTCTGGCCGCTATCCTGATTCTGGGTTATAGACTGTGGCCTGCTGTGTTCGCCGGCAGCCTTCTGACAAATTTATGGAAGATCTATTCCACTGCGGGAGTGACTACTCCGCAAGATTTTATGATCAGTTCGTATATCGGCATGGGAACTGCTTTGCAGGCCTGTTTTGGTGCCTGGTTGATACATAAAATCATTGAATTCCCTAATTCTCTGGTTTCCAGTCGGACAATAATCCTGTGTCTGCTGCTGGGTGGCCCGGTTGCTTCACTGGTTAACTCCAGTTTGAGTGTCAGTTTTCTGGTGGTCACAGGCCAGATCGATTCAGGGATGGCACTGGTTAACTGGATGACGTGGTGGGTAGGTGATTCGATCGGTGTTTTGATCTTCACGCCGTTGGTGCTGATATTTTTTGGTCAGCCTGCAAAGGTTTGGCGCAGTCGGATATTGACTACGGCCTTACCGATAATATTTGTGTTTCTGGTGGTGGTTACATTTTCTTATCATATACAGGATGCGGAAAAAATAAAACAGAAACTGAATTATTCAAAGCAGGTCTTGCTGCTGGGTGGAACATTAAACGTTGGATTTGATAACCTGATTCATATACTTCATTCGGTAGAAATATTTTTTTTAACCGCGGAAAATATGGATAGAAATTCCTTTCAGAATTTTACGCGTCATTTGATTGACGCTAATCCTTATATTCAGGCCCTGGAATGGAGTCCGGTGGTGATGGATTCTGATCGTTTAAGCTATGAAGCATCGGTCAGGAGCGAAGGATTTAGCGGCTTCACCATCACCGAGCGGGACTTACGGGGAAGACTGGTTATCGCTGCTACCAGGGACTATTATATTCCTGTCGATTACATTGAGCCATCGAGCGGAAATGAGGCGGCATTCGGCTTTGATCTGGCATCAAACCCGACACGTAAAAATGCACTGAACATGGCAAGCAGTCACGCAAAAGCGATTGCGACAGAGCGAATAAAACTGGTTCAGGACACGGTCGGTCAATATGGGATTCTGGTATTTCTTCCTGTTTTTAAGTCAAAGGATTCGACTCAAAGTTCCAGTCAGAATAATGATAGGAAAATTCGCGGGTATATTCTCAGTGTATTCTATATAGCCGATGTGATTAAAACCCTGTTGCCGGATTTCGATAATGATAACTTCAGGATATGGCTGATTGATGAAACATCAACAGAACCCGCTTTGCTGTTTACCAATAATCAGACCCGTCATTTCGATGTTACGTTGCCCAATGAAAGTGTAATTTCACCAGGCCCATATGCGGCATCAGTTGAGATTTCCTTTGCAAGCCGGCAGTGGAAGTTATGGATGGAACCAACGACCGCTTATTCCATCAGCAATCAATCCTGGTTCCCCTATTATGCGCTTTCCGGAGGATTGTTATTTACCGGAATATTAATTGGATTATTGTTGGTGTTGACGGGTCGCAATTTTATGTTTGAAGAAGACGTCTTTAATAAGACTTCAGAACTGGTCGATACCAATAATAAGCTCGAAGCGGAGATCACGGAACGCAAACAGATTGAAGAACGATTATTGCAATCGCAGAAACTGGAAGCGGTGGGGCAATTAACCGGGGGTATTGCCCATGACTTTAATAATATTCTGGGTCTTGTTTTGGGTAACATTGAACTCCTGAAACAGCGGATTGATTTTGGTGATCGCCAGTCACACGGCTATATTGAGAATGCTCTGGGTGGTGTGCAGCGGGGCGCAACCTTAACTCAACGCTTACTGGCATTTTCCCGTAAACAAATATTGTCGCCGGACGTGCTGGATCTGAATGTCATGATCCGGGCAATGACTGAGCTGTTACAACGTACACTGGAAGAGAATATAGAGATAGAGGTGGTCAGTGCCGCAGGACTGTGGGCCTGTTTTACGGACAAGGTTCAGATGGAAAATGTTTTGTTGAATCTGGCGCTCAATGCCCGTGATGCAATGCCGGATGGAGGAAAATTAACCATAGAAACTGCGAATGCCTGGTTGGACGATGCCTATTGTGAAACACGGGTGGATGTATCCCCGGGACAGTATGTGATGCTGGCGGTCACAGATACGGGTAAGGGTATGTCGAAAGAAACTCTGGCTCAAGTTTACGAGCCGTTTTTTACAACCAAACCTATTGGTCAGGGCAGTGGGCTGGGTTTGAGTATGGCCTTTGGTTTTGCCAAACAGTTGAGCGGGCATATCAATATCTACAGTGAACCGGGACAAGGAACCTGTGTTAAATTTTATCAGCCCAGATACCAGGGGCCGGAAGTTGAACCAAGAGCTGAACCGGATACGGATGTCAAGCAGGCACGAGGGGAAGTGATTCTGGTCGTGGAAGATGAAAGGGATTTGATGGAACTGTATAGAGGCCAGCTCGAAAATTTGGGATATACTGTATTTACTGCCAAAGATGGCGGACAAGCGCTAGAGGTATTTTCCCAGCAGTTTGAGATCGATTGTTTGTTAACGGATGTGGTTCTGAGCGGGACAATGAGCGGCAAAGATATTGCCGTGGAAGTCACCGCGCAGCGGCCTGACATCAAGGTGGTGTTTATGTCCGGTTATACGGAGAATGCTGTCGTTCATCAGGGTCGTCTTGATCAGGGTACCGATTTACTCAGAAAGCCTTTTACGATGGCCGAACTGTCTAAAAAATTAACAAACGTTCTGGGTTGACTTTTTAGTTTTTTTATCAACGTGTCATGAAACGCTTTATCAGCACGATTGATCGGTTGATCCGGAAAAGAAAAAAGATTTGTACGTTTCCTCCCGGTCATATGGCATCATGTGACCTTCTTTCGCATGAATCGTTACCGACTCTCAATCAGCCAGATCGTCTTGAATCTTTCCAAGTAACATCACTGGGACTATTAAGCCAACGGTTGGCGGCTTCTGCGAGGCTGATTTCCTTTTTTTCTTCGGTGGGTTTTGGTATCGGGTCTTCGTCAGACGAAGACTCGTGAACACTGGTGATTTCCTCGGCATCTACTACGAAGCTCAGTTGACTGAGCGCGCCTCCGGAATCTAGTTTGTCGAGATCTTTATCCAGGTTTCCCTGTACAGCACTAAGCAGTTCCTTCATTTTGTCCGGGTAGTTGGGGTTGTTGATCATTGCGTTAAGATCTTCTTTCATCTCTGTGATTTTGGTTTTTATTTTGGCGCGTTGTTTTTGTTCCTGAGTCTCGAGAACATTTAGCTGCTGGTGGATGGCGTCTTGCGATACCGGTAATGTTGATCCTGGGATACTGACACCGCGTTTTTTTAACAATATTCTTAGTGAAACGGCGGTCTGAGCTGTTCTTTTAAAATCTTCCACCAGATCGAACAGGTTTTTCTCTGAGGTGTCACTGGTCAGATAGAGGGTTTCGATCGCTTCATCAGTTGAAAAATCCATCCCGGAATAATGCAATACTTTGTCCAGTTGATTTTTGACAATCATATCCAGATTGACAAGATATTCTTTTAACGTGTTGACCGGCAGGCCTTGCAAATTATCACTGAGCGCTTTGTAAAGGCTTAGAGCCCCTTCAGGTATTTTCTTTGCTGAGGCACCCAAAATGAGAACCGATTCCAGGCTCTGGTGCAAATTTTCAATCGCTCTGGCGATACCAACTATCTTGTTCAGGGCTCGGCGTTTTTCTTCAATCCCGGAGAGATCCAGTCGAAGTTCTGAATTTTGTGATGAAGCAGACATAGGTCAATGACGGTTTTTATATTAGCGGCTGTTGTTCCAGCGTTGATTGTTACTACGTTCAAGTATGGTACTCATTTCTTCTTCCTGAGCGATGATTTCGGTTATTTGCTGGTCTATCGTATTGTCCAAATCGAGGATCAGTTTATATAACTCATTTTCCTGCTCTTCGGTCAAGCCCAGATGCATGAATTTTAGTTCCATCTGAGTCATTAAATGACTGACGGCTGTTTTAACTTTTTCCCGACTCCCTGATGTTCTATTTTTCAGATTGCTGATTGATTGATTTGTCAGTAGTATGGTCTGTGTCAGTTGCATTTCACTTTTTGATACCTGATCTTTCAGTAATATCTGACTACAAAGCAAATCGATGCCATCAATAAGCATGGCGAATAAATCTTTGTAACGGCCGACTTTTTCAATGTCCTCAGGTAGTTTGCGAATTAATAGGGTTGCTCGTTTACCCAGAAGCATGCAACGGTTCCCATACGTTGATATTTTTCTTTTATTTGTATTTTGACCGACTTCAAGAATGCTCTTTTCTATCGGGTGAACGACACCCTCACTACTATAAAAAGGCGTTTCTTTATCACACCAGATTGCCAAAGCACCACTTAATCCAAGAGTTGCCAATTCCTCAAACAACTTATGTGCAAGTGACGAATAGGTGTTCAGCACGGCGAAACGGTTCTAAACTTCTTGACACGAGGATTTCATTCGTGGTGGTT
>CAZGQY010000091.1:0-16112 GCA_964528035.1 uncultured Methylococcaceae bacterium | reverse complement strand
TGACCACTTCTCGACATAACCTACCCCCCCCAACACAACTGTGATGGAGTACTAGCGAAACTAGCCATAAACACGGAGGCTAAAAGCTGCTTGCTCGTTCCTTGCAACAGTTTATGCCGTTGGCCGCACTTTTTGTGGAATAAGACGTCCTCCTCTTGGTGTTCTTTGGCAACTCTCAGATTCCGCGTGCTGGCGTAGTTTCCTGTATATTCTGTCCCATCATCATTGGCGTAAGTGTTAGGACACTATAAAATTGGGAGCAAGGTCATCGTTATCCAGGGGATCCCGCTGCTTCCTAGTGTATCGGTTGGCTGAATGGTGACGCGGGTGTTTTTATCCCAACATACATCGCACAGATAATTTAGCACGCGACCGGTGCATTCCAGGTAAGACCCAAAAAGCGTTATTCTTCCACTGATGTTTCATCAACCCTAACCGGTTGATTCCATGCCAGGCAGACACCAATCAGCAGATATCCCAGTGAAAGAACAAACAGGTATTCTGGAAACAACATCATCGGAGTAACAATGTAAACAGCAAGCAGATTGATGATCTGGAGAGAATTGATGCTGAAGTTTCTGCGTTTCTGCAGCTTCGGCAATCGAACATTGCTGACCATTAGAATGGCCATTACAAACAGCGCAACCGGCATGGTGTTCCACATTGAGCTATTCGGTAGATAAATCTCGGCGGAAAGATATCCGCTGGCAGCCAAGGCGCCACACAGCGTTGAGGGTATGCCGAAAAACATGTTTTTTGATCCGGGCGGTTCGGTTACGTTGTAGCGGGCAAGACGGGCCGAAGCGGCCACCACGTAGAGTGCGCAAATGATACCCAGTAGTACGTTATGATCAGCAAACAATCCATCACTGGTGAAGCGGAAATAAATTAATGCTGCTGGTGCCATGCCGAAACTTACGAAGTCAGCAAAACTGTCCATCTCTGCTCCGAAGGAAGAACTGGCGTTAAGCAAACGAGCCGCTCCTCCATCCAGTTTGTCCAGCAGTACCCCCCAAAGAATCATCCATGCCGCAAGACTGAGGTTGCCTGTTGCAGAACAGACCATACTGGTCAGTCCAAGAACCATGGACATAGCAGTGAACGCGTTGGGTACAAGGAATTTTAGCGACATGCAGTTCTACACTAAGTTGGGAAAAAGAGGGGAACAGAAAATTGTTAGCTGGATAGTGAAACTACTTTGATCTGCTTAGGTTGTCAACCGCAGGCGTGGCGACATTTTTCGAATGGTCGCTGGCAATAAGTCCATTGGCTATATTTGCCGAACGGACACTCAAATCTAATCGTATGCATTGATGCGTGGAAAGTCTCATTATGACCTCGATTGGATTTGGAACGAAGGGCGCTGTAAGGTACACACGGGTCATAAATCTGAAAAAATAGCCCGGATCCGGAACTTATCTACAAATAACGACCAATAAACTTGCTATCAACGACGTTTAACATGCCGAATCAGTCGCTTGCGTTTGCGTACCTGTCGGTCTGTTAATTTGTTGCGTCGACCCTGAAACGGATTCTCGGTCGATTTGAATTCCAGACGTACGGGTACGCCGCTGAGCTCCAGTTTGCTGCGAAATGTATTTGCTAAATAACGCTTATACGATGCAGGAACTTCTTTGGTTTGGTTGCCATGTATTACCACGATAGGGGGGTTGTGTCCGCCCTGATGCGCGTATTTGAGCTTGATACGCCGACCCCGTACCAGCGGTGGTTGGTGCGATTCTACTGCTGCGACAAGAATTTTTGTCAGTCTGGGCGTTGACATGTCCACCATAGACGCAGAGTACAGGCGCGGAATAATATCGAATAATGTACCGACCCCGGTTCCATGCAGGGCTGAGATAAAGTGTTTTTCTGCGTATTCCAGGAACGGCAGTTTTATATGTAGTTGGCGTTTAACTCTTTCGCGTTGCTCAGGGCTGAGTCCGTCCCACTTATTCAATCCGATCACAAGCGCTCTCCCGGCTTCCAGAACCAAACCTAATAATCCGGCATCCTGATCGGTTACGCCTTCGCTGGCGTCTACTAAATAAATCACTACATTAGCCTTGTCGATGGCCTGTAATGATTTAACTACACTGAATTTTTCGATTTTTTCAGAGACTTTTGCGCGGCGTCTCATGCCGGCAGTATCGATTAGTGTATAGTATTTGTTGTCTCGTTCGAAAGGAATATAAACACTGTCCCGGGTCGTACCCGGTCTGTCGTAGACAACCACGCGATCTTCGCCAAGCAGGCGGTTTATCAGAGTTGACTTGCCTACATTCGGCCTGCCGACAATGGCAATACCAATACGCCGGTCGGTTTCTTCCTGGTGGTCGATTGCTTCCGGTAAAAGGATACTTGAGCGTTGCAACAGTTCCATTACGCCTCGACCGTGGGATGCTGAAATTTTTACAGGATCTCCTAAAGCCAACGAATAAAAGTCAGTGGTTGCCAGGTTCGCGTCAATACCATCGATCTTATTAGCAACCAGGATTATCGGTTTACCACTTTTGCGTAATTGTGTTGCAATGGCCTGATCCGAAGAATTGAGTCCTTCACGGGAATCCACCAGAAAAAAAATCAGATCGGACTCTGTGATAGCGTAGTCCACCTGGCGCATGGCTTCGTTAAAAACGCCATCAAATTCTTCTGCAATACCTCCGGTATCGACAACGATACATTGATCGTTACCCCGTTTGACTTGTCCGTATTGACGATCCCGAGTCAGGCCGGGGTAGTCTGCAACCAACGCATCCCGTGTTCGGGTCAGATAATTAAATAAGGTTGATTTTCCGACGTTGGGTCGTCCAACCAGTGCAATGACAGGTAACATTAGAGCAGACAGTGTTTATTCGACCTGTATCGCGGCCAGTGTTCCGGCTTTATCGTATACATAAAGTGTATCGTCTGAAACCAGTGGGCTGGAAATAATGGGTTCACCATCGATATTGATACGTGCGACCTGGTGTCCGTCGAATTGCGACAAAAAATGCAAATAACCTTCGAAATCGCCGACGATAATATAATCCTTGTATACCACTGGAGCACTTAATGAACGACGGTGGAGCTCTTCCTGCTTCCACAAAGAAGCCCCGTTTCTTTGATCAAGTGCCCAAATATCGCTCGCTTCGTCGCAAAGATACAGGTACCGCCAGTCTGATGATAAACCAGAAAATGAAGATATATTGTCTCGTACCCAAATGACTTGTCCATCTTGCACAGTAACCCCAAAGACACCGCCTTGGAAACTCCCCAGATAGATGACATTATCAATGATAAGCGGATCAGTATCCAGATCGACCAGACGTTCGAGTTCGGAGCGTCCTTCTGGTCTGGCAATGGTACTTTCCCATTCGACCTTGCCATCGGCTAATTGCAGCGCGACCAATTTTCCGCTGGCATAACCACCAATAATAAGGTTGCCGTCGATCGCTGGAGTCCCTGTTCCACGTAAGCTTAACGGTGGTACGCTGCGTTCATAAGCCCAGAGTTGCGAACCATTGGATTCATCCAGACCGGTTAATTTGCCATCAACGGTTCGAACTACGACAACATTTCGCTGAGCCCGAGGGATTGATAATACTTCGCTGGATACTGTTTGTTGCCACTGTTCCGAGCCATCTTCAATATTTAAGGCAATTATTTTTGCATCGCTGGTGCCCAGGAAAATTAGACCAATACCCGAACCTGGGCCTGCAGAGATGGGTTGTTCCAATTCCACTTCCCACAAAACTTCACCAGATATTGAATCCATGGCTTTAACCAACCCATTGCTGTCGGCAACCACAATTTTTTCGTCAACAATGACGGGCACTAACTTTAGTATCATGTCGTTACTGCCGACTCCAATACTATTTGTCCAGACAATCTCTGGCTCTATTTCTGCGTTTATTTCAATCAGTTCGTTCGGTGGTTCGGAATTGTCTTTTTCGAATACTTGATCCTTAAGGCTGTCCACAGACTCAGATAATACGTCTAAAGTACCTCCGCAACCCGAGGTTGCGAGTACAGACAAGACAATAATCAGAAATCGTATGGGCATTTATTCAGACAACTCAGGTATGGCCGCGTCTGCAAGCTCGTCGTTCTTCAGGCCCAGGTATCTGGATTTTCGACCAAGATCCAATGCTCGTTGGTAGGCCTGTTTAGCTGCGCTTAGTCGATTCATGCCAACATTTGCATCGCCCTTAAGTTCGGCATATTCCCCTTCAAATGAACCGGAGCTGCTAACATTAAATTTTGAAATAAGCTTTAGAGCTTCTTTGTGTTTATTTTCGGATAAAAGTAATCGTAGAAATCGTATGCGCGCAATATGCTTTATGGCTTCGTCAGGCGATGCGGTATAAACCTCTGCCAAGGCTGTTTTAGCTCCCTCTAAGTCACCATTTTCGACTTTTTGTCTGGCTAGGATTAAATCTGCTAAAGCCTTGTAGGGTGTTGCTGAAAAATTGGTATTAATCTGTTCACTCAACTTAATGACAGAATCTTTTTTTTGTTCTTTACTTGCAGCAAGCATTTGCTGATAGAGGTCTGAAGCTTGTTTCGCTTGCGAGGTTTTATAGCTTTGCCAGGCGTTCCAACCGACTATTGAGCCAACACCAATAATAACGCCTGCGATAATTGAGCGGCCATTTTCTTTCCACCATTTTTTTAGTGCTTCTATTTGTTGTTCTTCATTGTCATAGATTTCCACTATTTATTCCTCATTTCGATCTTCAATGTATCGCTCATATAATTACAAATCGATGTTTGATCCACAGTAAGTTGTTCGCTTTCGACACGAAGCGGTTTTACGCCGACGACGCCATTGGCGATCTCATCATTACCCAATATCAACGCAAATGCAGCGCCGCAGCGATCTGCACGTTTAAACTGGCTTTTAAATCCGCCTTCTCCACAATGCACAGTTATGCGGACCTTGGGTAGTGCGTCGCGCAGTTTTTCGGCAAGTGCCATTGCGGCGAGTTCTGCTTCGTTTCCAAGTCTGACAATGTAGATGTCGGTTTCATATTTGTTCGCCAGCTGGTTGGAACCGGCAACCAGTTCGACTAAACGTTCCATACCCATTGCAAAACCAACCGCGGTGTTGGTTTTGCCGCCTAATTGTTCTACAAGCCCGTCATAACGCCCGCCAGCACAGACAGTTCCCTGTGCGCCAAGCTCGTCGGTCACCCATTCAAATACAGTTTCGCAATAATAATCCAAACCTCTTACCAGTCTGGGATTTAGATGATAAGGGATTTCTAAACTGTCCAGTATACGGCATAAACCTGAAAAATGAGACTGAGATTCCTCGCTCAGGTAATCAGAAAGCAGAGGTGCAGCAGCAATCACATCGTACATTTCGGGGTTCTTTGAATCCAAAATTCTTAGTGGATTGGTTTGCAGGCGACGTTGGCTGTCATCATCGAGTTTGCTGTGATGGTCACTAAAATATTCGACCAGTTTTTCCCTGTAGTTTGCACGATCAGTACCTGAACCCAGAGAATTGAGTTGTAGCTGCAGTTTGTTATTTACTCCAAATAATCTCCACATGCGCGCGGTCAGCATGATCAATTCTGCATCGATATCCGGTCCCCGCATTCCATAGGTCTCAACGCCAACCTGATAAAATTGACGGTAACGGCCTTTCTGAGGTCGTTCGTGGCGAAACATTGCCCCGATATACCACAAGCGATGAATCTGATTGTGCAGCAATCCGTGTTCCATGCAGGCTCTCAAGCATCCTGCCGTACCTTCAGGTCGAAGTGTTAGCGAATCTCCATTTCTATCTGCAAAGGTATACATCTCTTTTTCGACAATATCGGTGACTTCACCAATTGAGCGCCGAAATAAGTTGGTCTTTTCGACAATGGGTAGTCGAATCTCTCGATAGCCATAGGCCGAAAAAATGCCACGCATTTCTGATTCGATGTGCTGCCAGACACCTATTTGTTCCGGTAGAATGTCATGCATTCCACGGACTGCTTGTATTTTTCCAGCCATTTTGTTGCTTTGAAGTTTGTGATTATAACATTCAGTGGAATTGGGTATTTTGCGTAGCCCAGCAATGAAATATCAGATGCGATCCCGACTGATCAAAATTGAAATTTAAGCTAATCGGACAAAGCTTTGGTTTCTTTTGAACGAGGAAATTCTGCTTTTAATTGAGACTGATATTGTGAAGCCGCATGTTCATCGCCCAATGCTTTTTCAATCTCTATACCCAGTTGCAGAGATTCCGGGGAATTCCTGGCGACCCCGGAATATCGCTGTAGAAATGCACGTCCCGACAGTGGTTTATCCTGAGCAAGGCTTACTTTTGCCATCCCAAGAAGCGCCCTCGATAATTTCGGTTTAATATCCAGCGCTTTGCGCAGATATTCTTCTGCAGCTTCGATATTGCCAGCCTTATGGGCACAAATGCCAGCGTTAAGCAGCGCATTCTCCGGTCGCCTATACAGCGGCGTATGCAGTGCTTGATTGAAATGCCCATCTGCATCGGCAAATTTTCCAACAGAACAAAGAAAATTACCATAATCAACTTGCGCACTCGCATTTGAAGGTCGGTACGATACGGCTTTGCCTAAGTGAAGTTCTGCCAGATCGGTTTGTTCTAATCGCTGATATAAAATACCTATCGCCTGGTGCGTTTCACTGTTACGGCTATCTGCCTGCAATGCAAGTTTAAATTTTTCCAATGCGACATCCAATTGTCCTCTTTTGAAATATTCTAAACCCAGCTTGCGATTGACATCTGCTGGACTAGGCACAGGAATATCCATGGGTTTTTGCTGTTTCTGGTTGACAGAGGCACAGCCCGAAAAAACAATGCTGAATATTACAAAGAATATGATCCGATATCGCATTAGGTCTCCACAGATGCCAAACGTGTTCTACTCGTCCGATCCTGTACTTTTCCGACTAATTGTCCGCACGCGGCATCGATATCATCGCCACGGGTCTTGCGTGTCGTGGTAACCAAACCTGCGCGCATCAAAATGTCGCCAAACTGTCTGATTGCCGCTTTTTTCGAACATCGATATTGAGTGCCGGGAAATGGGTTGAAGGGGATTAGATTGATCTTGCAAGGCACATCCCTCAATAATTTACCCAGCGCTCTTGCCTGAGCCGGAGAATCGTTTATTCCATCCAACATAACATATTCTATCGTGACTTTTTTACGATTAACACCAGACACATAATGTTTACATGCCTCCATGAGTTCAGTCAGCGGGTATTTTTTATTGATGGGTACCAACTGATCACGCAGTTCATTATCGGGCGCATGTAATGAAATTGCCAGCGCCGCATCGGTCAATTCACGAAGCCGGTATATGGCGGGTACTACTCCAGATGTACTCAGAGTGACTCGACGCTTTGATAAACCGTAAGCGCAATCGTCCATCATCAGCTTCATTGCAGCAACTACATTATTAAAATTCAACAGGGGTTCTCCCATCCCCATCATGACTACATTGCTTACGGCTTGCCTGTCCCCAAGTTCAGCTAACGCGACCCAAAGTTGTCCAATAATTTCAGAAACGCTGAGATTCCGGTTAAATCCCTGCCGGGCGGTGGAACAAAAAGAACATTCCAATGCACAACCCACCTGGGATGAGATACACAAGGTACCGCGTCCGGCTTCCGGGATGAAAACAGTTTCCACCCGATTCCCGCAGGTCATTTCCAAGAGCCACTTTCTGGTGCCATCTTTCGAGCATTGCTGGTGTACTATTTTCGGAATACGGATTGCGCAATGTTCACTGAGACGTGTGCGTAACGATTTGCTGAAATTTGACATTTGATCAAATTCAACAACGCCCTGTTGATGAATCCATTTGATCAATTGGGTTGCGCGAAAACGTTTTTCCCCAATGTCGGTAAAAAACGCCTCCATTCCCAGGCGATCAAAATCAAGCAGATTTACCTGGCCGGGAATATTATTGTTCTCGGACAGTTTTCCCTTAGGGGTGGCTTCAACGCGTTCTGGGACAGAGTTCATCGTCAGAAAAAAAGAAAGCAATTTCTTCTTTGGCTGTATCGGGCCCGTCGGATCCGTGTACTGCGTTTTCGTCGATACTGTCTGCAAAATCAGCACGGATGGTGCCAATTGCTGCATCAGATGGATTGGTTGCGCCCATCAATTCGCGGTTGAGTAGAATTGCGTTTTCGCCTTCCAGTGCCTGGATCATTACCGGGCCAGAAATCATAAATTCTACCAAATCATTAAAAAACGGACGTTCGCGATGGACAGCGTAAAATCCTTCCGCCTGTTTTCGCGTCAAATGCAGCATTCTTGACGCTACTATTTTTAATCCCGCCTTTTCGAAGCGTCGATAGATTTCACCGATAACATTTTTAGCGACTGCATCGGGTTTAATAATTGAAAAAGTGCGTTCGATCGCCATCTAATACTCCACTTAATATAGCATGCTGCCTTGTATAGGAAATACAATAACGCAGGGTTATTGTTTAATTCTGCGCCAAAATTTACGCTTAGCAGTACGCAGACAGTCACGTACTTCCGTAATAATCAACGGCGGTTCCACACAAAAAACCGCGTAGTGTAACGGTTGAATGCTTTTCAAGCAATTATCAGTTAAATAAACTTTAAGTCAATTTGAGAAATGATAGCCGGTGATTCATTATGGGCTTTATGGTTAAACAGAAAAGCTTTCTCCACATCCACAACTGTTTTTCACATTCGGATTATTAAAACAAAATGCTGCGTTGATTCCTTCTTTTTTATAATCGACCTGTGTTCCATCAAGATATTCCAAAGCAAGTGAATCGACTATAAGTTTTACACCGTGATCTTCGAATACCTGGTCGTCTTTATCGATTACATCAGCAAAATCTATAACGTATGCAAAACCAGAGCACCCGGATTTTTTCACACTCAACCGCAGTCCCAGTCCCTTGCCTCTTTTATCCAGCTGGGTTCGTACCTGGTTGGCTGCATTCTCAGTCATTTGTATCGACATGGTTTTTTCTCGAAATTTAATATGTTGTAAGCGCTTTATGAAAAGTTACCACAAAATGCTCAGGGTAATTACAAATATGTTCATCTACCCAGCGGGTTTTGTGGCCAGTGGTATTAAGCCATTGATTGTTCGCGAGGTGTGAATAAGTCCATTTATGCTTTACTGTAACGTTCCTGCTGCACAAATCCGAACGATCATAGATCGGTACTTTCGGACAGATCGTCGCTGAATCATTACCAAAATGGTAGCAGAATCTATAGGCTGTCCCAATCTCTCTGCACACCAGTGTCTCATAAAATGGACCTAAATATTTTCTTCTAAAGTGTTTTTTGGTACTAATCGGACTATTGCGTCGAGGAATTGTTCGATTTCCTGCGCTGTATTTTCCGGACCCAGGCTGACTCGAACGGCACTCTTGGCCAAATCAGGTGTAACACCCATTGCGGATAATACAGGGCTGGGTTCGTTACCTTTACTGTTGCAGGCTGAGCCACTGGATACAGCAATTCCTGAACGGTCAAGCTCCATTACCATCATTTCTCCATCGATATTATTCGCACCAAACATCACTGTATTGGGTAACCGCGCGACATTTTTTGAGAAAATACTTATCGCGGGGTTAGTTGCTAATCCTTGTTCAAGTTGGATCCGTAGTTTCATTAATAACTCGCTACGGGTTTGCATTTCACTGCGTGCGAGCTCAGCAGCTTTACCAAAGCCCACAATCGCAGCAACATTCTCGGTTCCACCCCTGAGTCCTTTCTCCTGCCCGCCACCGTGTAATATGGCCTGTAAATCCATTGATTTGTCTACGATCAACGCACCGGCGCCTTTCGGCCCGAAAATTTTGTGTGCCGATACGGACATCAGGTTCAATCCGCTTTGCTCAAAGTTTACAGGGATTTTGCCAATGGCCTGTACCGCATCACTATGAACCGGAATTGAAGAACAGCGAAATCTGTCTACCAGTGCAGATATATCCTGAATGACGCCGGTTTCATTATTTGCGTGCATCAGGGAAGCAAGGACAGGTTGTTTGCCGATGCATTTCTCGACTGACTCGGTGTCAAAAATTCCATCACTATCAACTGAAAGTCGATCAATTGCCCATCCATCTTGTTCCAACGCTGTCGCGGGTTCGATCAAAGAAGCGTGTTCTGTGGCTCCAATAACGATTCTACCATTCGGCCGGGTGGTAGAGAATCCCTTGATTGCCAGGTTATTGGATTCAGTGCCTCCTGATGTGAAAACTACTTGTGCAGGAGAGGTGCCGACTAATCCGGCAACCTGTTCGCGGGCGGTTTCAACGGCTCCGCGAGAAAGTCTTCCTAGTTTATGCAGGCTGGATGGATTAGCGTAAAAACTCCGGAAAAATGGCTGCATCACCTCCAATACACGTTCATCCAATTGCGTAGTAGCGTTATTATCAAGATAAATCATCGGTTACAAACTCTGATGTCGACTTCTGGAGTGTTCGTCATCTGAAATCAACCGTCACTACCCGATTCTATTCCACAATCCGATAGTTTAGGCATTGGAATTTCATCAATCTCAACACCCTGCTTTATAAGGACACACTTTATTGTATCCATCTGCTTTTCCATTATATGGATATGATCCAGCATCTGATTGATCGCATTGGCAACCGGGTCTGGCATATCGGCTGTTGCACCGTAGGCATCGAAACCGATTTTATTGGCGATTTCTTCCCGGTGTGAAGCCACTTGTCTGTCTTCTGTGGAAACAATATGCCCTGGAATACCAACCACTGTCGACCCTTCAGTAATATTTTTCAGAACGACTGAATTGGAACCGATGCGCACGCCATCCCCCACGATGATTGGTCCGAGTAACTTTGCTCCGGCACCAATGACCACACCATTGCCCAGTGTGGGATGTCGCTTGCCTTTCTGCCAGGTTGTACCGCCCAGGGTAACGCCATGATAAAGCGTGCAATCATCACCAATGACCGCAGTTTCCCCGATAACGATACCCATTCCGTGATCGATAAATAATCTCCGGCCAATTTCAGCGCCCGGATGAATCTCAATACCCGTTAACCAGCGCGATAAATGAGAGATCCAGCGTCCCAGCCAACGCAATCCTTTATGCCACAAATAATGGCTGAATTGGTGAAATATAATTGCATGTAAGCCTGGGTACGCGATCAATATTTCAAAAACACTCTGTGCGGCCGGGTCACGCTCAAATACACAATTAATTTGTTCTTTTATTCCGCTAAACATCTTGAATTCCAGCTAATGATCGATTGTTTCAATTTTTTTGGCTACCTTACGTCCCTGGGCAGCACTTAATATACCTCTGAGTATATCGACTTCTTTGACTTCCAGTTGTGCTCGAGTAAATAAACGGCGTAATCGCCGCATAATCGATTTCGATTTATCTTCGTGGATAAAACCGAGTTCAGACATGACCTGATACAAATGCATGTAAAATGATTCTAACTGACTCGATGACGCAAGTTGACATCGGGTTTCCTTTTGGTGATTTTTGTCGCATTGGTGGGTAGAGAGAATTTCATAGGCAACGACCTGTACTGCTGCAGCCAGATTCAACGAAGCGAACTGCGAATTACAGGGAATTTTTAGCCAATAGTCGCAATAGTCGAGTTCCGAGTTGCTCAATCCGGAATGTTCCCTGCCAAACAGGATGGCAATTGCGGTGGATTCCGGCTCGGTTTGAATGATGCCTGCACATTCGCGGGGGTTGAGAACCGGCCATGAAATACGTCGGGATCGGGCGCTGGCTCCAATTACAATCTGACAATCGGCTATCGCTTCGGATAATGTTTCGCAAACGACTGCGCGACAGAGTATATCGTCTGCGCCGGCTGCTCTTGATGTCGCGTCCGCGCTTGGAAAATATTTGGGTGCAACCAGGTACAGTCGATTGAGCCCCATGTTTTTCATAGCCCGCGCTGCACCACCGATATTGCCGGGGTGAGTGGTTCCAACTAAAACGATGCGAATGTTTGCTGACAAAGACCAGGCCACTATGAAAAAACCGCAATTCTACCAGATATTTGTTATCCTATATTCAGTAAACAGGAGCATCGGAATTATTACTGCCTAAACTGCCACTGTGGTTGATCGTTTTGTATTCGAAGCGAAGCAACTCCGTGTTCGATTTTTTCCAGAATCGCACTTAAACAACCTTTACTATATTTTACTATGCATCCAATGCTCAATATTGGCGTTCGCGCCGCTCGCGCCGCGGGCGAAATCATCAGCCGTTCGATGGATAAGGTCGAAGCGCTTCATATTGACGAAAAAGGGCGCAATGACTTTGTAACGGAAGTTGATCAGCGTGCAGAGCGGGAAATTATACGGATCATACTTGAAGCGTTTCCGGAACACGCCATAATCGCTGAAGAGAGCGGTGTGCACGCAGGTAACGAATATACCTGGATAATTGATCCACTCGATGGAACGACCAACTTTATTCACGGATTCCCCCAGTTTGCAGTATCCATTGCGCTGGTTCATAAAGGAAAAATAGAACAAGCGATTATATACGACCCGCTAAAACAGGAAATGTTTACAGCAACTCGTGGTGCAGGTGCCGTATTGAATAATCGACGGATTCGAGTGAGTCGGCAGATAACGCTGAGTGGGGCACTTTTGGGAACAGGTTTCCCGTTTAAAGCGCAAAGCCAGTTGGACAGCTACCTGGATATGTTTCGTGTGTTATTCAAAGATACTGCCGGAATACGCAGAGCCGGTGCTGCTGCACTGGATCTGGCTTATGTTGCTGCCGGTCGATTTGATGGTTTTTGGGAAATGGGTTTGCGAGAGTGGGATATGGCCGCCGGGGTATTGTTGATACAGGAAGCTGGCGGTATTGTGAGCGATTTTCATGGTGGTGATCAGTATCTTCAAAGCGGTAATATTGTCGCCGGAACACCGAAATTGCATGCCCAGATTCTGGATTCGATTCAGGCATATGTGGCGGCGAAATAGGAATAATGTGTAATCTGTTTCCTGACGAAGGATAAAACTTTTAGATCTTCTAATGGGGGATTAGTAAACCGCTTGAAAGACTCAGGGAGAAGGTTATTAAAAACCTCAATATTGGATAATGTAGAGGTAACAGGAAGGTTGGCTATCGAGCCAGGCTATGTGAAAGCAAGGCGGAATTTTTGAGCAAATCCGCGCCCCGTATTTTTTGTTTGCACGAGACCTAAGTAAGCAGATAAAACAGTCAATATGATACTTGACCCGTATTTTTGGGAAAGTAGCCCAGAATATGCCGATGCAAAAACGGCAATGACAGAATGGTATAACTATTCATTAAAAGCCGAATGGACTACTCCTCATAAAATCAAGGAAAACCTTAAAAATGCAAGTATTCTGAAAAATAATCGTGTTGTATTTAATATTTGTGGTAATAAATATCGAATTGTCACAAGAGTAGATTATCAATCCCAAATGATGTTAATTCGGTTTGTTGGAACTCATGCAGAATATGACAAGATTAAGAATATTGAAGAAATATAGGTGACAATATGAAACTAAAACTCATCAAAAATGATAAGCAGTTAAATGAAGCTTTAGAAAGAGTTAATCAAATTTGGGATGCTAAAAACAAGACTTCAGAACGTGATGAATTAGAAGTTTTATCTTTACTCATTGAAAAGTACGAGGAAGAGCATTACCCCATTCCTGCCTCTGAACCGGTTGAAGCCATAAAGTTTTTAATGGAGCAAAATAATTTAACTCGAAAAGATTTACAGCCTTTTATTGGTAGCATGGGGCGTGTATCCGAAATACTCAACCGAAAAAGAGACTTGAGTCTTATTATGATAAAGCGTTTACATCATGGTTTAAATATTCCTTATGAGTCTCTTATTATCTAAAGGGAATCAGTGGAAAAAATAAAGCATCGCGGTAAATTAAGTCTGCGACAATTTTAACGTTTTTATAACTTGTCATTCAAGCGGATAAACCGCTTAATTCATGGTTGAACAAACACCGCTTCGCGGAGGGCCTCAAGCGGTACCTCGAAGTCCAGAATGATCGTTGAAATTGAGATAAGAATCACAGAACAGGCGGGAAGAAATGGGTATCTTTCCCGGCATGGACGCCACCCTGCAAAATATTCTGCAACAACGTTTTAAAACCTACGCACAACAACACCCACAACCCCTGCACAAACACAAAGGAGTAACGGGTCAATCATATTTTAAAAAATCGAAGGGGTCAGGTCTCTTATTATTTCATTCCTGCTCTCACAATCCGCCCCAGGGTCGATAAATGTACCCCAAAATGATCGGCGATTTCCCCGTGTAAACACCACCCCAAACCCGCAGCTATTTGCCGAATAGTTCAAAAATCCCTTATTTACCCCAATTTCCAGAATCATCAATTAACAATTTAAACGAGGTGTATTTTTTCGCGGTAATAATCAATACACTGGCAAAGATTTCATTCTAACCGTTATAAAAGGAAGAGTCGGTGAGCAGGGTATGGTGCCCCCTCTGATTTGATGGTCTCAGTAAACGCCATACCTAAATGAACATGCAAAAGCATGTCGGATTAAGTATGCCCTATTTAGAACAACCCTCCAAGCGACATCGGCTTTTTGGTCGATGTCAGTATCCAGTCGTCTTTATCAGTGTTGTCGTTGCCATGCACAGGTCATTAGTTGTTCTCGGTGTGATCGAGGACAGCGTTATTGTTCCGGTCCATGTCGTTACCAAGCGCGTATTGTCTCCAGAAAACGTGCGACTAAAAAATACCAGTCCACTCGGAGCGGACGCTTCAATAATGCCGCTCGGCAACGCCTCTTCCGAGAATAAAATAAAGAAAAATTTAACTACTTGTCCCTAATCGAAACAGCCATCTATGGGGGATCTGTGGAGGAAGTGTATGCGGCAGGGAAGCCGCATCCAAGCCTGCAAGGATGTATTTTACGGCATCTTCCGGAACAGATCACCCATAGAGGGGCGAGCAGTTACGAAAAAATAACGCATCAGGGTTCCGCGGTAACACACGAACGACGACAGGCAAAACATACATCTTTGCATCAATGCATCACGACATCTATAATAAATCATTATCGACAAACTCTTAGGTTCAGCAGCTAACAAAAAGACCAGTCCATGCGTACAACCCTCTCACTTGATGAAGATATCATCGAATCTGCGCGGTATCTTGCAAAACAAAATAATTGCACATTGGGAAAAGCTGTTTCTGATCTTGCCAGGAAAGGTTTGCAAGGATCATTTTCTTATGATTTAAAAAATGATTTTCCTGTTTTCAACGTATCCGAGAATTCTCCGGTTATTACGCCGGAAGATGTGAAAAAACTGGACGATGAAGCCTGGTAAACCCACTCTTTTGGATTTGAATGTATTGATAGCGCTCGCCTGGCCCTCACATATTCATCATTCGAAAGCGCATAAATGGTTTGCCAGCGCACAGAAGCGTGGCTGGGCGACCTGTCCGATTACCCAAAGCGGCTTTGTCAGGCTGTCATCAAATCCAAAAATATTGTCGGAAGCCGTTTCTCCAATAGAAGCGTTGCATCTGCTTGAACAGATCACGCGGCTACCCAATCATTTATTCTGGGCGGATTCTATCGCATTAACGGATTCAGTTATTTTTAAAGACGCCAATATCATAGGTTATCGACAAATTACTGATGCCTGTTTACTTTCTTTGGCGATACATAATAATGGCTGTTTGGTGAGTTTTGATAAAGGTATTGCAACCCTTGTGACTACTCTGTATGGAGAGCATTTGAATATACTTGGATAGACCGCAGTCTACGAAACTCGCGATAAGCAATCAATTGTTCTAAGGAGCGAGGTTTTAATAATATGCGAAAGATTGACGCAGGATTATTGTTTGTCTTCAAGGCGTAGCAACAGGCCCATAGCAGGGCTACGCAACTGTTGCTACAACGCTGAAGACGGACAATAAGACAAGTCAAGATTCGTATATTATTGAATCCTCGCTCCTAAGCTAGGTTTTCAGGAATCTGGCTGGTATCCTCGGTCAATTCCTCAGCGTAGTCCGCAAGGGCCTTGTAGCAACCGGAATAATTTTCTTCCATGGCCTTTCTGGCATCCTCACGTTTTGGCTGGTCTTCAGCACTATTCCACCACCTATCGATTTCAGG
>CAZGQY010000090.1:0-16370 GCA_964528035.1 uncultured Methylococcaceae bacterium | reverse complement strand
GATTATTCGGGCTTCTGCAACAAGGACGTTGCAGCAGAGCTTACAGGGAAGTATTCACGCGTCCCGAATAATCAATGACTCGCACCCGATCTACCAAACTTGCTGAGTAGATACAAATAATTTAACAAGACCGTGAATACCCCAGAGTATTACCCAAATGCTTTGATAGCACATAACCTCTGGATCTGAGATCACTCTCAAATTCTCTGCGCTGATCTTTATCGATATACTCATGTTCGTAAAGTAATATATCCGGTCGAATACGTTCAAAATCAAGCTGCTTGAGAATGGAGTAATCATAACCTTCGGTATCGATAAGCAGCAGATTAACCCGATCAACCGCGTGCTTTTCCAATAAATCCTTGAATGGAATACATTCGACACTTTCCTTGACCACATAATCTTCCAGATTCGGAATCGCCCACTTATGCGACAATAAAATATCCAGGTTAAATGTACCCAACCCGTTACACCACTGCGGAAGAAAATTGACATCGTCTCTGACCCGGTAGAAATCGCGAATTTCACGCCGGTCAGATATGGCTACGTTTTCGAAAAGAATACGTCGGCTACCTGCATAGTTTTTTTTTAATTTTTCAAAATAAACCGGCACAGGCTCAACCATAATCCCACTCCAACCGTACCGTTTCACAAACGGCCAAACAGGATCATAAATCACTCCATCGTTAGCCCCTATTTGCACAAAGAAGAAATCATCGTTCGCCTCCGAGGCACGCCGTAACACTTTCCCAAGTGTCCACCACCTCGGAATTCGACACAATACATCAAACATTTTCACTAAATGCAGACGTATCCGAAATGCCATGGATAATTGCTCATTCATCAATAAAAACCCGTCAGTAAAATCCAATCGAGCGCCATAATACTTCGGAACAATTATCAAACTCAAACTTTTACCAGACTTGATAAATCTAAAATTACAACCACCAATTTTCAGTCATTGAAATTAACTACGGTATTTTTTCTGGAGCTTGGCGAAAGATAAGCTACTGTATAAGGTATGACCAGCCAACTCGGGAAGAAACTTTTCGGCCATATTGGTGCACTACTAAGTGTGATCATCGTTTGCGTCGCGCTATCGGTTATGTACAACACTTTACAGACAATCAGTTTTTCTGACGTTACTTCGACCGTACAAGAATTATCCTACTCCTCACTGTTACTGGGGTTTGCGATTACTACAGTAAGTTATTTTATAGTGACCGGTTATGACGTCGTGGCTCTTAGGCATATCCAGCGTCGCATTCCGTATTCGCGAGCCGCTTTGTCTGCTTTTCTGGCATCAACTTTTGGCAATAATATCGGATTTGCCATCCTCACTGGTACCTCGCTCCGATATCGAATCTATTCACCTGTAGGCCTTACAGCACTGGATATTGCCGGTGTAAGTACCATGTGCGCATTGACCACCATTCTTGGTATGAGCTTCGTATTTTCCATAGCCATGCTAATGGGATCCGGTGATTTTTCACCTGAAGGCATCCCTATTCCGGCTAGCTATCTCAAATCTGTCAGCATTGTGTTACTCAGCTTAATCGGTGGCTACATCGTGTATTCGATGTTTCGCCCAATTACATTCCGCAGCCAGAACTGGACATTTAGAATGCCGGGAGCGAAAACCGTGGCCGCTCAAATCGTTCTGGCAACCACTAACCTGTCTCTGGTCGCCACCTTAATTTTTGTGTTGCTCCCGGAAAATACAAATGTCGCTTATATGGGATTTCTGGGTGTGTTTGCCATGGCTCTGATTGCGGGCAGCGCCAGCAATGTACCCGGCGGTATCGGTGTGTTTGAATCCGTTATACTACTGGGTCTTCCGGAAATTTCTCCAGCTGCGTTGCTGGGTTCTATCCTTCTATTTCGCTGTATCTATTACCTCACGCCTTTAGGTATCGCCGCATTACTGCTGGTTTATCACGAAGCTGAACGACAAAAACACCGGCTTGAAGAGATTCACGACTCGACGCTGGATGTACTGGATGAAATCGGACCACACCTGATGTCCCTTATTATCCTGTTGGCCGGTGTCATTCTGTTGTTTTCGGGCTGTATACCAGCAGGCTTTGATCGTAACCAATCGGCCCTTTGGATTCCTTTGATTTTCGTAGAGATCGCCCACCTGACTGGTGCAGCGGCTGGAATAGGCTTGTTGATCACAGCTCGAGGAATTTCTCGCAGACTCACCTCAACATTCAACCTGACTCTAAAACTTCTTTTCATTGGAATCATCACATCCCTGATAAAAGGGTTGGGTTACAGCGAAGCCATCGCCCTTGGAACAATACTGGCATTGCTTTGGTACACACGCTCAGAGTTTCATCGTAGTGCAACCCTATTTGAAGAAGGATTTCCGGTCGAATGGGTTTCTCTACTTTCGATTATTCTTTCGGTCACGATCTGGCTGGGACTTTTTTCGTTCAAAGACATTCCGTATTCAAATTCTTTGTGGTTATCCTTTTCCTACGACGATGATTACGGTCGGTTTTTGAGATCACTAATTGCTGTCTTTGGAATCAGTGGCATCGTCACATATATCAACCTGCTTCGACCCGACCCACTCCCTGAATTGCCGGAAGCAATCATTATGGATCGTATTCATCAGATTATTATCAAGGAATCTAATCTTCTGGCAAACCTTGCCTACCTGGGTGATAAACGGATTCTATTCAGTCACTCCGGCAATTCATTCATCATGTATCAGGTTCAGGGAAAAAGCTGGATCGCGCTGGGTGATCCGATTGGCTCCAAGGATGAATATTCAGACCTTATCTGGTCATTTCGAGGTTTGTGTGATCGATATAGTGCACAGCCCGTGTTCTACATGGTCAATGAACGCAATTTATCCGAATACGACGAACTCAATTTATCCATCGAACGAATCGGTGACGAAGCTGTGATGCCACTTGAAAATTTTTCATTGAAGGAGGAAATGCACAATGATTTATTTGAAGTTCGTAAAAAAGTAATAAACCAGGGAATACGAGTCGAGGTCGTCGGGGGCACGCAATTGAAAAAATTCATGCCTGATTTAGAAAAAATCTCTAAGTCTTGGTTAAAATCAAAAAATATCAAGGAAATGGGATTTTCCAGAGGATTCTTTGCCTCAGACTATGTCGAAAAATTTTCCTGTATTATTGCAACTCATGATAAAAAACCAGTCGCCTTTGCGTTAATTTGGACAACTTCGGAAAAACTGGAATTGGGACTGGATTTATTGCGATTTCACGAACAGGCTCCCATCGAGATAATGGACTATCTAAACATTGAAGCGATGCTTTGGGGAAAACAACAGGGCTACCAAAACTACAATCTTGGCGTCGCTCCCCTCCCTGGATTAAATGACCACCCGCTATCTCCACTATGGCATAGGGTCGGCGACTTGATGTATAAGCAGAGTGGAAGCCAGAGCAACAGCATCGACGATTTTCGCAATGAAGATGAAAAATACCACCCGGCCTGGCTTCCAAAATATATTATTTCACCAGGCGGCGCTAAAACCCCGCGCATCCTGCGGGATATTGGCAAACTCATTTCACAATGCGAAGTAAACACACAAACAACCGATCAAAAGACATAATCACTACCCGCTTAGGGGTTGATTCATTATTTTCTTACACACACAATCCGGTTCCTCTACAACTTCTTTCCCAACATTTAGTCTACTTTTTCTAAGTAATCAATAATTTGCATACTCTGGTTAAGCTCTCAAAACCATAACCAAGAGCAACCCCGCGCCTACCAATTTTGGTTGTAAATAACAATAAAAAAGCGCTACTAATTTACACCAGGCATCTATACAGGAATAGAACAGATACAATCCTTTGAGAATCAGAATTATTCTGATACATTGCGTATTAAATAAAGCAGAATAAAAATTATCTACAATGAAAAAAATAAGAATTGCAATAATCGGAGTAGGAAATTGTGCGAGTTCTCTGGTTCAGGGACTCCAGTATTATAAAAACAAAGATAAAAATTCAGCTACGGGGTTAATGCATTGGGCAATAAATGGCTACACACCCTCGGATATTGAAGTCGTCGCAGCATTTGACATCGACAAACGTAAAGTTGGAAGTGATATTTCCCAGGCAATATTCGCAAAACCGAACTGCACCACTGTATTCTGCCCCGACATCCCAGAATCCGGAATTACCGTACAAATGGGTAAAATTCTGGATGGTTGCTCGGAACACATGCAGGACTATGATGACAATTCCACCTTCCTGTTATCCAGTTTGTGTGAACCGAATAAAGAACAGGTCGTTGAGTTATTGAAAGAATCGAATACTGAAGTATTAATGAACTACCTACCTGTAGGATCAGAGCAAGCCACGCGTTTTTATGCTGAATGTGCCCTGGAGGCAGGAATCGCTTTTGTCAACAATATACCGGTATTTATCGCCAGCGACCCTATATGGGCAAAGCGTTTCGAGACTGCAGGTATCCCGATTATTGGCGATGATATCAAGGCTCAGCTAGGCGCTACAATCACTCATAGAATGCTGACAGATTTGTTTAAAAAGCGTGGAGTTACACTTGAGCGTACTTATCAGCTAAACACCGGTGGAAATACTGATTTTTTGAATATGTTAAACCGCCACCGGCTTGCGTCTAAAAAAACATCCAAAACTGAAGCTGTACAGTCCGTAACCTCTGAACGCCTGGATCAAAAAGATATTCATGTTGGCCCAAGTGATTACGTGCCCTGGCAAAAGGACAATAAACTGTGTTTCATCCGTATGGAAGGCAATTTATTTGGCGATGTCCCCATGAATCTGGAACTAAGACTGTCTGTTGAGGATTCTCCTAATTCAGCAGGGGTGGCTATAGACGCCATTCGCTGTGCGAAATTGGCATTGAATCAAAAAATTGGAGGCCCTCTGCTCGGGCCATCCGCTTATTTTTGCAAACATCCACCTAAGCAGTTTACTGACGACGAAGCCTACCGGTTGTTAGAGGAATTTATCAATCAAGAAACACCCAACACCCAAAACGTCTCCACATTATTCACTGATCGCAAGAAAACCATGTAAGGGTTTCGGACAATTGAGTGCACATGACATGAGCCGCGATTATGAAGCTGTGGATCGATAAGGCACCATGATAAAAGCGCCAATTTTTTATTACCATTCCGTCGGTAATCAGGGCCCTGAGACTTTGCCATCAAACATATTCAGGGAACACCTCGCAGTGATTAAAGAACTGGACTTCACCCCTGTTACCTTCTCCGAATTAATCTCCCTGAATCCAAACACCGACTGTAAGCCTTTGGTATTATCCTTTGACGACGGACTCCTGGACAATTACGAGAACGCTGTACCCATACTGGAAGATTTTAACTTCAAGGCTACATTTTTCGTGATACCCGGATTCGACTACATCACCCGATGGGTGAATCCGAAAACAAGCCAATGGAGTGATTTCAGAAAAAACGGATTTACGATTCCATTCCCCAGTATGAAAGCGCATCACCGCAGACAACTGCATCAAAGCGGCATGGAAATTGGCTGTCATAGTATGACACACCCCTCCCTGAACAAAATTCCGGACAAACAGTTGAATCGAGAAATCAGCGAATCAAAAAGCCGCCTGCAAGACGAATTAAACGCTCCTGTTCATACATTTTGCTATCCAAAAGGTCGATATAATCGTTCAGTACTGAATCATATCCAGCGCGCTGGCTATCAAGCTGCATGCACGACGATGCCAGCATATTATACGGAGGACACACCCAGATACGAGTGCGGACGATTTTTGGTCGAATCTCCGGCACTGTTTAGAAATATCCTCGAATGGTCAGCCTCCTCACACTCGTGGACTCAGTTGGTTTGCGATGCGATCAAACCACCATTGAAAATTAAAAATATGTATTTTTAGATGGGCATTCTGTAAGTTCAGGAACTATGACAAAATAGAAAGCAGGCTAAAAGAAACTTTTAACTGCACCCACCTGCTCTTGAGCATCGTTCAGTAACGCCAGAGACAATTCGGGAGACAACCTGACATTATCCAATTTTGAATAAGCGGGTATCGTATTAATTGGGGGGAGCTCCGATTGTCTTTTGGAGCCTATATAACTGTGTAATTTCGCCAACCTGACAATATCGCAAATCGTCAATTGTGGCCCACTATCATGAAACCATTCTTCAGCCATAACGGGAATTTTCACCATCTCCTGCCGAAATTTCCATCTTTTTAATACCAGACTGCCTATCGGCCCTCTTAGATACGGGATCGCTTTATCCAACTCGTCTGATTCAAACAACTCATCTGGAAATCCTTCTGCAAAAGTCAGGAATGGAATAATACCGATATCACACATCAGGCCTGCCAGTAGCGCCTGATCCGGATCAATCCTGGTGGTTTTCGATGCAAGCACGTAACACAGGCTGGATAATCCTATACTGGACTGCCAAAGATCAGCCAGGAACTTTTTTATTCGGGGATGTTTGGCCTGAAAGACCTGATGCAGGCAAATGCTGGTTACTATTTCACGAGTCGCAATTAAGCCGATTCGGTTGACCGCTTCCTTACAATGAATAGCTGGAATTTCGGTCATGTAAAAAGGGCTGTTAGCGACCTGTATAAGTTTTGCGGCAATGCTTGGATCCATTTGAATAATTTTCACCGCATCTGCAACGCTCACATCTTTGCGTATCGCTTGCCTCAGTTTTAATGCCACATCCGGAAACGACGGCAATTGAAGCTCGTCATTCGCGACGTGCTGGCAAAACGTATGAACTAATCCACTTAGCTTTAATTCTGCTGGTATTTTCAACCGGGCAACTTCTTTAGAACTTCTGTATACCGATTTTTCACAAGTACTCATACTGGTCAATTGACTCGGAACACGTAAAATATGAACGTCCGTTTTCGCAACAGCCCTATATTTATGGATGGGTCCAACTGAAAGTGGAAACCTGGATATTGCAGATCCCGCTTCGACCCGATAGCCACCACCTTCCACAAATTCAATGCCTACAACTCCATCCAGAAGAAACAAAATTGAATTATCGGAATCACCTTCATCAAAAAGCACAAACCCCGACTTTTTAGGCTCTGACTTTTTATGAATGAGCGCCAGAATACGTTCATCAATCGACCGAATCGGGATCAGGCTTTTTAGTGTTTCCAGCGTTACATCTTTGGAACGCAGCCCCTTGCGAGAAAATTTTTTTCGTTTTCGAGCCCCAAAATCACCTGGGGCCATACCCTGTATCAGAGTATGATCCCGATTGGTTTGTATTTTTGCAATCAGCCACCCAAAAAGTACTATCAAAAATACACCAAAGGCTAAACCATAAAGTACTTCCACTACCGACCTCTTCAAATCTCAGCGAAACTTTTAATCAAACAACCACCAAATCAGGGAATTTCGTGGTCAGGGTTCAAGCCATTGATTGTTTGGGAAGCATAAAGCCGATGTAGACTCCGCTGTAACATCTATGTAGCAGAATCCTGAGCAATCTGTGGCTTGCAGCTTGAGAAAAATAATCGCAGAATAGTTACTTTAAATGTTCCATTCCGAATCAACCCTCTTAATATTTATCCTACTATTTATATAAAAATTAGACGGAATTTATAATAATTTCAATATTCAGAATAATGTGAATATTTATTTTTTTAACCTACAACCTATTGATATCAATTTGCATAGCCTCAGCAATCGGGGCCATCAGGATCCTAGCTATTGATTGTACGGAATGCGTAACGACCTCCCTGCAATCTCTGCTGCAACACCCGTGTTGTAGAACCCTAAACAATCAATAACTTACACTCCAACAATATAGGCACTGAATAATTACTTCAATTTTTCCTTTATCCGGGAAGCGACTCGATAATAAAATTCACCACAAGATAAAGTAAATTCAAACAGCCTTTACAGACAAGACCACTAGATTGTCCAACACTTGCACGAATTGTTCACATATAATTTCCGGGCGGTATTGCAGGGCATCCCTGCGTCCCTGTTGAATCATTGACTCTCGTTGGGAAGAAAATTCTAACAATCTGGTTATTTCGCTGGCAATCAACGAACTGTCCGGCTTAACCAGAACCCCATTCTCATGATGTCTAATAATATCTTCAGGCCCGCCACAGGCAGTGGCAATGACAGGACATCCAACCGTCATTGCCTCTGCAACAACATTTCCGAATCCCTCACTTTTGGAGGTCAAAACTAACATCCTGGCATGTGCCATATATCGCCAAGGATTTGCATCGAAACCTGGAAGCAATACTGACCCAGTCAGACCACAGCTTTCAATCAAGTTTTCTATACGGCATCTTTCCGGGCCTTCACCGAGAATCATTAACTTTAGCTTCCGTTGCGGATTCACTTTCACAAACGACTCAATCAATACATCAAATTGTTTTAATTTGACCAGTCGACCCACCGCTAATATGTAGTCATAATCTATCTTTACAGCTAACGACGCTTTTTTCTGAACCTCTATCGCATCAACTGGATTGTGAACCGTACTTAAACGATTTAGTGGAACTCTATATTGATCCCGAACAGCTTTTTTGACCGCATTTGATACACAGGTGACTGCATCAGCATAGCGGTACACTCTGCCAAGAATTGACAATACAAATCTTTCTAAAATCTTTACAGTGAAAAACTGATTTGTCGCTCTTGAGGTATTACTGTCTTCCGATATGATCCACCGCGTGTCACTCTTACCATACACTAAACAAACAAGATACATTGGAAGTGTTGTTTCCAATGTAAACGTTACTATAATCGTCGGTCGCAACCTTTTGATTAATTGATTTATTTGGTAAACCGCCAAAACAAAATTATAGACATTTACAAAACTGGTAAGTGGATATAAAAAGGTCTCCAGCCAACGTGGAGCACTCACAAAGTGAAGGATCGATGCGGGTATATGCGCGAGAAAATCCCCCTCTTTACGCAATAACCCCAATTTAACAGTATAGTCATTCACTCCCCAATGATTAACAAGGATACTAACCCGCCGTTCTACCCCGGCCCCAACCATTGAAGGCACAACGAACAACACACTTTTAAGACTTGAAATCTGGTCAGCGGAAGCGAGCATTTTTATACTGTATTTACTTCGGTTTTTTGGAATGTTGATAGTACAAGCATTGTCACTCCAAAAACTATAGTAACAATGCCTAATACTTTCTGAAAACTAAAGGCTTCTCCAAATATAAAATACCCGCATGATAGAGTAATACAACTCTGTAAAACGGCAAAAAGAGGAACGCTCACAGAAACATCTCCATGAGAATATGTTATTTGCATACATAACCATCCAACTATACTAAATAACATCATCATCGCAAATGGCCACACACTGATAAAATAAACAACACTATCCAGTGAAAATATAGAGAATTCTCCAAGTTCAGATACCACCAGGTTGGTATTTGCTTTTATATATGTTTCAACATTTCCAAACGAGATGCCAGTACAGATCGCATAGCATATTTCATACTTTTCTATTTTATTATTGTAAGTAATATATATTATTCCACATATCATTAGAAAAGAAATGCAACTAAACCAGAATAAACGCTCCACATTAGTATTCAGTCCCGTCGATGTCTCCTGAATAAAAATAATGAGCAGAGTACCAACAACAACTGTACAAACACCTAGCCACTGTCTTTTTGTCAATAATTCTCCTAAAAACTTATACCCTAATAATAAAACAAATATATAAGAAAAATTCAAAATAGGATATACAACCGATATATCTATATTAGATTGAATCTCAATAATAGCCAGGTTGGTTAAAAAACTCAGTGCGACCCCCAATATCCAAACTTTATTACTAATTAAAAATATTATTATATTCCTTATATTACGTATCTGAGTATCCGTTCTATTTTGAAGGCCATATTTACACAGAACAGCACTAAGACCGTAAAGAAAACTACAAAAAAACACAAGAAACGTATAGATAAACATTTATATTACCGTTATAAATTTATAATTATTCAGCAATCAGTTTTCTAAAAATGCAGATCATTAAGATTGCGCAAGCCTCTGTAACAAAGATGTTTAAGCAGAAATTATAGCAAATGGTTTAAATTTCCCGCATAGTCCGTGCCCTATACACTAACTAAGAAACTCGCTGAGTAAACGCAGAATATTTGAATAATTCTCTATACATCAGGACTAGTCCTGATTTAGGATACCTGTTCTTCATTATTTCCACTCACCGAGGTGAAAGTAATGACGAATACCCCTATCAGTATAATTAATATACCCACTATTTTTACCACAGAAAAATGTTCATCATAAATATAATATCCGCTTGAAGTCGATAATCCTCTGGATATTACTGCCAACAAAGCAATACATATCGATACTTTTCCATGTGTAAGTGAAATATGCATACAAACAAACCCCGTAATCGAAAACACGATCAATGCCAGTGATGGCCAAATATGTAGAAATTCCGCCAGGCTTTGCAAGGACAGAACAGAAAATCCTCCTGTGTGATCGGTAATCAGATTAGTGGATGCTTTCACAAAGACCTGGCAATTGCCAAAGGCTATTCCTGCCGATATTGCATAAACAATTTCATAATTTATTCTTTTATTCAGACGAGTACTGATGATTAATAATACTATTAGAAATAAAGATAAAGCAGATTGTAATAACAAATTTTGTACATTGGTCACACCACCCGTAATTGGCTGCTCAACTAAAACAACAATTAAAGTACCCAATAGTACCGTTACCGTCCCAATCCATTGCGTAATTGTCAATTTTTCCCGTAAAAACAAATAGCCTAATAACAGAGTAAATATATATGTACTCGTTAATATTGAATGCACAACTGACAAATCGAGGACTGATTGTATTTGCAATACAGCAGCATTTGACAATAAAGAGACCATTACACCTAAGAACCATATTTTATTTCTAATCAGAAACCAGGTCAGATGCAGTATATTGGGATGTTCCCCGGAACCGTATCCCCGCATCCCATGCTTGCAGAGAACAGCACCGACAGCAAATAATAAGCTACATACAATTGTAAAAAATACATATATATTCATACTGGTTCCGGTTCCTTTAAACTGAGACCAGATAAAATCAGCATAAATACTCCAATAAGTATTGTAAGTATGCCTGCTATTTTTACGCTATCAAAACTCTCGCCATAAACAAAATATCCGCTCGACATTGATACAATTCTCTGAGTAACAGCAACAACAGGAACTGTAATTGATACGTTTCCGTGTGAATAAGTGATCTGTAAAAAAAGCCATCCAGCTGCACCGTATACGAACATGACTAAAAACGGCCAAGACGAGACAAATTCCACCATACTGCCCATCGAAAAAATAGAAAAAAAGCCAATCTCTGTAGATACATAGTTAGTGGTCGCTTTCAAATAGGTTTCGACGCAACCAAAACACACACCCGTACTCATTGCGTATGGAATTTCATAATTTATAGTTTTATATCGATACGCCGCACCCACAAGAATCGAGATTAAACAAACTGACATCGCAGTCAAGATCAATAAATTTTGAACCGCGGTTGGTTGGCCACTGGCAGTATCCTCAATCGATAAAATTAAAAACGTACCCAAAACAACCACCCCTACCCCGACCCACTGATCCTTATTGAGACGTTCACTCAAAAACCAGTGCCCAAGTATTAAAACAAAAATATAGGAGAAATTGAGGATAGAATAGACAATAGATACATCAAGACGCGACTGTATCTGGATCATGGATATGTTGGCAACCAAACTCAAAATCACGCCTAGCACCCATATTCTGTTGGACACTAGAAAAAGCAGTAACTTACGAAAACTTAAATCGCGAACATTTACTGTATTTTGCAACCCGAATTTGCATAGAACAGCGCTTATGCTATAAAGCACACTGCATATTAAAGCCAGGATAGAATAAATTATCATTACCAGCCCAGAAGATCAGGAAACTTGACGAGAATAGAAGTCGTCGCAAGAAGAAGGGATTTTGAGTCCATTTATTCGATTCAAAAAAGCTTGTGTTTAATTGCACAATCAGGCACTAGTATAAGTTATCTTTAACGAGTGCAATCGGAAACATGGATCAGCTATCTCTTTTTCGCAGTGGACACTCCAGCCAGCGAAAGCCCTACAATAACCATATAAACCATAAAGATACACGCATATCCAGCAACATGCAGAGTGCATACAAAGGCTGCGGATAATAACATTGTTTGGCTCACAATGGCACTCAGCCAATTATCAATCCGCAGTTAAAAAAAAACCCAACTCTAAATTGAGTCAGGTCTTTATAGGAGTGTGGAGAACGCCCCACAACCCGCAATTACAAAACAAATTTATATCAATCCAATCTCTGTACTTAAAGAGACCAATCGATTTATTTCTTTGTAGTTCTTTTGGCTGGTTTCGCAGTATCCGCTGCAGAAGTAAAGGTTTCTGCCATAATTTTCTGAACTTCCGTACCATAGCTTACGATCTCTTCGGAAACCGATTTACTGTCTGCAATCATTCTTTCCATATTGGTGCGTGCAATTTCACTCTGCTCTTTCAAAAAAGTCGCTAACGCATCGAAATCTTTAACATCTGATGCAGCTTTGAGGCGTTCATCAGTTTGCTCTACAAAGGATTTTGTTGCCTCAGTTTGGGCCTCGATCGTAGATTGAAATTTTGTCAAATTTAAATCTACCAGTTTTTGAACAGGTTCATACATTTTGGAAAGATCTGCGTCTGGAAATACTTTAGTCATCGGTGAACTCCTGTTGGGAATCAATTAAAAGGGCTTTAATACACAAGACAATGATAGACCAAAATATATTGCGCTGCAACATTTTTGTGCAGTGCAATATATTTAATGCCTTAGCCAGCGAAATTCTGTAACAAAATTAGCTTCGAACAACGTGTACCCTTTGTAGAGTTTCACTCCAGGAGAACCCCTATAATATTAAACACGCGACACGAAAATGCCAGCCAACCCAATAAGCTGGTATTATGCCGACTTAGACTGCTTCCTCCAGATGCAAAGGATCAATCATTATGGAAAAAACTGTAGCTTCTGCGCCATCCACCGATCAGCTATACAGAGCTAAGCCTCCTGTTTCTGCAATTCCAGTATTTAAATGCTTCTTGTTCATTGGTCTCAGCCTTGCACTCAGCGGATGCACAAGCCTGGGTAAAGGTTTTGGCGAAGCCTTGTTGAATCAACAAAAAGAAGACACTCGAATCTGCCACGTAGTCGGCAAAAGTTTTCCTGGAATCGCGCCGACTCTGGAAAAAGAACAAGGCACAACAAAAGTATTAATGGTTCACGGTGTAGGCAGCCATATCCCTGGCTACAGTACAGAATTCCTTCAAAAACTTTCAAAAGAATTAAATCTCACGGTACAGAATAGCCGGTTTAAAGAGTTCGCCCTTGTCCACCCCGATAATGCAGAAAAAGATCTGGGGGTTTTACGGGTTCGCCGACTCATGGACGAGACAATGAAAAAAACCATGTTGTTTTATGAATTAACGTGGTCACCCATCACCGATAACGAAAAATCTATACTCGCATACGACAATTCCGGTGAATTCTCTTACCGGCGCGCAGAAATAAATAACCTGTTGAAAAAGTTTTCGAATGATACGGGTCCGGATCCAATGATCTATCTTGGTGAAAGTCACAATGATATTCTCATGGCATTTCGGCAATCAATGTGCTGGATGATAGGCTACGATTGGGAAACTCTGCCCGAATCAGCGGCTCACGCCTGCTTGTCGCTGGGCCATGGGCACACTATATCCGCTAAGGCCGTCACAAATATGACCATCGACGATTATGCCATCGTCTCCCATCGCCTCGGCAGTCGAATTACCATGGACAGCATGCAGGAAATTGCTCAGAATGTGGCAGATGAAGATGCACGGCGAGATAAAACCTGGAAGGAATCTGCATTTATCCGTGAATTTCAGAATAAAGAAATCCCCTTGTATATGTTATCCAACCAACTCCCACTCTTGCAGATGGGCCGGAAAGTCCCGCAAGTTCGTGGCCAAAAAGAAGCCTATTGTACGAAAGAAGGTTCCCACTATAATGATCGAATCGTCAATAAAACATCCATTATTGCGTTTAGCGATCCTAATGACATATTAAGCTATGCAATACCCCACGGATTTTCAGATCAGTACCTTGATTCCAGACTTTGCATAGATACCACCAATATCGATATAAATGTGGCTGAAATCATTGATCTGTTCGGCGCGGGTAAATTTGCGAACCCATTGACCGCTCATACTGGTTATGACAGCGATGACCGTGTGGTTGCATTAATCGCAAAAGGCATAGGCACACCTGCATCCGCTCAATTAATCGATAAAAAAAAATGTGAATGGACGCGTTTGGTTGATTAACAACTAATTACAACGTCAAATAACCTGCAATGATTTATGTGGGGAAGCGGCTCAGCGGATCTGCGAAGCACTCTGGTCTTTAAATATTCGAACTTGCAGCACAGGAACACTATTCTCGGAAAAATAACTCATCATGATTTCTTCGCGAATAAATCCAATCAGTGAATATTCAAAAATTGCCATCGAAGTCTTGCAGACACAAATCATGCAACATGGAATTACACCTTTCGTACATTATGAACTGGAGGGCGTATTCAAACCATCATTCGACTCTAAGCGTAACCATTCATGCCTCGACTATGAGGGAATCAACCAGGAACTGGCCAAACTGTCTATACAGGGGCATTTAAAACCCGAATATTGGCAGCACCAGTGGGAATTCGTTACAGATTTCGAAGGCCAGTCACCGTTAAAAACCGCAAATGATCTTCAACAGGCACTACGTCTTTTACCGCGTATTATGAAACACTACGGCGCCGAGGAAATCTATATAAAACCAGTAATTTGGGATGGAGATCATAGACGACTTAGCTCCGGTAGTCAGGCGATATTCAGCAACGAAAAAAAATCTGTCCATATACCTAATGCGATTCAAATTAACATCAGTGCATCAGACCCTAACGGTAAAAATATGATCCCTATCGATGGTATGGGAGAACGCTTACAAAACTGCTTATTAAACAGCAGCTATGAATGCAGTCTTTTATATTTGCCTGAAGCCGAAGCATTTGAACGACTGAACCTCAAAGAAAAATTTGGTCTGAACAATGAGCTCTGTTCTCCAACCGAACTATCCGGGGGACACCAGGGCAGTATCGCCCTGTATAAAAAAATCGGCAAACACAACCAAATGATGGGCATAAAACCCTTAGTCATAGACGCACAAAAAGCACCACTTTCTAGCATACAAAACTGGCAGTCCCTATCAAGAATTGAGCACCGCCTGGGCGCGTCGAGCCAACTCTTTAACCCTTATGTTAATACCGTATTTGCATTGGCTAACCTTTCGGACGCACTTTTTAAAAACAAATACAAGCAACAAAACAGAGAATGTAACGATATTAACAAAGCAAATTTACCGACACTGCCAAACAGCTTATTTTCAAAAAACGATAAAGACGGAGCATTCGAAATTTTTCAACAAGGCGAGTGGTTCAACAAAAAAATCAATTGCTGCGCCGATGAAATAAAACAAAGCAGCAACCGGTCTATTCCTAAAAACTTAGGCGACTTGATAAAACAGGCGGTGCTGGAATCTTACCGAACGCCGATTGTAACCCCCGGTCATTCACCCAAAAGACAAAACCACTCCGTACGTCTTCGATCATACAATAAATAAATCATATCTAAATATGAATACTGTAATGACACCTGAACCCGTCAACTCACGGATAGCCAAAACTCTACTTTTATCCGGAGTGTCTGAAGCAACAAAGAAGCAGGAACTTAGAGATTATTTTCACAATACATTTTCTCTCTACGAATCATTATTCGACACAATTCAAACTAATGATGCGTACTATCTGAAACCAGAACCCCTTCGACATCCGCTGATTTTTTATTTTGGCCACACTGCCACGTTTTTTATCAATAAATTGATTCTTGGGAATTTTATCAACCAGCGAATCAGTGAAAAATTCGAATCGATGTTTGCTGTCGGCGTCGACGAAATGTCCTGGGATGATCTTAATGATAATCACTATGACTGGCCCAGCGTAGAAAATGTCAGGCAATATCGCAGCAAGGTAAGAAAACAGATTGATCAATTGATCGCTAACATGTCACTTGATCTGCCGATCACTCAGGATTCCTTAGCCTGGGTATTACTTATGGGTATCGAACACGAACGGATTCATCTGGAGACATCATCAGTTATTATTCGCATGTTGCCCCTGCATACGGTCCACCAACACGAAATGTGGGAACCCTGTCAAACATATGGCCCGGCTCCTGATAATACCATGGTTACAATAT
>CAZGQY010000089.1:0-16599 GCA_964528035.1 uncultured Methylococcaceae bacterium | reverse complement strand
TAATGAATATAGCCACCAAAAATTTCATCACCGCCATCGCCGGTGAGGACAACCGAAACGTCCTTTTTGGCCAGTTCTGAAACCATAAATGTAGGTAGCGCAGATGTGTCTGCGTGGGGTTCATCAAACCATTGATTTAGTCGAGAGTACAGATCAATACAGCGTTGCCGTCGCATGATTTTGCTGCAATGCCGGGTGGCATGCATTGCGGCGACACTTTGCGCAAATTCGCTTTCGTCATAACCGGGAACGTCGAAACCAATCGTATAGGTATTTATATTTTGAGATTGTTGAGCTGCACAACTAACTATCACGCTTGAGTCGATTCCACCACTGAGGAAAAAACCTAAGGGTACATCGCTTATTAATTGTTCTTCTATGCTTTGGCTAACCAGTAACTTTAGCTGCTTCTGCGCAGACACTTCATCGGTATCGACAACAGCAGTCGGTAAAGACCAGTAGCGTTTTTTTTTCATCACTTTGGAATTCAGGTCAATACTTAGAGTATGCGCAGCCTCCAGCTTAAAAATATTCTGGTACATGGATTTTGGTGGCGGTATGTACAAATAGGTTAAAAAGTCATACAAAGCGCTTTGGTCAAGCGTTAATTGACTTTCTCCCAGGTAATTCACGATTGCTTTGAGTTCGGAAGCCCAGCCAAATTGTTTGCCGTCGAAATAATAGTAAAGAGGCTTAATGCCGGCAATATCTCTTGCCAAATGAACTTTATTGACACGGGGGTCATAGATACTGAATGCGTACATTCCGTCGATGCGATCCAGCAATTTATCCAAACCCCATTCCAGATAACCATTTAGTACGACTTCAGAATCGGATTGACTGTAAAATACGTGCTTTTCCTGCAATTCTTTTCGTAGTTCCCTGAAATTATAAATTTCACCGTTCACCGTGGACAATACGCCGGTTTTTGAGGCAAGCATCGGTTGTTTGCCATTGACAGACAGGTCGAGAATGCTTAACCGTCTATGGCCGATGTATAGACCGGCGTCGTGCCAGTCTCCTGACTGGTCAGGACCTCGATGAGACAGGCTTTGAAGCGCTTTACGCGCACGTGGAATGTTCGGGTGAGTGATGCCAAATAGTCCGCACATGGTGAATCAGGGAGTCAGGGTGGATTGGGTTTGGCATTATACACCTATGTTGGAGGCGCTCTATTTTTGCAGGTTTCTGGTGTTATTGAAGGGGCTTTGTGTATACCCACAGTGGTATCGATTCTGTGTTAGATCAAGCAATGGAAAGATTGATTTAGATTCGATACGATAGACAGGCTTTGAACAGCTGACATCTTCACTGTAAGCTGAATGGATCATATTTTGTACACTTAAATTTTCTGGTTTTAGATGGCTAAAAAAATTTTACTAATATCACCTCATCCCGATGATGCGGAGTTTGGCGTCGGCATGGCTTTGCTTTCCAGGTTGGATCAAGGTGAAATTGTCAAATCTTTAGTGATTTGTCTGGGCAATAAAGCCAGTGAATATGCAACTCGGGAAGAAGAGCTGCAACTTGTCAGAGATTCGTATTCTTACCAGGTCGAATTGTTAGGTCGTGCTGCTCCGGCAGATCTGCACAGACTGATTACCGAACTGGAAAAGAAAATTAGAGATTTTGAGCCGGATGTCCTGTATTTACCGTTTAGTCAGGATCGACACCAGGATCATAAGATCGTTTCAGAAGCAGCCAGTATTGCAGGACGATCTGTGCCGAACAAATATTATTATTGCACTCCGTCAACTCGGAGTTTCGAAGCGAATCATTATTTCATCGGTAATAAAGATCTGTTGCAACGGAAAATTGATCTTCTATCCTGTTTTTTTTCGCAACGTGAAAAAGCCTATTTGTCACCCAATGAAATTCGGGCCTATGCACAGACCAGTGGTCGAAACGCGTTACTGTATTCTCAGGGTGTTCATTACGCAGAGCCCTTTGTAACCCAGACATTGGATTATGCGAGCCAAAAAACCAAAGCAAACAAATTGAGTAAATCGGATGAATTTGATGAATTATTTTTTCCTCGATCAAAGCAGCGACTTGCAGAATTGCTCAACGGTTTTATAGATCCTGATCAAATTAGCAGTAAGCAATTTCCCTGGGAGTTGATTGAGTTGATCTCTGAAATCGATTTGAGTAAGGGTTCAACGAAGCAAGTGGTGTCAACGGGTGGTCTGCGGATCGAAGGCGAGGTGCGGGTGGAAGAGGGCGTTAAGTTACCTGAGAACGGTGTAATTACTGGGCCTGTATATATTTCAAAAAACGCTGTTATTCAAGAATATAGCGTCATAATAGGTCCTTCATATATTGGTCAGGAAGTTCGAGTTGGGTATCATTCTTCCGTGCGCGCATGTGTTCTTTGTCCGCAGGTTCAAATTGGCCAGCGGGTGGATCTGACTCGTACAATCATTCTGGACCGTAGTATGCTTTCTCACGGTAATACGGTTGGAGATTCATTCATTGGTTGTGATTGCTGGTTGGCAGGTAAGACTGATGTTGCAAACCTGCGGGTGGATCGTCGACCGGTTAGAGCAAATATTGGAGGAAGACGGTACACAACCAAGGGCAAATATGGTGCAACCATTGAAGATGGAGTACAGTTTCCCGCCTTGGTTGTGATGTTACCTGGGTCATATGTTACTAAAACACTGCGATTGCAGATAAAGGATTTGGTCAGTGGAAATAGGGTACATAAAACCCGTTAGTGGGATCGATGGTTGGTGTTAAAGGTGATCACAAAATGAGGCTTGCATTTTGTCTGTTTAAATATTTTCCTTATGGTGGTTTGCAGAGGAAAATGCTAAGTATTGCAAAAATTTGTCGGGGTCGAGGTTATATAGTTGATATATATACCCGAAGTTGGGATGGTCCGATGCCGGAAAAGATGAAAGTGTATCTGATTCCTGCGAAGGGTAAAACCAATCATGCAAAAAATGAATCCTATGCGAAATCGGTACAAGAACATTTGCAACGAATGCCCTACGATGCTGTGGTGGGTTTTAACCGTATGCCGGGGTTGGATATTTATTATGCTGCAGATGCCTGTTATGTTGAGCGTACCCAACAGACAAAATCCTGGATATATCGATTGACACCCAGGTATCGGCATTTTTCGGCTTTCGAGCGGGAAGTTTTCGCACCTGAAGCGGGTGTGGAATTAATGATGCTATCTCGCGTTGAGCAGAGTTATTTTATGAAGTGGTATGAGACGCCGGCGGAACGGTTTCATATTTTACCTCCTGGTATCAGCCGAGACCGCATGGCGCCACCCAACGCAGCAGATATTCGACTCCAATGGCGGGCTGAATTTGGTTTTAATGAGTCTGATAGGGTCATTCTCATGGTGGGCTCGAATTTCAAAGGTAAAGGCTTGGATCGAGTGTTATTGGGGGTTGCTGCTTTGCCTGTAGATCTTCGGCAAACAGTGCATATAATTGCAATCGGGAAGGATAAGCCAGATCCATTTTATAAGAGGGCGAAACGTCTGGGTTTGTCTAAACAATTAAGTATTTATCGAGGACGCGATGATGTTTCTCGATTTTTTCTGGGCGCTGATTTGTTTGTGCATCCTGCGCATATTGGAGAAACAGCGGGAAATGTAATTCTGGAAGCTGTTGCTTCCGGACTTCCAGCACTTGTTACCGAATCCTGCGGCTACGCGCACTATGTAGAGAAGGCTAAAGCGGGTTTGCTGGTGAAAGTGCCCTTTGAGCAAACAGAATTTGATGAAAAACTTCAGCAAATGTTGATATCCCGGAAGCGAAAAACCTGGGTTCGCAATGGGATTCTTTTTGCAAAGAAAGAGGATCTTTATAGTTTGCCGGAAGCTGCCGCGGACGTGATTGAATCATGCGTTCTTAGCCAGAAAAGCCGTTAAGGCGCAATTGATCTGTAATGCACTCACGATGGCGATCTGGCAGGGTCACCCCACATCCGCAATTAATGCAGCAATTCCAATTGTGGCTTACAGACGTACTACTGTAGGTTGTGGTTGTGGTTGAGGCTCGAACCCTAACAAAATAGCTTCGATATATTACTAAACGTCGGGTTTCGCTACCGTTTTACCCAACCTACGGAAAATTTATTCTCGACAATTATGATTGCTGATCTGAATGACATAGCCAGGATTAGCTCCTAAACATTGTGTAAGCTGTAGGGTATCTTATATCCTCAGTGTATCGGCATTAGACCGTGCTGAGTCAAGCAATCCCTGATAGGATATGAAACAGTTAATTTTCTGGAGCGTTATATTTGTTTACTAATTTTCAACTTCATGACCACTTGCTAAGAGCGCTGAAAAAACTCGGTATCGAACAACCTACCCCGGTACAGTCCAGGGCCATTCCGCCTGCTCTAGAAAAAAAAGATCTGTTAGTGAGCGCTGAAACAGGCAGCGGCAAGACCGTGGCATTTCTGTTGCCTACGCTTCACGGGTTGTTGAATGATCCGGATACGCAAGCTGGAACACGAGTCCTCGTTCTGGTTCCGACTCGAGAGCTGGGTCGCCAAATTATGCAGCATGGTTTAGCGCTGGCGAGTTACACTCAGTTAAGAGTGGGGTTGATCATCGGTGGAGAGAGTTTTAGTAAACAAAAGGCGCAGTTGCGTAAGAATCCTGAACTTATCATTGCTACACCGGGTAGAATGGTCGAGCATCTTGAGCATGGTACGCCCAATTTTGACGATCTTGAAGTATTGATTCTGGATGAAGCGGATCGAATGCTGGATATGGGGTTTAGCGAAGATGTATTGAACATTGCCTCCCAATGCAATCAACATCGTCAAACCTTATTATTTTCCGCGACCCTGAGTCACAAAGGTGTCAATCGCATTGCTTCCCAAATCACTCAGGACGCTGAGGTGATTACACTCAATACGATTAAGGATAAACACGAGAATATACGACAACAATTAATACTGGCCGATAACAATGGGCATAAGGGACAACTTGTGACCTGGTTACTGGAACACGAAAATTTTGGCAAAGCATTGATATTTGTGAATACCAAGGTGGAATCAGAACGGATCTATACCGATTTGTTTGAAACTAAAGGTCGGGTAGGATTACTACACGGCGGTTTGGATCAGCTACAGCGAAATCGTGTCATGAAACGATTGCATACAGGAGAAGTTAATGTGCTGATTGCGACAGATGTCGCTGCGCGTGGTTTGGACGTGCAGGATATCGAACTGGTGATTAACTTTGATATGCCCAAAAGCGGCAAAGACTATGTACATCGGATCGGACGCACAGGTAGAGCCGGGCGTAAGGGTTTGGCGGTATCATTGATCGGACACCGGGAATGGAATTTGATGATTGGTATTGAGCGTTTTTTGAATCAACGATTTTCACGTCGTACGATTGCAGAACTGGAGGGGCAGTATACAGGGCCTAAAAAGCAGAAAAAATCTGGAAAAGCAGTGGGGTCGAAAAAGAAAAAGTCTAAAAGCCATTTATCGACTAACAGCAGCGTGGGTCGGGCAAAAGATAAGAAATCCGCAAAGGGTCGAAATACAAATCAGCAGTTAGTAGGGTCAAGCCTGGGTGGAGCCAAAAAGGCTACTGGTGGTAGCGTTTGGGGACGGATAAAAAAACCTGACTGATCACTCTATGTTTTTCTATAGCCTGCGTTTTAAGTGTTAACCACTTTATTTGGAAAAATGGGCCAAAATCCACTTTTCCGCAATAGGCTCTCTAGTCTCGGATAGCCTCCTAGTCGGTCACAAAGCGCCCATCTTCAAGATGCAAAACCGTATCCATTCTTTCAGCCAGTGACTGGTCGTGGGTGACGATCAGAAAACTGATGCCAAATTCCTGATTCAGTTCAAGCATCAATTGGTATATCTGTTCTGCGGTCTTACTGTCCAGATTTCCTGTCGGTTCGTCCGCCAGAACACACTTAGGCCGATTAACTAAGGCTCTGGCGATGGCTGCACGTTGTCTTTCGCCGCCTGATAATTCTCCCGGTTTATGTTCCAGTCGACTTCCAAGTCCGACACGATCCAAAATGCTCGCGGCTTGATCTCGGGCGGTTTTGACCGTTTTGCCAGCAATCAATAAAGGCATACTGACATTCTCAAGCGCAGTAAATTCACCCAGTAGATGGTGGAATTGATAGACAAATCCCAAAGATCTGTTTCTTAGTTGTCCTAGCTTGCGGGGATTCAATGTCGAAATATCGGTCCCATCAAGTGTTACGTGTCCGGCAGTACAGGTATCAAGGCCCCCTAAAAGATGGAGTAGAGTGCTCTTTCCTGAGCCCGATGCGCCCATCACCGCAATCCGTTCGCCTGTGCGAACCTGCATTTCTACATTGATCAGTACTTCGACGTTAAGTCCGCCCTGAGTAAAGCGTTTGCTCAGGTTTTTGCACTGTAGTACGATTTCATCACTCATAGCGGAGTGTTTCCGCAGGTTTTATTCGTGAGGCCTGCCAGGCTGGATAAATTGTTGCCAGCAAAGTCAGAAGAAATGCCATTGCGGTAATTTGATAGACATCGGTCCAAACCAATTTTGATGGTAGTTCGCTAATGTAGTAAACGTCCGGTGCCAGAAACTGGACCTCGAAAAATTGTTCAATCCAGCTAACGATAGACTGAGCGTTTAGCGCCAGGAGTATTCCACCAATCGCACCGAGTACAGTGCCAATTGCGCCGATGATTACTCCCAGTACGATAAAAATACCCATAACCGATGCAGGAGTTAAACCCTGAGTACGTAAAATGGCAATGTCGCTTTGCTTGTCGGTGACAACCATGACCAGCGTCGATACGATGTTAAAGGCGGCTACAGCAACGATCAACAGCAGGATGATGAACATGACTCGCTTCTCTGTTTTAATCGCACGGAAGAAATTTTGGTGTACACGTGTCCAGTTATTAACCCGTACACCACCTGCAAAGGTACGTAATAGTTCATTCATTAACTGTGGTGCTTCAAAAAGATCCTCTAGTTTCAGTCGAAGCCCGGATACTGACCCGCCAAGTCGATACAGCTTGGATGCATCCTGAATATGCACCAGTGCCAGATTTCTATCATATTCATACATCCCTACTTTGAACACACCCGTTACAGTAAACCGTTTTAGTCTGGGTAATATACCCGCTGGAGTGGAGGTGACCTGAGGGGTAATTACGGTTACTTTATTGCCTGTTGTCACACCCAGATAGGTGGCTAGCTCAGCGCCCAATACAATGCCATAATCCCCCGGCTTTAATGATCCAATATCACCTTTAACCAGACTGGTGGTTACTTCCGACACTTTAGGCTCGAATTCGGGCAGCATTCCGCGCAGTAATGTCCCACTGACCCGTCGGCCTGCGTTTATCATAACCTGACCTTCGATATAGGGTGCCCAACCCGTTACCCGAGGTTCTTTTTCCAGGGTTTCGTCGAATGCATGCCAGTCGTCCAGCTGTCCATTCCAGCCGCTGATGGTTGCGTGCGAGGTCATACCTAAAATTCGATCACGCAGTTCGGCCTCAAACCCGTTCATAACAGATAAGACCGTAATGAGTGCGGTTACACCCAGCGCGATGCCGAGCACAGAAGTTAAAGTGATAAATGAGATAAACCGGGTGCGTCGCTTGGCGCGCGTATAACGCAACCCGACGAAGAAGATAAGAGGTTTGAACATGGCCGCCGATTAAACCACAAATAACAATGATCGGCTAACTATTGTTCTAATCAATTCTGGAAACTTGTTGATTGCTTCGTCCATTTCGCTCGAAACCTGAAGAATTCATGATGAATTCATGATGAATTTCGACAAGTTGAACATAACCCGTATAGATAAAAACAATGATCCGTAAGTTCGTATCCCAGGCGGTCACTGATTTCAATCTGCCGGGATTCAATGACTTCATCCTTAAATTCGTCCACCTTGCCGCATTTTACACAGACCATGTGATCATGGTGTTCACCACGATTCAATTCGAATACCGAATTTCCACCTTCGAAATGGTGGCGTTTAACAAGTCCGGCAGCCTCGAATTGTGTGAGTACTCGATAAACGGTGGCCAGACCAATTTCTTCGCCTTCTTCAAGCAAATTCTTGTAGACTTTTTCGGCGGTCAGGTGCCGTTCGGTCAATTGTCTGTTTTCCAGGATTTCCAGGATTTTTACACGCGGTAATGTGACCTTTAAACCCGCATTTCTGATGTCTTGACTTTCCAACGCTGGATCTCCGGAAGCGTGTCTTGATGGCTACGATGAGGTATGATTCCAAGTTTCTGATTCAGGCGACGATAAAATTCAGCCGACTATGCCAAAGCATCTCATTTTTGTTACCCTTATTGCAAGTTTGATTTTGACTTCCTGTGTTTACAAACTGGATGTTGAACAAGGAAATATTGTGACTCAGGAAATGGTTGATCAACTCGAACCCAATATGAACAAAAGGCAGGTTCGATACGTTTTGGGTACACCATTACTTGTAGATGTGTTCCATCAGGATCGTTGGGACTACCTTTATTCATTGCAACCGGGAGGCGGGATTCGCGAGCAAAGGCGCATAACTTTATTTTTCAAGGAGGAAAAGTTGAAAGGGATACAGGGGGATTTTCGGCCATCCAATGAGCCGGCAAAGGAGATTAATAAGGAGCTCAATGTAATTGTTCCCAAGCGCGAATTGGATAAAACACTTTGGCAGATGATAACCAGCCCGTTTGAGGATGAATAGGGTTCTTCTGTCGATGTTATTTTGCAGGGGCAAATAGCGGTTATTTTTTGGTTATTTCTTTGTTCTGGCTTTTTCTGCGCGTTGGCGACGAGCGGTTTTGGGGTCGTTTAGCAGCGAACGATAAATCTCAATTCGGTCACCATTTCGTAAGGCTTGTTTCAACGGGCAGACTTTCCCAAAGATACCTACCGGGTTTGTTGATAAATCAATTTCAGGGAATTGTGCCAGGATACCGGATTGTCTGATCGCGTTTTCAACGGTTTCACTGGGGGTAACTTTGATCGACAACAAAACTTGTCTTTCTGGTGTGGCATAAACAACTTCTACGACAATCATTGGATTATTAGGGTTTTCCGTAGAGGTCTTTTGCCCGCTGACTGAATGCGCTGACCAGAGTGTTGCAAATACGACTGAATACCGCACCGAATGCCAGGCTGCTTAATGTGCCGGATAGTTCGAATTCCAGATCCAGTGTTACTTTGCAGGCATCTTCACGCAAGGGTAAAAAGCTCCACACTCCGTGTAATTTTTTAAAAGGGCCATCGACCAGATCCATACGCATTTCCTGCTTGCCCCGATGGGTATTGCGGGTTGTAAAGGACTGTTTTATCCCTGCCCCGGAAATATTCAATTTTGCTTCGACAAATTCATCTTGCCTGCGGAGTACTTTGCTGGATTCACACCAGGGTAAAAAATTCTCGTAGGCTTCGATATCGTCTACAAGATCAAACATGCGCTCGGCGGAAAATCGTACCAATGCGCTGCGTTGAATTTTCGGCATGATCTATTCGTAAAACGTTGTTTAATTCAGGTATAAATATTTGCAGACCAAGTACGAGTACTCCTTCACACTTGTATTGACGGTTATCTCAAGCCGACAAGTAGTCATTTGCGTCGTTGCACTCATTTGAATTAGCCCACTAGTCCTGCAATCGTGCGCCTAGCAACTGACCACTTCTCAACTCGTTCTACCCGCCAATACAAGTGTGAAGGAGTATTAGCAGGCTGTCCGAGTGATCGATATTGACGGGAGCAATTTAAAAAATTCCGCCGAGTAGTACCAGGCCCACTGCGATGGGTGCGACGAAACAGACTAAAAAGTGCCAAATTTTGTGCAGTTGACTGTGTTCGGATATTTCCAGTCCTTCGGCGCTGTTTTTACGAGTCATGATCCAACCAGTGAATACTGCCATTAATATTCCACCCAGTGGTAACATTAAATTTGCACTTAAATAGTCCATCAGTTCAAAAAAGTTTTTTCCAAATATCTTCTTGTCTGCCCAGATATTTGATGAAAATACCGTTCCCATACCTAATAACCAGGTAGATCCCCCCAGAATATAACAGGCATTCTCCCGGCTATAATCCTGTTTTTCAACCAGATACGAAACAGCGGGTTCAATCAATGAAATAGAAGAAGAAAGTGCAGCAAATACCAGCAGCACAAAAAACAACAAACCGACCAAAGTACCGGCGAACATTTTGGAAAACGCGAACGGTAGTGTTTTGAAAATCAAATCCGGTCCTGCGGCGGGTTCAAGTCCATTGGCAAATACAATCGGGAAAATAGCGATCCCGGCGAGTAGAGCGACACCGGTATCACACAGCGCGATAATTGTGGATGTTTTTGCGATTGAAATTCCTTTTGGTAGATAAGAGCCATACACCATTATTGCCCCCATACCCAGACTCAGGGTAAAAAATGCCTGGCCCATAGCGATCAACACGCTTTCTCCGGAAAGTTCGCTAAAGTTTGGACTAAATAAAAAACTTAAACCCGCTCCGAATGATCCGGACGTCATTGCATATAATACCAGTCCCAGAAGTATAATAAGCAGGCCAGGCATCAGAAATCCCACAGCTTTTTCTATTCCTTCATTAACGCCGTGCATAACGATATATAGGGTTGTTGCCATAAAAAAGCTGTGCCAGATGCTCAACCAGACGACACTTCCATTGAGCGTATTAATTGCGTTTTCAGCCGATTCTTTATCCAGATCCCAAAGTAAGCCGGTAAAAATCTTCAAAGAATAATCAATGGTCTTTCCTGCTATGACACTGTAGTAGGAAAGGATAATAATCCCGGCTAATATTCCCATCCAACCCAAAAACCGCCAGAATTGACTCGCTCCGGCTTCTTTCGCCAGTGTTTCCATGGTCGTAACCGGATTTGATTTGCCACGCCGTCCGAGCATGGTTTCTGCCATCATAATCGGGATTCCGAATGCAAGCACACAAAGTAAATACACAATTACAAACGCACCGCCACCGTGTTCACCTGTAATATAGGGAAACTTCCAAATATTGCCCAGGCCTACCGCAGATCCGGTTGCTGCTAGAATAAAGGTCAGTCTGGATTTCCATTGGATTTGGTGAGTCGTGTTAATCGTCATATTTTACCCCGATTGACTGCGGTTTGATTTTGATTCTGTGTCCGGTGAGCTTTTGCAGTAAAATACCAGAGTTTCATTTTTAAGTCACAAATCGAAGTCATTCACTAAACTAAATGGCAAAAAAAAAATCAAAACCGAAAACCGGCGCGAACACAATTGCTTTGAATAAGCGGGCCAGACACGACTATTTTATCGAAGATACCTACGAAGCCGGCTTGTCTCTACAGGGTTGGGAGGTCAAGAGTTTGCGTGATGGGCGGGCACAGCTTACTGAAAGCTATGTACTGTTAAAAAAAGGCGAAGCCTGGTTGTTTGGAATGCATGTATCACCCTTACTCTCTGCGTCTACACATGTCGACCCGGAATCCATCCGTACACGCAAATTACTCCTCCATCGGCAGGAATTAAATAAACTTATCGGCTATGTCGAACGTCGTGGGTATACGCTGGTGCCTTTGGCTTTGTACTGGAAACGTGGGCTGGCGAAGCTTGAAATTGGGCTTGCGAAAGGTAAAAAACTCCACGATAAACGAGCGACAGAAAAGGATCGTGACTGGCAACGCGAAAAACAACGTATATTTAAAACGGGCTAGTCCAATTCGCTCCTTACACCGGATTTTCGATCCTGCTTGTAAGAAACTTCCAACACGCTATACTGTCCAGGAAATTAATCCTTTCCCGTTTTGGAAAGACCTTCCCGGATGTGAAAAGGTTTACCTGGGGGCGACCTGGCTTCGACGTGGGTAGCAAAACCTGAGGTGCATGCCGAGGACAGATTACCTCGTAAATCCAGTCTGTACTTTAAAGTATTCGCAAACGACGATACTTACGCACTAGCTGCATAAACCAGCTAGTCCTCTGACTGGAGCCGTGCTTGTGCGTTCAGAGTCTGCTTGCAGACATTCAGAGGTCATTTCTCACAAGACCGCGATAATGCTTGTTCGGGGCTGATTCGTTAAAACTTACCGGAACCGCTGTCGGTTTTCCTCGCCCGTCGGGTAGTCGGCAGTTAAATTTAAGCACGGGATAAGCATGTAGAGCTGAAGGCGGAGTGCTCGCGGACGCGGGTTCGATTCCCGCCGCCTCCACCAAAAGCGGGTTCATTAAGAACCTAAAACAACCCGATAAACCATTCAACACAACGGTTTATCGGGTTGTTTTATTGCCTATAGCTTCCTATTGCGTTTAGTAACATCAAGCCAATGTTACTAAATGCGGTGTTACTAAAATGGCTAGAACAACCAAACCACTCACCAATACTGAAGTTCAGCAAGCCAAATCCAAAGATAAGGAATTTAACTTAGTCGATGGCAACGGATTAGCCCTGCGGGTAAAACCCAAAGGCTCCAAACTGTGGATATTTAACTACTATCGCCCCTACACCAAAAAGCAAACCTCTCTAAGCCTTGTGGAAGAGTAGGCGCTGATGGCCTCTTCCAGACCGTGAGTGAATATCCTCGCCCTCGACCTGGAGCGGCAACTTGGGCAGGTCGTTACGTTTTTTCCAATACGAGGGGCTGACATTATCGGTGTGTAAAAACATCGCCGCACCGCGCCAATAGGTCGGCTTGTTCAGAAACGCCCAGTTCTCCTTGGCATGGAAGCCGTCAATCGCTGCGATCTAGGCAATAAAGGCATCATCACCATAAAAACTGCCTGATCCACCAGCGCGGTGATGCCGCCCTCACAGGCCAGTGCATTCACATCCTGAAACTCGGCCTCAATATCTGCTATCTGGCTGTCATCCAGTGCATTCAAGGCTGTTTGCAGCGCTTCGGCATCGTTTTCTTTCAGTTGACTAACATCCGCCGCCAGCGGAACGCCTTTAGCTGAAAAAAACTGAGCCAAATAGACGTTGGGGGTTTTCCTAAAAAAATGTCGGTTTGAGTATTGCGCTGCCATGGCTTTGAATTCCCTTTATGCCTACCCCGATTATGAATCTTTCACGGTGACTTGACCGTTCATTAGCATGGGGAGGAGCCAGTCTCTCAATCCTATAAGTTCGCTGTTTTCATTTTTCAAGTGTAACAAAGGGGTCTAACAAAGGGGTCAGTTCTCTTATTATGGCATCGATATACTTTGTAAACTTGACAGAGGGTAAAACCAGGCCGCATGGAAGAAAAGAACGCGCCGTATCCCACCGAATCGAACGGCGAGATAAAGCAGATTGCAACTATAAGAGAACTGACCCCATATTCCCTTTCACGTCATTAGCATGGGGAGGAGCCAGCCACATTCAACCAGTTCTTATCGTTTAGTATTTCTGTTGCTAGTGCAATTTGTCGCGGAGTAAACTGGCGCTTACGCTCATTCCATTGATGAATTTTCTGTACAACATCACCTGTCGTTTGTACATTTTCTTGTCTAACCACCCAGTGCACAGAAGCAAGTAGCTCTAAACCAAATGGTGATTCAAACCCATTAACTAATTCTGCAACCTTTTCAAATCGTTCACGTGTATCTGGGTGTTGCTTTAAAAAGATTTCGGCTTCATCTATAGCACCAGGCACAAGCTGCAACTCTTTCTCCGGTGCATCACCACCGTCAGCATAACCCGATACAAAATGCCCCTCTATGGCATTAAGCACATGCCTCAAATTTTCTGCATAAGGCCCATAAAGCGCTTTTTTATAGTTCAGCTTTAGAGGCTCGCCAGCAGCTTGCATAAAATAAAGCAGCTTATGTACTTCCAATAAGGTAACGGTAGGGTCTAATAATCCAGCTAAATAACGCTGCATCAATTCAATAAGTACCGCCCGCCCTGCCGTCATTCTCGGCAACTGTCTGTTTTGCACCATTTTATCGTTCTCTGGCGCACCTTTTGGCTCATAGACTAAAATCTCTACATCATCTAAATCGCTTAATGTGGCTTCAATCAGCTGCCGTACATCTGCCCAATCCAAGCCCCCCAAGCCGCTACCAAGCGGCGGAATAGCAATAGATTTTATTCTTTTTTCTTTAATATCGCGCGCCAAAACAACAAGCCCTAACTCAACATCTTCTATTTTACTGGCACCGCGCCAATGGCGCTTAGTGGGGAAGTTGACGATGTATTTAGGGTTAGTGAGTTGACCGGTTTCGACAATGAACATGCTGCCGGGTTGCACTTCTTTTTGCTTGCAAGCTATGGCATAGGCTTTAAAGTTTTCAGGCCATGCTTTTTTAAATTGCAGCGCGATGCCACGCCCCATTACGCCAACGCAGTTAACGGTATTCACTATCGCTTCTGCATCAGCGCATAAGATGTCACCCAATGTAAATTTAATCATTAGCGGTCTCAGTAATACCATTCAGGTTTAAGTGTAACAGCAGGTCGCTGAGTTGTCGCTTGCAGCGCATCCATCACTTGTTGATATATAGGCTGCGAATGAACACCAATGGCTTCGATAAGATGCCAGGGGATATCTTGTTCAACTAAAAATTCAGCCTGCTTGCCCTCTTTAAAGCCCTGCCACTGGTTGGTTTGAATCGCTTGCCAATTTAATTCGTGCAATTTAGCCAAATCATTCCTGTCTTCAAAAAAGCGAGAGCATGCATTGGATAGCGTAAATGCCCAACGGCGCTGTTGCTGATTCGCCCATGCAACAACGGCATTAAGATCCGCTTGTAAATGCACAATTGAGCCTTGCCCGCCTCTATAAGCTAAGTCCGGGTGATTCGCTTGATAAATAAGATACAGCATAATCGAGCGCGGGCAAAAATAGAACGGCACGCACTGACCCACGTACAAGTTAGGGTAAGTCGTCAGTGTTAATTCCTGTAAGCGGCGCTGCTTAATAGTACTCATACCCATGGTTGTTCCCATTGCACCCTGTGCAGCAATTTGGGCATCACATAATAAACTGCCGGTTGCTATCAGCGATGCCAAGCGATCCACATGAACAATGTGATATAACTTTGGATTGGGAGGTACAGTCATCTAGCCATTCCTATGCGGATTAGCACAAAAAATCATCTGGCTATTGTGGCGCATCTTTCACGGTGATTTGGCCGTTCATTAGCATGGGTAATAGCCAGTCTCTCAACTTAGCCAAATGTGTATTTTGCTGTTGGTTGAGTATTATTGTCTTTATGATTGGATCAAGTCGTTTACCCAATATTTCAACTACAGATTGGCTAACTGGCTGCATAAAGCTCATCATTACACTTGGGTTTATGCGTTTATGACTATTAGATGTGCCAGTCGCAGACTGAGTACAAAAGGCAATAAATTGCTGAGAGGTTGCAATCATGTATAGGAAGTTTTTATTTTCAATGTTTCGAGTACGCCATACAACAAATTCAGTTGAGCAAATTTGATCTTCTTTTTCCGCCACATACACTACTCGGTTAAACCAAGGATTTAGCTTGGATACCAGAATGTCCTTATTTGTCACTATAAATTTGTTACTGCCAATACCCCCACCTAGCTCCACACCATAAGTTTTGGTGGTATCTAATGTTGGGATGCTAAAAAGTTTAAATTCTTGACCAGAATGATCGGCAGGATTGAGGGTTTCCTTGCTTACTAATGGAATGCTCGATAATGAGGATACTACCCACCCATCAGGAATTTCACGCTTTAGGGTTTCGTTGTAGACCATTTTTCCGCCCGATGATTTGTAGGGCTTGCCGTTGGCATCGGGGAAGTCGAACTGAACAAACCAGTAGTCGTAGATGAGCTTGGCCATCGCTTCCAGCTCTGCGTTGATTTTGTTGTTGAGTTCTATTTTTTTGTCAATAGAAGATAAAACACCAGCTATTTTCTTTTGCTTCTCTATCGTTTCAGGAAGCCTGATGCAAAATTCTTTAATATCAGTGGTGTTTAAATTTTTTCTCACCACTGACGACAAGTTCCTTAGCACTTCGTACTGAGTTTTTAAATAATAATAAATGTATTCGTAGTCGGCCTTTTTGGAATTCACCTCTACATTACAACACGCCTGATTGGTCGTCATCTCTGATTTAATAATAGAGAGATTCCCTCTGGTCTTCCCCTCTCCATACATGGCAATTGATAGCGTATTTGGCGGATCCAGCTTGATGCTTGTTTGATCCAAGGCTACATCTGAAATTTTCTCATTTGTGTCGTATATATATTTCTCTCCCAGTTGTTCTGTTTTAAGCCAAGGAATTGAGCCGTTGCTCCAGTAATCAGGATTGCTCCGCAATGGTGTGATACCGCTTGAAACTCTTTTGGCAATATCTGAAATTGATCTACTTTGCATACTTCAACCCCGACAAGCACTTTTTGATTTCTTCTTCTAGATCATTCGAATCAGAAAACAGCACATCCAAATGACTAGTGAAGCCGTCCATCTTGTTGGAGAACTCTTCCTGCGTAATATCCACATACTCAATCTTCACCTCAAAATACTGCCCTGCACTCAGCGAGTAATTCTTAGCCTGAATATCCTCATAACTCACCACCACCGAGAAATCATCCACTGCTTGTTTGTCGTTAAAGGTGTCGATGATTTGCGCTTCGTCGGCTGGGCTTAACAGGGTTTTCTGATTCTTGCCTTCTTTGACTT
>CAZGQY010000088.1:13758-16628 GCA_964528035.1 uncultured Methylococcaceae bacterium | reverse complement strand
GTACTGCTACTGCGGATTTCAGCGAAACCAATCTGGACAATATTGACTCAATCGTTGGGTCGGATTCCCAAGATACGATTATTGGTAATGACTCGGTGACAAATTACGATGGTGGCAGTTATAACGATAACATCACCGGTGGTTCAAGCGACGATGATATCACGGGTGGACATGGCCACGATATCCTCGATGGTAGCGGCGGAGACGATACCATCCACGTCAGCGGTAGCAATCAGGGGCAGGACACCGTAACGGGTGGTGAAGGTAATGACACTATTCTGGGTGGCGACGGCGACGACACGATCGGTCTTAGAAATTTTACCGGCGATGCGCGCGTCGAAAATATCGATGGAGGAAGTGGCACGAACACCATTCAGGTGGGTGATGACAACCGCTACAGTACTGCTACTGCGGATTTCAGCGAAACCAATCTGGACAATATTGACTCAATCGTCGGGTCGGATTCCAAAGACACGATTATTGGTAATGCCTCGGTCACCAACTATGACGGTGGTCGCTACAGCGATACCATCACTGGTGGTTCAGGTGACGACAATATCACCGGCGGTCATGGGTCTGACACAGTGGTATTTAGCGGAAATCGTGCAGACTATCTGGCAAGCCAGAATGATGATGGCAGTTATACTTTCCAAGATCTTCGGGAAGGCAGCCCTGATGGTACTGATACGGTTAATACAGTAGAAAATTTTCGGTTTGCGGACGCTACGATTGAAGTTGATGACGTTTTAGATACAAACCTTGTTACTAGTCATGCCCCGACGGACATAGCCGTATCCGATTCCAGTATTGATGAAAACGCATCTGCCGGTACCGTTGTAGCAACCTTGTCTGCGACGGATGCGGATGAGGGAGACACTTTTACCTATGCGGTGGCAGAAAATGACCACTTCGTGGTTGATGGTAACCAGATTAAGATCAAATCTGGCGCTAGTCTGGATTACGAGTCTGATCAGAGTCATGATGTAGGTGTGACAGTGACCGATAGCGCCGGGAATACCTATACCGAAACTGTTTCCCTAACGGTCAATAATCTAAATGAAGATCCGACCGATATCAGTTTGAGTAGTGGCGGAAGCGTCAATGAGAATGCAGCCGCTGAAACTGTTGTAGCCACACTATCGTCGGCTGACGAAGATTCTGGTGAAACCTTCACTTACAGCATTGCCACGAACGATAATTTCGTTATTGATGGTAACCAGATCAAAGTTAAGACTGGTGCTGATCTAGATTACGAATCTGATCAAAGTCACAGTGTCGATATTACGGTTACGGATGGTGCCGGAAATACTTACACTGAAACCGTCTCACTATCGGTCAACGATCTCAATGACAACTCCCCTACCGATATCTCTCTGAGCGCATCAAGCGTTAACGAAAATGCCGCAACGGGTACTGTGGTTGCCACCTTATCTGCAACGGATGCCGATGCCGGAGACACCTTTACTTATGGCATTGCCACCAACGACAATTTCGTTATTGACGGCAACCAAGTCAAGGTTAAAGCTGGAGCTGATCTAGACTATGAATCCGGTGAAAGTCATAGCGTCGATATCACTGTAACTGATGGTGCCGGAAATACTTACACTGAAACTGTGTCAATATCGGTCAACGATCTCAATGACAATACCCCCACCGATATAGCGCTGAGTGCATCTAGTATTAACGAGAATGCTTCTGCAGGCACTGTTGTTGCGACACTGTCTTCTACTGACTTGGATGCAGGCGATACATTCACTTACAGCATTGCCTCTAATGATAATTTTGTCATTGATGGAAATCAGATCAAGGTTAAGGCTGGAGCCGATCTGGATTATGAGTCTGATCAAAGCCACAGTGTTGATGTTACAGTGACTGACGCTGATGGAAATACTTACACGGAAACTGTCTCCTTATCGGTTAATGATCTCAACGACAATACGCCTACTGATATAGCTCTGAGTGCATCGAGTGTAGATGAAAATGCATCGACGGGCACAGTCGTTGCAACTTTGTCTTCAACTGATGCAGATGCTGGAGATACATTCACCTACAGCATTGCTACCAACGATAACTTCGTCATCGATGGCAACCAGATTAAAGTCAAAACCGGGGCGAATCTGGATTACGAGTCCGATCAAAGTCATGATGTAGATATTACTGTTACGGATGGAAATGGAAATACCTATACGGAAACTGTCTCCCTAGCTGTTAATGATCTCAATGATAATACTCCCACCGATATTGCTCTGAGTGGAACGAGCGTCAATGAAAATGCAGCAACAGGGACTGTTGTTGCCACCCTGTCTGCCACTGATGCTGATGCAGGCGATACATTCACCTACAGCATTGCCACTAACGATAATTTTGTCATTGATGGTAACCAGGTCAAGGTTAAGGCTGGAGCCGATCTGGATTATGAGTCAGATCAAAGCCATAGTGTTGATATTACAGTGACAGACGGTGATGGAAATACCTATACCGAAACTGTCAGCCTGAGTGTCAACGATCTCAATGACAGCACTCCCACTGATATAGCGCTAAGTGCTTCCAGTGTGGATGAAAACGCTTCCACAGGAACTGTGGTTGCCACTTTATCGTCCACTGATGGAGATGCTGGGGATACTTTTACTTATAGCATCGCCACAAATGACAACTTCGTCATAGATGGTAACCAGATCAAGGTCAAAGCTGGAGCAGATCTTGATTATGAGTCAGATCAAAGTCATGACATTGATGTTACGGTGACTGATACTGGTGGTAACACCTATACCGAAACGATCAGTCTAAGCGTTAATGATCTGAACGATAATACGCCTACGGATATCGCATTAAGTGCATCAAGCATTAACGAAAACGCTTCTGCAGGCACT
>CAZGQY010000088.1:0-13658 GCA_964528035.1 uncultured Methylococcaceae bacterium | reverse complement strand
GTTGTTGCGACACTATCTTCTACTGACTTGGATGCAGGCGATACATTCACTTACAACATTGCCTCTAACGACAATTTTGTCATTGACGGCAACCAGATCAAAGTCAAGACCGGAGCGACACTGGATTTTGAATCGGATCAAAGCCACAGTGTCAATATCACGGTTACAGATGGTGCCGGAAACACATACACCGAGACCATCTCATTATCGGTCAACGATCTCAATGACAATACCCCCACTGATATAGCGCTGAGCGCATCGAGCGTCAATGAAAATGCAGCAACAGGGACTGTTGTTGCGACACTATCTTCTACTGACTTGGATGCAGGCGATACATTCACTTACAGCATTGCCTCTAACGACAACTTTGTCATTGATGGAAATCAGATCAAGGTTAAGGCTGGTGCTGATTTGGATTTTGAATCGGCAGAAAGCCACACTGTAGATATTACTGTCACTGATAGTTCAGGTAAAACTTATACCGAAACGGTTAGTCTCAGCGTCAACGACCTGAACGACAATACGCCTACTGATATCGCCCTAAGTTCATCGAATATCGACGAAAATGCTTCCACAGGGACTGTTGCTGCCACCCTGTCAGCCACTGATGCCGATGTGGGCGATACCTTTACCTACAACATAGCCACAAACGACAACTTCGAGATTGACGGCAACCAGGTTAAGGTTAAGGCTGGAGCCGATCTGGATTACGAATCTGATCAAAGTCATGATGTAGATATTACGGTCACTGATGCGAACGGTAACACATATATTGAGACTGTATCGTTCACGGTCAACGATCTTGCCGAAAATGATGGTTCAGTTACCGCTAATGATGAAAGCTTTGCGACCTATGATACTCAGGATACTGCTTTGACGGGCATTCTCGGTGAAAATGATTCGGTTGATGTCTACACTTTTCATCATAATGGTGGTCCATTGGTTCTGGACGCGATTACCGAGATGAGTGAAACGGATACCTGGCAGGATATGAGCGATTCTGGTGGCGAGACATATACTGAAATAAATGGTGACAGTACAAAATCAGCCCTGGATATTATGCTGGAAATCAAAGACAGTGATGGTTCCCGCGTAACCTTTAACGACGACGCGGACTATGATGGCGATCATGTCGGTGAAAGTGACTATGGCTACAGTGACGGTTCTGTCAATGGTTTGGATTCTTATATCAGCTTGCAAAATTTACCGAAAGGTGATTATTCTATCGAGGTCAGTTCCTACAACGCTTTGAGTTCTGGGCCATACCGTATTTCGATATCAGGGGACGTGGATCTGGTGGAAAATCCTTTTGAAACGGATCAGGGACAACCGTTAATTATCGATTCCACTTTAATCCTGGGAAATGATACCGATTCAGAGGGTGATAGTCTGACAATTACTGGGATCGAATCAGTGGAAAATGGTACTGCAGAAATTAATGGTGATGGAGATATCGTTTTTACTCCGGACGAAGGTTATTCCGGGCAGGCTAACTTCGTTTATAGGGTAAGCGATAACAATGGAGGTTTTGATACAGCAACAGTTACTCTAAATGTGCAGGAAGTCGATGATTATGCAGAGACTCCTGAATTGAGTTTATCCTTCGGTAACCCAGTTGAAGTTGCATCGAATCCAGATCCTGTTGGTCATTGGAAGCTGGATGATTCCCAAAGCGGTGGTTTTGCAGATAGCAGCGGCAACGGACATACAGCTACAGAACATGTGGAAGGCAGTGATGATAATAAAACAGGTCGATATGGTGACGGTATTGAAATAGAATCCAATGACTATATTGAAGTATCCCATAGCAACGATCTGAAGCCAGATTCAGGTACTTTGACTCTCTGGATTGATCCCGATAACAATAATGGAACCTATGGTTTGGCCTCGTCCGATTCCACCGGCTATGATGATGGTGGTCACTTTACGCTGCGTATGGAGAATGGGGAAATTTCTCTGCGCATGCAGAATGAGAATACCAGCTATTATGCTGAAGGTGGAGATGTTCAGAGCGGATGGAATCAGGTGACTGTAAGCTGGGGTGATAGTGGCATGCATGTGTATTTGAATGGTTCAGAAGTGGCTGCCAATAGTTATACTGGCGGACTGAGTGGAAACGAAAACCCCTGGGTATTTGGTACAAACCAATGGAGCAGTAGTGATAATGTCGCTAATAGTTTGAGTGAGTATTTTTCTGGCGACATGGATGACATCGCCATTTTTGGAGAGCAATTGAGCGCAGATCAGGTGTCAGATTTATATGATTCAGGCGTGCAGGCATTTTCGGAGGCTGGAGGCGATGTCAGTGGTTATGAGTATCCGATTTCGATCACCACAGCGCTGACCGATACCGACGGCAGTGAGTCTTTATCCGATATTGTATTTAGCGGACTGCCGGACGGTGTGAGTTTGAGTGCTGGAACCGAGAATGATGATGGTTCCTGGAATGTAAGCAATGACGAACTCGATGGTCTAAAACTTGTTGTGTCGGATACAGAAGAAAGTGAATTTACTCTGAGCGCAACACTGACTTCAACTGAATCAAACGGCGGCGATACAGCTTCGACAGCCATATCGTTTAATATTGATCCAGGCAGCAATGCGGTTGAATCTTCTGTTACTGAGTCGGGTGGCAGCGGCAACGACATTTTCTCGGGCAGCGATGGCAATATGATCGTTTTTGGCAATGATGGTAATGACCTTTTCGAGTTTGGTGTAAATGACGGCAACGATATTTTTCATGGTGGCAATGGCTGGACTGACACGATTAGTCTGGATTCTACAGGTAGTGCAGATCCGGACAGTCCGTGGACAATTACGGTGGATGGGGAGGAGGTCGCTGCGGATGAGGGAGCTAATGCGATGACCTTTGAGGAGGATACTTCAGGAGTGGTCACCATGGCGGATGGCAGCATTCTGGAATTTGATGGTGTGGAAAGAATCGAATGGTAGTTGCTGGTCGCGCGAATATACCCCTATTGCAGAAGCCTGAATAACCAACGACTTGCACTTACTTCGAAACTGGTGAGTCGTTATATTTAAAGTCATTTGAAGCCAGAAAATCTGGTCAATATGATCGAAAGGATTTGTTCTGACGTGAGAAATGTATTGATTACCGGTGGATCGGGTGGTATTGGTCAATCTTTGGTAAAGCGCTTTGCATACGCCGGAGACGCTGTTTATTTCAGCTATTGTTCAAATCATTCGCGAGCCCTGGAGATAGAGCAGGAACTTGCTGATTGTTCAATCCATAGTTTACAGTTTGACCAGGGTGAGCCCGAGTCGCACCGGAATTTGATGAACGAATTGCCTGCTCGTATCGATGTTTTGATCAATAACGCCGGTCTGGGCAGTGGCACGGTCGAGACGCAAACGACGGATCCTCGCGAACAGGATCGCAAGTTATTTGCTGTTAATGGCTTAGGCCCATTGTGGTTAACACAGGATGTGCTGCCTATCATGAAGCAAAACCAATCGGGCAAAATCATCATCATCAGTTCCGTCGGTGGGGGTATCACTCAATTTTCGGGGTTTCGCTTAGCGGATGGTATGAGCAAGGCGGCAGTGAGTCATATGACACGCCAGTTAGCCGCAGATCTGGTTCATACGCCGATTGATGTATTTGCAGTATGCCCTGGTGCGACAGATACTCAAATGTTCAATAGCAGTACGCTTTCCGAAATGGATACTGAGAGTCGTGCGCGTTTTGTCGAACAACTTCCAAAAAGCCGATTGATAGAGCCACAGGAAATTGCCGAGATATGTTTTTTTCTTGCTGGCCCGGATTCGCGCTGCTTGCACGGCGCGGTTATCGATGCCTCTATGGGGCTAGGTGTGAATCCGGGGTGTTTACAGAAATGATATCAAAGCGGTCGCGTGGCAATGAAGGTGAACTCTCGTCGTTGATCGCGGCTCATTTTGAATGTACTCGCAACCGATTTCATCCGACAGATAACCCGGACGGAGCAATCAATCTGGGTACTGCAGAAGATTATTTAATGGACGATTATAATCTGGCAAGGGTTGCCCAGCCCTTGGCCATGCAATCTGAACATCTGCATTATTCGGAGCCGCGGGGTATTGCGTCACTGCGGCAGGCACTTGCTGTTTTTATGACTGAGATTTCCGGTTTACATGGTATTAATCCAGACAATGTTATTGTCGCTGCCGGTGCGGGTTCAATACTGGAATCCATTGCTTATAACCTGTTTGATCGAGACGATGCCCTGATAACACCGGCTCCGTACTATTCTGGCTACGACCATGATTTTGGGACGCGATTTGGCGTCAAAATTGTTCCTGCGTATATGGATGCAAGAAACCATTTCCGATTCGAAATGGACAGACTGGACGACTGTTATAAACGGACAATAAAATCGGGCCAGGCTGTCAAAGCCTTATTGATCAATTCGCCCAATAATCCCCTCGGACAATTGTATAGTATCGAGAATTTGGAAAATATTGTTGCCTTTGCACGTAGTCATCAATTACATATTATTGCTGATGAAATTTATACGCATTCTATTTTTGATTCGGAGCAACAGGGCTATAAAAGCCTGCTTGAAATCGATCCGGGTTATCGTGATCATATTCATCGGGTATACGGTATCGCCAAGGATTTTGCGTTGTCCGGATTCAGAGTTGGATTTTGCTATTCTGAAAATGAACAATTATTAGAAGGCATGAAAACCAGTGTTTATTTCTCTAATGTATCGACCCATAGCCAGGTTTTGACCGAAACTTTGCTGAGCGATTTACCCGCTTGTCGAAAATTTTTCGCCATAAACAGGCAAAAATTATTGGCTGCTTTTCAACACTTGCAATCGGAGTTGCAGCAATGTCCCAGGCTGGAATATTTGCATACCCAGGCTGGCCATTTTGTATTTATTGATTTCAGCCACTATCTGCAGCCGCCTACTTTTGAGGCTGAATTGGCGCTGTTTGATGATCTATTCAGCCAGACCCGGGTGAATATCACTCCCGGACAATATTTTAAATGCAATACTCCGGGCTGGTTTCGTCTGTGTTTTGCTAATCATCCTGAGGTGGTCAGTGAAGCTCTTAGACGCTTAACAGGGTTTTTGGGCGATTATTCGACTGGACGCGTTGGCGGGTGATGCCTGGTTGATTTAATGCAGGATGGCCACCGCCCACCCTGCACAATTCAAGCGTGCGTGATTATGCATAATGAAATACACCACCATAGGAATACGTCTGACCGAACAACGGATGATGAATTTTAAAATCCAGTTCGAATTCATCTTTGGAAATCGGTGTTTCAATAATTGTTGCGTGGCCGAGTAATAACGCATCGGCGATGGGCAGGCTAATAGGGCCACAGTTCCATATATAACCGTTACTCCGATAGATGAGCTGGCCACTATCGTTGGCGGAGATTTTTAGCCGGATGCCGAAACCAAAGCCGACGGTTTCGATCAGTTGCCCGTCACCATCCAGCTCCATGCGCGAAGAGAACACAGTTTTGCTGCCATCGGGTGCCTCAATATCCCGTTGCCAATACAGTGCGTTGGAATTTTCACGAATCCATTTCTCGACTCGAACTTTCATGGGGCCACCTTTCAAATGTATCAACGCACCGAGCAGGCGGGAGCCAATGAGAATGGGCTTAACGAATGCGGGGTAATCGATAGTCATGCTGCCGTGCACCACACTAGAAGTATTCTGTGAAGAACTTAAACAGTAATGACGTTGAATGACAGAAGGAAGCTTTTCCCAGCTTTCGCCGAGAGCTTGTTGAAGTAGTGGAATGTTATTCATGATTTAACTCCAGAGTGTGGGTTTATAGACCATCAAAAAAACGATCAAAACCATTGCGATAAATGCGGGTACACCCAGCCAGAACCAAATTCGGGCGTAGCGATGGTAACACTCGGGTAGTTGGGTGTTGGTATGAACTGCCTGTGCGGAAATATCGCGCATGCGAATCTGTAATACGACGACGGGTAGCCAGCAAAGGCCGGCCAGAACAAATAATATAATAGAAGCCAGTAACCACGGTGTTGTTAAAGGCAAATGGATTTGGCTCAACATTGCGTAGCCGGTAACGGGCTGCACAATGACAGTGGGCGTGGTGAATATCCAGTCAGCGAATACCACATGCCGATTGGTTGTCATGATGGTTTTTATGTCGCCGCTGCGATCAGCCATGTATTTGTAGAACGCGCTGCCCAGTCCTGTGCCAAATAGTAATACCAGGCTGAATATGTGCAATGTTTTCCAGGTCAGATAACTCATGATTTTTTCTCCTCAAGGATGAGTAAAATAAGCGTTGCAACCAGCACAGGAATATTCTTGACGACAGGCCCGAACGGGTGCAGCCAATATTCCGGTAAGGCTATGGATATTGCCACGGTATAGGCCGCCATAATGGTGATCTGAAAGAACACAATCCAGCCCAGTTTCCAGCGCAATAACATGGCAATTCCCAGGGCAAAATCAAACGCGGATGCGCCATACAATACGAAAGGTGCCAGTGTTCTGGGAATACCGACTTGATCGAGCATCAGGTAGCTGCTTTCGATGGGGTATACAAATGCCGAAACCCATCCTGCCCACAACCAGATGAGGGCAGTAGCTACATTGAGTGTGGGTCTTAGAAAATACAGGCCAGCATGCCATCTGTCGGCCTGAGTTACAGGTGTGTCCTGGAGGACATGATCAACACTTTTAGGTGAATAGCCCAAACATTTTGTGAATGGCTGTGAATCTGCTGTATTTCCCTGTAACAGCATGCCGATCGATTCTTTATTCAGAGCAGGTTCATTGATGTATCGTCCCAGAGGAGCAAACGTTGATACCAACATTGCTGGTGTTGCCAGGGTGTAAACGCGATTTTTTCCGAACCAGTGGCCGAGTTTTTTGATTAGTTCAGCAAAAGTAATGGGTTCAGGGCCAACAACGTCAATACTTTGATTTTCAAGTATTCGACCCTGTAAACAACTTAATATGGCAGCAACCAGGTCGTCGATATAAACTGGCTGAATTTGTTGTTGGCCATCGCCGACCAAAGGCACAATTGGCATCGATGATAAAGCCTTGAACAATGCCATACTTTTGGCACCCGGCCCATAAACAATAGACGGCTTAAAAATTGTCCAGTTTAGTGACAGTGTCTTAAGAACCTCATCTGCAGCCGCCTTACTGGAATGGTACCGTGCGGGCTTATCGGGTTCAGCCCCAAGCGCGGATATTTGCACCACCTTTGGTACACCGGCATGCTCGCAAGCGCGAAACAGCGCTGCGGGTGCTTCGTTATGCAAGCGTTGAAATGATTGTGAGCCTGATTCCGCAATGATACCGACACAATTAATCACTGCATCAATATCGGCTAAATAGGGCAGCCAATCGGACGGTCTGTGCATTTTTGAAAATTCCATTTCCACTTGCGACGCTCCGCATGGGAGCAGCGGATATTTATTTAATCGGCGGGTGCAGGCCATTACTTGATGCCCGTCAGATACTAAGCGTTTGAGTAGCTGTTCGCCGATAAATCCGGTTGAGCCGGTTAGTAATATATTCATTTTATAGCTCCTGTAATTTCTGTAAATAGAGAAATATAGGGTGAAAATTTTTTAGAGGTGTCTATTGAACTTATCTCTAATGTAAAAAATACGTTGAATGATCTTGCGATGGTTTACAGGATTCATAATCAGCGCCCAAGTTTAGTCAGTTTAACAATCGTATCTCCGAGTTTTACCAGGTTCATAATGGTTTTATTCGGTAATTTCCTGATTTTGTCGTACCAGCGGGTCATTATTTCCAGAAATTCCAGCATGTCGTTGATTCGCTGCTTCACTTCCGGATCAACCTTGCTGTCCGATTCTGCTTCGATTGCCAAATCACGTAGTAGTGTAAGAGTGGGATCGATTTCCCTCTTTCTTCGCTCTTCAACCACCAAATTAAACATTTCCTGAACATCTTTTAAGGCAACGAAGTGATCGCGGCGATCTCCAATAACATGACTGATTTTGATCAGACCCCAGCCTTGCAGTTCCTTCAGGCTATTCGATACATTGGATCGGGCCAGCGATAAGGTTTCTGAAATATCCTCCGCATGCAGGGGTTGAGGGGATAAATATAATAATGCATGAACCTGCGAAACAGAGCGGTTCACGCCCCAGCGGGTACCCATTTCTCCCCAGTGCAGGACGAAGCGTTCCATTGATGATGTAAGTTTCATAATTTACTATTATTTCTGTACTTACAGAAATAATAGAATACATGTGATCCTGTGTCAAATTTGTTTTTGAAACTTATACGAACAAGATTGCGGCCACTGTTAGACGAAATTCGAATTGTTGCTACCAAAAAAGATCCGACGTGTAGTGTTTTAATCCAAGGCTGATGTAATCGATGAAATCTTTCCTAGTACTCCATCACAGTTGTATTGACGGGTATATCAGCCGATAAGCAGCCATCTGCGTTGTTGCACTCGCTTGAATGAGTGCGACTAGTCCTGCGCTCGTGCGCCTAGCAGCTGACCACTTCTACCCCCCAACACAACTGTGATGGGGTACTAGTTTGTCGACGTACCGGCTAAAGAACCACCTGTCCTAAACCAGGGAGTACCGACCCAAATAACCTGAAAAATTTCGCCAGGAAATTATTTCCAGATTGGATCGGTTTTGTCCCGTATCAGCACCGAATACGACAGCCTTGCCAACCGTGCCGTAGTCGTCAACAAGCCCCAGGTTTTTACTGAACTCGGCGTTATAGGTGGCCGCTGACTTTATTTCGATTGGGAATATTTGTTGTCCCTCGTCAATGACAAGATCGATCTCTCTTTTTTTTCCATCGCGATAGAAGAAAAGATTGTTATCCTTTCCAGCATTAAATCTATTTTTTAAGGCTTCAACTATTATCATGTTTTCAAACAAATTGCCTCGAAACGGGTGGTTTACCATCGCTGAGCTATCCTGAATTCGCAACAACCAACTCGCCATTCCGACATCATAAAAATACAACTTCGGTGATTTAGTTAATCGCTTCCTTGAGTTTCTCCAGAAAGGCTGTAAGCGAAATAGGACAAAAGATGTTTCCAGGACACTGATCCATTCCTCTACAGTTTTGATATTGATCCCAATGTCATTGGCAAGAGACTCTTTGTTGAGCAATTGCCCAATTCTTCCGGCGCATAAGCCAACAAATTTTTGAAAAATTGCGATGTCTTTAATGTTCAGAACTTGTCTGACATCCTTTTGAACGTAGGTTTCAAAGTAAGATTGCATCAATTCTGAAGGGATCGTTTCCTCGGCATACATTCTTGGATAAAATCCCTGGAGCAGTGTTTGATTTAGATCGGATAGTTGGTTTGCAGAATCCAGCTCTTCGATCGAGAGCGGAAGAAGTTTCAAAATAAAAGTTCGACCTGCCAGTGACTGCGTTATTTTTTCCATTAAAACAAACTGTTGACTGCCTGTTATAATAAACAATCCGTTTGTTTGTTTATCATCGGAAACCACCTGCAGGACAGATAGTAATTCCGGAACTCTCTGAATTTCGTCGATGATACATCCATCTGGATACTGGTAAATAAATCCAAGGGGATCCTCCTGCGCGAACTGAAAATCTGCTGGGTTTTCTAAGTTGGCATACGGCTTTTCTGGAAATGACGCTTGAACCAATGTTGTTTTTCCCGATTGCCTTGGGCCAATCACTGTAACAATGGGAAATCGCCGTTGTAGAGATTTGAGGTAAGCCTGGGCCGTTCTGTTGATCATTTTTTAGCGAGATTCGATAGATTAGTGCAAAACGTCCAGTTAATTGGATGGTATGCACCATTTTCCCACAGGTGTGTCGTTGCAGGCAAGGGTTAAAAATGCTCGGAAGCGTTTCTTTCCAAAGACTTGGTCAGGAATCGAATCTGTTCAATATTTTCGTACGAGTCTATGTTTTGGTGTTCTATTCGAACTTGGTCTCGGATTCCGTTACACTTCCACCAGGCTGGAATTGACATTGGTCGTAGCCTGGATAGAGTGTAACGGAATCCGGGAAGTACTAGTCTTTGTGGTTTTGTACTCTGCATTCCTTCTTTAAACAATTAAGTGGTTCTATATGCTCATTCGATTACTCGGTATTTTTGCTATTTTCATGCTCGCGTCCTGTGCCGCTAAACACAATAACTCGTCTCAATTGCAACGTCTGAGCGAGCGAGTTTCCAGATTGGAAGTGAGCAAAGCCGCCGCTATCGAGCGAAATGCAGCCAGTCAGCCATTATCTACCCTTTCTCAAACCTTTGTTGAACTGGCCTCACAAGCCAAGCACAGTGTGGTGGAAATTAAGGCAGATCCCTCAGTTGTAATTAATAGTGGGACTGGGTTCGTTTATAACAGAGACGGTATTATTCTGACCAATGATCATTTGGTTAAAACAAGGGTTAAATTACCGGATGGTAAGATTAAGATCTATTACAAAGAAAAAATTACCGTCAAACTTTATGACGGGCGTACTCTGAAAGGACGCTTGATCGGCGTCGATCCGGAAACAGATCTGGCGGCTATTCAAGTCAATCCAGATAATCTTCCCAGGCCATTGGAATTTGCAACGCGACGTGTGCAGCAGGGCGAACTTGCTTTTTCTATCGGTCATCCAAGAGGGCTGAACTATAGTATGGAATGGCGGCCCATCAGTGCACCGTATCGAATCGGCAGCCTTCCAGGGACATTATTGCATCAAATTGGCAGGGGGTTTTTTCTCGGAAATTCTGGCGGGCCAGTTATTGATTTGCAGGGTAAAGTTATCGGTATGGTTTATTCCACACTGAATGTCAAAGACAAAACTGATCCGAAAAAAACTGTAGTCTATGCGGCGATTGGTTGGGCAATTCCGGCAGAAACCCTGATTAAAATAGCCCCTGAACTGATAAACGGTAAATATAAAATAAGTCACTTTGTTAAAAAGTAGGGTAACTGCTCACCCCTCTATGGGTAATCTGTTCCGGAAGACGCCGTAAATACATCCATGTAGGCTTGGATGCGGCTTCCCTGCCGCATACACTTCCTCCACAGATCACCCATAGAGGGCTGTTTCGGTAGGAGGCAAGTAGTTAAAAATTAGGGTAAGTATTGGTAAAATCCTATCAAGGTCAGAACCCCTAACCTCACGGTAAATATCTGATACCTAATCAAATAAAGTAGTCTGGGTCGAGCGTAACCAAACCCAGAAATATTGCTGGGGTTCATTCCTCAACGCCAGCCTGTATTATTCGGAAAAACAGCAACGTGTCTACAATCCGGCGAATTCACTACCACATCGAACCAGGAAGTAAGGGTTTAACAGGTTTTCTTTGTTGTAGACTAAATGGGTGTTTTCAAGTGTTGTCACGCTTCCTCCTGCAGCCCGCACAACTGCGTCTGCCGCCGCGGTATCCCATTCCATGGTCGGACCAATTCTCGGATATAAGTGCGCGCGTCCTTCTGCAACCAGGCAGAGCTTCAGGGAAGAGCCCATGGCCAGGCATTCGTGTTCAGGTAGAGCGGCGAGATATTTTTCCAGTGCTTCCGAACGGTGTGAGCGGCTTGCCACGACTTTGATGGGAGCCTTACCGTGGTTACTGCGAATGACTGAAATTCTGGACGCGGGTTGCTTGCCTGTCTGACAAAAGGCCTGATCACTAAAGCCCCAATACAGCTTATCCAATGCCGGTGCATAGACCACACCCATTACCGGTTTACCATTTTCTATAAGAGCGATATTGACAGTAAATTCACCGTTACGCTTGATAAATTCCTTAGTCCCATCGAGAGGGTCAATCAGCCAATATTTGGGCCAGTGTTTCCGTACTGCATAGGCTGGTATATCGGATTCTTCGGACAGTATTGGAATATGGCTATTGATGCTCTGCAGACTTTCAATGATTACATTGTGCGATGCAGTGTCTGCTTTTGTGAGAGGGGAGCGATCATTTTTCAGTTGTACATCAAAGTCACTATGGTTATAGATATCCATAATGACCTTGCCTGCATTTTTTGCGACTGTCAGAGTCTGAGTCGCTAATTGTTCCATTTGCATTGAATAGAGCGTCAGGATAAATTACGGATATCGTCAAGTTGATCGGTTACTCTGGAAATTGAGTCAAGTTTGATGATTCGGTAGGCGAGTAACCGCCTCGGTTTTAAGTAAACCACGAAGTGCTTCATTTATCGCTTTATCGTTGGGAAAAGCCTCCGCTACATCAGGTTCTAAAATAACGATATTGGTTTTCTCGGTCACTCGGGTAGCATATTTGCCGCGAATTAACTCGCCAAAATCGGAACGTTTATACTTGGGTCTTAATTCATCACTGTTCATAAGGTCAACCTTTTTCGTAGATTTCTCGTTCTCGCTTCGTTGCAATTCTACAACTAAATAATCCGAATAAATTTATCTTCGGTGTGCGATACGACAAGAAGACGACTTTCTTTTGAGATGCCAAATGTTACAAAACGATCTTCGTCGGTTGAATGAACTGGATCAAAACCTGTGACAGAAAGTTTATCACGAAAAACTGTGGCCGCTTCCTCAAATGAGACGCCATGTTTTTGAAGGTTGGATTTTGCCTTTTTCGCATCCCAAGCGAATTGCCTACAAAGAACTAAGATTCTACCATCGTTAACGCAAATTTATAGGCTTCAGGAAAATCGATTAATGCAGCCTGCTCGGATTCCTGCATGTGTCTGAAAAGTCCGATTTCTGTTTTATATTTGATATTACCGATAGCCAGGGCGCCAAAACTACTGAATGTACCTCCCGCATATTCTATCGGTGTATTGAGATCCTGCATGCCAACACCGGCAACACCGCTAGGCGGAACCGCATTGGTATCAGTGACGACCAGCAGGTGCTTTGCTCTGTCCAGTTCTTCCGTTTCGAGGATACGGATTCCAGCTTTTGCTACGCAGATGACTACATCGATATCCTGAAGTGCCTCAGATTTTTCATCATGGGTCAGCGCAGAAACCCAATCCACTTTAACCTGGTAACGTTCACAAAACCGTAAGGCGACATGTTTATCATCATCAGCGGTCAATTGACACAAGCGTGTAGTCGCACCATCTTTTGCGGCAAGAACAGCGGAACACATGCCTACAGGACCGGGTCCAAAAACTGCCACATTACGGCCTTTTAAACCACCGCCATGATGATCGATTAAGTGTTTCTGGATCAGGGATACAACGGCTGCTGAAGTGGTATATGCACCATTTGGGTCGGCAAAAACCCCGACTTGAAAATCACCCACCATGGCTTTTTTGGCATACATGAACATATCGGTTGCGAGGTGTACATCGCGACCGCCGATAAAAATCCCTGAATCATTAAATCGCTTTGGTGGTCGACAAAAGATCGCATCCTGAACGATTGCGGTTACATTTTCCGGGTGAACGTTGGTAATGGGGAGAATTTGATCAAAACCGGCGTCCGCAGCAATGGTGACATCAAAAGGACTTATGTTTGCGGCTGGATTTAGAGAATACAGTATTTTTTGCGGCATATTAATTTTCCCCATAAAAGCATCGATAGAAATGGGAAGTATAGATCTAATTTAGGCTTTTGCCCGGTGGAGTTAATTAACCAAAATTAGAAATTTCTCGAAATATTAGCAATTAGGAGCGAGGTTTTAATAATATGCGAAAGAATGACGCAGGATTATTGTTTGTCTT
>CAZGQY010000087.1:0-16663 GCA_964528035.1 uncultured Methylococcaceae bacterium | reverse complement strand
GAGGCGGCGACGCAGCCGTGGAAAAAGGGCGAGCTCACGGCGCCGCCCGTGCGGAAGCGCCGTCATGGTGATCACGAGGCAGCGGTTCGCGAGCCTCCTCGTGCTCCTGCACGCCGCGCAGACCGCCAGCTGGGGCTACTGCAACGACCAGGACGAATCCTGCGCTCAGACCGGTATCGATGCCATCCAAGAGTTATTAATGCATTAAAATCCAGGTAGCAAGAATCCGACTGGAATACAAAGCTCCGGAATCCGGTTAGCCCACTGAATTCGACAACGGCATATAAAACCAAGTTCCCTGTCAACACATCCATCCTCAAATAGCCATACCGTAGATCGCCTGGCAACCGACTTAGCTGCTGCGGAAAAGCAGGTTTTGTAACCAACTTCACAGAATAATCATCCGAACTGGCGATATGTATTGATTCGCAAGGCCATACCGATTATGAATACACCCAACTCTGAAACAAATAGAACACCGGTATAGATATTGCGGTGACCGAAAGCTAAGTTTATCGAACTCACCATACAATCTGAATCAACCGAAAAGTAATCGGACATTTTTTAAAAAATCGAAAAGGGTAGGGTAGCAATGAAAGATCATATCTATAAAACCTTACAAAATACATTTGGCTTTCAAGAATTTCGCGACGGTCAATATCAAGTCATAAATAGCCTGTTAGATGGCCATTCAGCTGCCGCTGTTTTCCCAACTGGCGGCGGAAAATCATTATGTTATCAGCTTCCGGCACTACTTCTACCAGGCATTACTTTGATCGTCTCACCCCTCATTGCTTTAATGAAAGACCAGATCGACGCTTTAAGCTTGAAGGGAATTTGCGCCCAAAGATTGGATTCCTCACTAACTGCAGAGGACTATCGTCACGTTATCAATCAACTTCGAGAAGGGCATTTAAAAATACTCTACGTTGCTCCCGAACGTTTTAACAATGAACGTTTTCGCGAAACCATACGTCCTTTGCATATTTCTTTATTCGCTGTAGATGAAGCACATTGTATATCCGAATGGGGGCATAATTTCCGTCCCGATTATCTAAAACTGGTCGGATTCGCCCACGACTTCCATGCAGAACGCATATTGGCTCTGACCGCCACCGCCACAGACCAGGTACTTAGCGACATTCAGCATAGTTTTGATATAGCCGATCAACATGCGGTACGAACGGGCTTCTATCGAGAAAATTTAAACTTGCGGATTACACCGGTCAGTTTCCATGATAGAAACCAGGTATTACTCGACAGCCTGAATAAAGAAGCATCCGGCGCTACAATTATTTACGTGACTTTGCAGCAAACCGCTGAGGATCTGGCAGAATATTTACAGGGGGGTGGTCTGCCGAGCAAAGCCTATCATGCGGGCATGAAGGACGAAAAGCGCAGCCAGATTCAAGAATGGTTCATGGCATCAGAGCAAGGGATCGTAGTTGCGACCATTGCTTTCGGAATGGGTGTCGACAAGGCGAATATCCGCTATATCTACCATTACAATTTACCAAAAAGTCTGGAAAACTACGCTCAGGAAATTGGCAGAGCAGGGCGTGATAACCTGTCTTCAGTCTGTCATATTCTAGCCTGCACAGACGATTTGACGATACTCGAAAACTTTGTCTACGGCGACACACCAGATCTGCAAGCAGTGCTGTGCTTAATCGAGAATATTTTTACTGGCGATGCGCAACTTGAAATCGATCTTTACGGGCTTTCTCATGAGACTGATATACGACCTCTGGTATTACGCACCTTACTCACATACCTGGAACTGGACGATTATTTGCAAGGAGGCACACCATTTTATCAAAACTACAGTTTCAAACCCTTGATGACTTCAACAGAAATTCTCAATCAATTCGAGGGCGACCGCAAACAATTTCTGACTGGCCTGTTTAAACAAGCGAGCAAAGCCAAAATCTGGTTTAACCTCGACCCGTCAACAGCGGCAACAGCGCTGCAAAGCGACAGAAATCGAATTATTCGTGCTCTGGACTGGTTGGCTGAAAAAGACATGCTGGAGGTTAAAGTTGCTGGTGTCAGACATCGATACCGACAGATCAAAAAACCTGATAACTTTAAAAGCCTGTCTGAACAATTATTTCAACGTATGCGAAAAAGAGAAACAGCAGAAATTAACCGACTGCATCAGGTATTGGAATTAATAAACAGTGATACTTGCCAAACAGCTCAACTTGCCAAACATTTTAGCGAACAACTCAAACAACCTTGCGGTCATTGCTCCTGGTGTTTACAGGGCAAAGTACAGTTAACCGAACGCGTCAAACACAACATACCGGAATCTATCGGAGAAAAAATAAGCATCTTTCTTTCCCAAAACACCCACTCCCATACAATTTTAAAATCCCCACGCCCCTTAGCCCGTTTTCTTTGCGGCATCCCGTCACCAGTATTAAGCCGTGGAAAATTCAAAAACGAAGCATTGTTTGGCACTTTAAGTGAAATACCTTTTCAGCAGGTGCTGGCATGGGCAGGGCGATTTCTTGATGGGAAGAGTTTAGGGTAGGGATTATGTCTATTCAGCATGTTTCGTGGTTAAGATGCTAGCGATTGATTATTTCGGACACACGAGTATGTCCATCTAAGCTCTGCTGCATCACCTCTGTTGCAAGAAGCCAGAACAACCAAGCTTACGTGCTTTCAGAGGAACAGTCACCGAATAAATCAGCTAATTTCCACACACATCTAACCACGCTGGATGCTCTTGAATCAGCCGCAATGCCTTTTTCAGCAATGATTTTCCAGGCTCCATTCGATGCCAGGTTGATGCACCAGAGGGATGTGGCAAAGGTATGATATCTATATCACGATTGTTACGAATGATCCGCTGTTTTGTTCCGACCACCTGTTTTAGCTTGTCAAAAGTCAACAACTGTTTGATCGCTAACTTACCCACCGGTATGAGCAGATCCGGCTCCAGTAAATCCAGTTCTGATTCCATCCACACCGAGCAGTTTTGAATTTCACGCTCTGTAGGCACACGATCCCCACCTTTTGGGTTTTTTCCTGGAAAACATCGACACACTGCAGCCATATAAACCCGGCTTCTGAAAAATTGTTCATCCAGTCCAATTTCATTGAACCATTTAAAAAGAGTTTTTCCGGCTGTCCAGGCGAAGGGCCTGGCAAATTCACCTTCTTTAGCACCCGGTGCCTGTCCAACAAGGACTATTCTTGATTCAACAGGCTGGCCGGTAACCACTGGCCCTACCATATCCGGACACAATGAACATGCTTTCAATACCTGTTGATGGACAATCAATTTTTCCGCTACGTTGATCATTCCGGTCGCTTCAAACGATACAACGCTGAAATATCTTCATCACCATAACCCTGCTCCATCAAAGTTTCATAGTCCTCAAGAATACGATCTACAACGCCCGAGCAACAATTCGATTTCCAAGCAGCTTGTTGACAAATTTTTAAATCCTTATGATGGAGCTTTAACTTGAACCCTGGCGCAAAACTGTCTTGTGTCATAGACACACCGCGGTGCTGCAGGAACCAATTACCTGCTGCGCCATTGGATACAACCTCTATTAGACGGTCCATATCCAGGCCCTGATATTCACCAAACGCCAAAGCTTCAGTAACAGCCTCATTTATACCAGCAGCCATTATTTGATTAACCGCCTTCGCATTCTGCCCGGAACCCACTGGCCCCATATGGATAATGCGTTCTCCCATAGCCTCTAATACAGGCATCACTCGCCCCAGAACCTGTGCATCACCACCCACCATCATAGCCAGAGTCCCATTTCGTGCGCCCTCAATTCCACCTGACACCGGAGAATCCAGAAATGACGCCTCGTGCTTTTCCAGAGAAAAAGCCGCTGCTCTAGCTGTTTCAGAGCTAACGGTCGACAAATCAACAACGATATCGCCCGGCTTAATACCGGGCAATATCGCATTGATAATTTGCATGACATCCTTGTCTGCAGATACACAACAAAACACCAAATCAACTTGTCTTGCTAAATCTTCCGGGCTTCCTACAACCGGGAGATGCCATTGCTTTGATAAAGCTTCAGCTTTTGACCGTGTTCTGTTCCATACTGCATGCAAATAGCTCGCTTGCGAAATGTTTCGAGCCATATGGGTACCCATAGCACCTAAGCCTATGAAGCCAGCTTTCATTTAGACCTCTCTGATCCATCTTAAATGGAAAACCTTACCTGACAGGTTTTATTGTGCCAAAGATAATTTTCCTGTCTACATGTTATAGCCCGTTTCTTCATGCAGAACCACGTCTAAACCCATGGTTTCATCATCTACCTCAACTCGAAGTCCTATGGTTGCATCTAAAATTTTTAGAATAATAAAACTTCCCACCGCGCACCAGACAATCGTTGCTATAACACCGATCAATTGCACAATCAGTTGATCGCTAATAGAAACACTGTCAGCCAAGCCCATACCACCCAAACTGGCAGATGCAAACACGGCTGTCAGTAAAGTTCCTAAAATACCACCAACCCCATGTACTGGAAAAACATCAAGCGAGTCATCTATTTTCATAACTCGTTTAATAAATTGCGTTGCGGTAAAACAAACTCCGCCTGCGAGGCTACCAATAACCAATGCACCAACAGGTCCAACATAACCAGATGCTGGAGTAATTGTCCCCAAGCCAGCGACCATTCCAGTTACAATACCCAACACACTGGGTTTGCCAAAACGAACCCATTCAATCGCCATCCACATTAGTGCACCAGAGGCAGCACCAATATGGGTCACCAACATCGCCATACCCGCAGACCCATCCGCAGCCAACGCGCTGCCCGCGTTGAAGCCAAACCAACCCACCCATAACATTCCAGCGCCGGTTACACACATAGTCAAATTATGCGGCGGCATGGGGGTTTCAGGAAATCCAGCACGACGTCCCATAACCAGAGCGGCTACCAAAGACGCGACGCCCGCATTAATATGCACGACCGATCCTCCGGCGAAATCCATAAATCCACGATCTGCTAACCAGCCACCACCCCATACCCAATGGCAAACCGGCGCATAAACCACGACTAGCCATACCATGCTAAAAATCAACATCGCGGAAAACTTCATGCGCTCAGCAAATGCACCCACTATTAACGCCGGCGTGATTATCGCGAATGTCATCTGAAACATAAAAAACACGGTCTCCGGAATATCACCAACCAGAGCATCCTTTCCAATTCCCGAAGCCATGTTTTTCGCTAACCCACCGATCAACGCCTGAGTCTCTCCACCGTCCGAAAAAGCCAGACTATAAACCCCGATTAACCACAAAATAGAAACTGCACAAGTAATCACAAAACATTGCATCAATACAGATAATACGTTCTTGGCGCGAACCAAACCTGCGTAGAACAATGACAACCCGGGTATAGTCATGAACAAAACAAGTGCGGTTGAAGTTAAAATCCAGGCTGTATTGGCCTGATTGAGTTCATCCGCAAAAACGTTGAAAGGAAATATTAATAAAGTTATGCATACCGTATAAATAAGATTTTTCATTTTTAATACCCCGGTTACAGCGCATGATCGCCGGTTTCACCGGTGCGAATCCGTACAGTCTGCTCCAGATCGCAAACAAATATCTTGCCGTCACCAATCTTTCCAGTTTTAGCAGCATTCGCAATGGCTTCAACCACCTTGTCAAGATCATCTTCCGAAACAGCGACTTCCAGTTTCACTTTTGGTAGAAAATCCACTACATATTCCGCGCCTCTATACAGTTCAGTATGGCCTTTTTGTCTTCCAAATCCTTTTACTTCAGTAACCGTTACCCCTGCCAACCCAGCATCAGAAAGCGCCTCTCGAACATCATCGAGCTTGAACGGCTTTACTATTGCAGTAATCAATTTCATATATCCCCCGCTTTTTTATTATTAAACGCGCCATTAGTGTACACCATTCACCGAAACAGGGCAGCCCGACGCCCCCATTTGGTACGCAATAAAACTCTTTCAGTATTTAGAGGATAAAGCTAAGGGATAATACAGTTGGTGCAATTAATCCTGAGAAAGAGCCTGGCCAGTGTATTAGTTCAGTCTTCAATATTTCGCGTTTTCTGTTGGTTTCTCCTACAAGGCTAGGAAATAAGCCATTTAAGGAATATTTACACAAGGTGTATTTACTGGGTTTCAAAACGAGCGCGAAAAAAACCACGTTATTACTTAGGTTTACAAACTATCGACCATAAAAAAGGAGCGCCGAAGCGCTCCTAAAAAACACCATAAGATAAATCGATCTATTTTTTATAAGTTATAACCTCTTTCGTCATGTAGCGCCAGATCAAGACCTTCAGCTTCTTCATCTTCAGATACCCGCAGTCCAATAACGATATCCAACAATTTTAGCAGAATCAGGCTGACGACTAAACAATAGGCAATAGTCGCAAAAATCCCAATACTTTGATTCCATACCTGCGCACCAATGCTGACACCTTCTGCAAGGCCAACACCACCCAGTGCAGCATCAGCAAAAACACCGGTCAATAGCGCTCCAATAATACCGCCTATACCATGGACACCAAATGCGTCAAGTGAGTCATCAAACCCCAATGCGCGTTTTACATGCACCGCGACGATATAGCACCCCAAACCAGAACAAGACCCAATTGCCAGCGCACCCATAGGGCCTACATAACCAGAGGCCGGTGTAATTGCAACCAATCCTGCTACTGCTCCTGAAGCAATACCCAAAGCGCTGGGTTTGCCATGAATTTTCCATTCTACAAACATCCAGGTAAGAGCTGCTGCTGCTGTTGCTATCTGCGTGACCACCATGGCCATACCTGCTGTACCGTCAGCGGCTAATTCACTACCCGCGTTAAATCCAAACCAACCTACCCAAAGCATACCTGCTCCGACCAGAGTTAGCACCATGCTATGCGGAGGCATGGCAACCTCAGTATATCCCCTACGTTTACCCAGCATGATTGCGCAGGCGAGGCCTGCAATGCCTGCATTGATATGAACAACTGTTCCACCAGCAAAATCCAGCACGCCTTGATCACCTAGCCAACCGCCACCCCAGACCCAGTGACAAACCGGTGCGTATACAATCGTTACCCACAATCCCATGAACCAAAGCATCGCTGAAAACTTCATCCGTTCCGCAAATGCACCGACAATCAATGCAGGCGTGATAATCGCAAAAGTCAATTGAAACATAGAGAACACTGATTCAGGTATGGTTCCACTTAGGGTATCCACCCCGACACCATTCATGAAAGCTTTGCTTAAATCTCCGACAAACTTTCCACCTTCACCAAAAGCCAGACTATAGCCATACAATACCCACAATATGGTTATCAGACAGGTGATTGCAAAACATTGCATCATTACAGACAAAGGATTTTTGCTTCTTACCATACCGGCATAAAACAGCGACAATCCCGGTATGGTCATAAACAGAACCAGCGCCATAGATGTCAACATCCACGCCGTATCACCAGAATTCAAGACAGCTTCGTCCTGCGCAAATACAACTACCGGGAACAACACGGTAGCCAAAATAAAAATCACCTTCAACAGACGGCTAGAGATACCGCCCTCAATTTTAGAATTTATCATTATAATTTTCTCCCCATTCGTTATTACGATGTTTAAAGGGCTTCCGCTCCGGTTTCACCTGTACGGATTCGAATTACCTGCTCCAGATTAGAAACAAAAATCTTACCGTCTCCAATCTTGCCAGTATTCGCGGTTTGAGAAATAACGTCGACAACCTTGTCCAACTGATCGTCAACAACCGCAACCTCCATCTTAATTTTTGGAAGAAAATCTACCACGTATTCCGCCCCTCTATAGAGTTCGGTATGCCCCTTTTGCCGCCCAAAGCCTTTCACTTCTGTAACAGTTATGCCAGTAACGCCAATATCTGACAATCCCTCACGAACATCATCCATTTTGAACGGCTTGAGAATTGCTGTAACTAATTTCATTTAAGCCTCCTAAGTAATTTCTAAACTATTATTATGGATACCCAACGTAGCTGTAACCGGGTATTTGATATTTACTGCAGGTGGGATCATTCAACAAATTACTTCGATCCTACAACAGTATAGAAATAAGCAATTAGCATGCCTACTTACGAATACTATATTAACTATATTTTAAAATCGTTATATTTTAATAAACCCACCTATATCGCACCAGGATAATTCCTGTACTCACAAAAAGCACCATAATGGCGCACACGAGCCCTTTGGTACACTGGACTTGACCCAAAGAAATCCGGTATGCTTAACCCTATGCTAAATCAATCCATAGAGAGCCTTGTGCAGCGCCTTAACGAAAGCCTGCCGCCCGGCCTGCAACATGTACAAAAAGATCTGGAAAAAAATTTCCGCTCTGTGTTACAAAGTTCATTTGCTAAAATGGACCTGGTCACCCGCGAAGAATTTGACGTACAACGTGCCGTACTCGCAAAAACCAGAGAAAAAGTCGACGCCCTGGAATCACAAATAGCTCAACTGGAAGCAAAGATTATCAAGTAATCTAGTAACCCTGGCGAGTTAGCGATTTCCACATACCGCCAGTTGACCAAAAATCAGCTCTCAAGAAAACCCGCGAACGTCCGACAAGAGAAGTATGTCGCTTGCCATCGTTTACAGTCGCGCCCGTCAGGGAATTCATGCATCACTGGTTACAGTTGAAGTTCACATTTCAAATGGATTACCATCCTTATCAATCGTTGGTTTACCGGAAACTGCGGTAAAGGAAAGCAAAGATCGGGTCAGAAGTGCACTACTAACCTCACATTTTGAATTTCCAGCACGGCGCATCACAATAAACCTTGCCCCCGCAGATCTGCCGAAAGAAGGCGGACAGTTTGACCTGGCCATCGCATTAGGAATACTCGCAGCATCCGACCAGGTCAATAAAGACTCGCTTAGAGAATATGAATGCATCGGTGAATTATCATTAGGCGGTAGCCTGCGCCCTGTAAAAGGCGCCTTGCTGGCTTCCCTGAAAACTCGAGATGCGGATAGAGCACTCATTCTACCCGATCAAAATGCTGATGAAGCCTCATTGGTTAACCAATCCGTAGTTTTTGCAGCAAACCATTTGCTTGAAGTCTGCGCACATATCAACAAGCAAAAACCAATCATTAGGCATACTTCAGCCAAACCAAAACAACAGATTTACCAAGGTAAATGCTTTCAAGATGTTCATGGACATTTCCATGTAAAAAGAGCCCTGGAAATCGCGGCCACAGGGATGCACAATTTGATTATGGTAGGGTCTCCAGGGACTGGAAAATCCATGCTTGCAGAACGGATGCCGACCATTCTCCCACCCCTAAACGAAGACCAGGCACTGGAAAGTGCTTCTATCGCTTCGATCAGTAAAAATGGCCTGAATCTGGATCAATGGAAACATCCACCTTTCCGTGCACCACACCATAGTGCATCCGCTGTCGCACTTGTCGGAGGCGGCAGCAACCCCGGACCCGGTGAAATTTCACTGGCCCACAATGGCACATTATTTCTGGACGAATTGCCTGAGTTCGACAGAAAAGCATTAGAAGTTCTACGAGAACCCATGGAGACAGGATCGATAACCATATCCAGAGCCAATCACCAAACAGATTTCCCAGCCCGATTTCAGCTGATAGCGGCGATGAATCCCTGTTACTGTGGATACCTGGGCGACGTCTCAGGTCGGTGTAACTGCACTTCAGAACAAGTACAACGCCATCGCAACCGGATTTCCGGCCCGCTATTTGATCGTATCGACATGCATATTGATGTTCCCCGGGTATCACATGAGATTCTACGCAACGGTGCTCCGCAGGGTGAAGAAACCAGCGCTCAGATTAAACAACGTGTGATTAAAGCCAGGAACCGCGCACTGCAAAGGTGCGGCCAAAGCAATGCTTCGTTAACCGCCCCCCAAGTAAAAAAGTATTGCCAACCGGGAGATACCGGTCATAAACTCATTGAACAGGCAATGGATCGTTTTGGCTTATCGCATCGCGCCTATCACCGCATATTGAAAACTTCCAGAACAATTGCAGATCTCGATGATTCAAAATCCATTAAACTGAATCATGTCAGTGAGGCGATTGGTTATAGGAAACTGGATCGGAGGGTGTGAGAATAAAAGTTGCATAAAGGTACAAGCTCTGCTTATTACTCGTCCACCTGTAAACACCACCCGATCCTTGCTGCAAATCCTGCTGATATTACGCCATACGCTTCGGCGGCCGTCCTCGTTTCATTTGCCCCACTGACCTGCCTAACACACTTTCAATATGCCTCCTAAAACGAGCATTACCTAGAGGTGTACCGGACTGCACGCTATGTTGAATTAGCTCCAGTTCATCGACCGATAAATCGCTATCGAATAATGATCGATAATAAGTCAGTCTCTTACCGGAATATTTCGATAAACCTAGATATTGGCCATGGGGTTGAATAATCGCATTTTCGATCCCCCAAGCATTAGCCGCATAACTTGACCAACGGTAGTCAGCAGGGGAATCCACCATATGGGCCCGTACAGGGTTCATCTCGATATAACGCATACAGGTCAAAACATAAGCATCTGAATCTATGATATGACCTTTATGCCGCCCTTCCCATAGACTGCCACTTCGATTGTATGTGTTGTTAATATATCGAACATATTGACGACCCAATCCCTGAAACAATCGACCGATTGAATCAATAGATAACGGTGTGACCAGCAAATGTACATGATTGGTCATTAAAACATAGCTATGAATAAAACAACCAGAATCATCAGCCGATGATTTCAAACAGCGCAAATACTCCAGATAATCGTGATCGCAAAAAAAAATCGGGGCTTTATTGTGTCCACGCTGGATCACATGAGCTGGGATATCAGCCTGGTAGAATCGAGGCTTCCGGGGCATTGTGAATCCCTTTATTTCAGAGGATGCCTGACGCGTAAACCTTTAAAACGACGAAACCCTTTATCTGTCGTCACCCAGTCGCATTTCCATTCCATAGCCAATGCCGCATGGTAGGCATCAGGAATGGCATTCCCCGATGCGGATATCGAACGTGCACACTGGATAAAAAGCGGCCAATGTTTAGCACCTGGAACCAATGCAACGGCCTGTTGAGCATTTCTAACCTGCTCAGCAAATTCAATAGCATCCTGCAACGATGATGGCTTTTCAAATATCTTTTTGTGCGTCACAATCCGAATAAACCCGCTTAATACAAGCTCTGAAAATCCATAAGCGATATTAGAATTAATGACTTGCTCCAACCATTCCCGGTAAGCCATATGATCACGTACATCTTCGCGATGGGCAAAAACCAATACGTTTACATCCATTAGCATCATTCTAGTCATTCATGATATCCAGTAAAGAGTGATTGCTCTCCAGATCGACACCAGGTTTAACACCCGAGCCCTTAGTAGTAATAAGCTGAACCGGTTGACCCTTTTTTATCGGTTTAGACAAGGATTCTCTCAATGCATTTTCGATTACGTGAGCCAAACTGATTCCTTGTTCAATAGCCAGATGTTTGGCGGATTGTAAAAGCTGATCATCGATATTTATTGTTGTGCGCATAGTAAGTGTTTAGGGAAATGTATTAGGAATATGAGAATAGCATACGGAGTGCTTTTATGCCTTAGTTTTTATGGTACTGACCCCTTTATATACCCGTCTAACAATTTACGTTCTACGTTTTGTTGTTTAGCTATTTTGTTATAATCGATATGGATTAAATCATATACTAAGGATTCTTGTACCCCTATTCTAATCATTAAATGGAGATTTTTTGTGGATAAATATTGTTTAAGTGGTTTCTTATTTTTCACTTTTTTAGGTTTTATTTGGGGTTATTTTCGTGGTGCAAAACCTTTGGCTAAAACACCAGAGGATAAAAGACATCTGGAGGATAAATGGACAACTTTTATAGTCATCGCGATGATACTTTTAGTACTCGGCATCGCAATCTATGTGACACTAATTGATAATACCGATAAAATTACTAGAGTTAACCTAGGTATTTTATGTGTTATTGTTCTTTCGGGTGCATTTGGTGGTCTTATAGCAAATTACTATCGAAAAATAAAACCCAATGAAGTTGATGATGAAGAGGGCACTAAATCAGCGGAAGATAATGCGCATAAGACAGAGCCAAAAGTTAACAAAGGTGATGTAAAGAAAAAAGCTTTAAGGAATATTGATCTTCATGTATCGATTCTTCTTGGGATAGGAGCAGCATTTTTAGTTCCATTGCTTCTACACATATTAACGAGCAATCTACTTACTGATATACATAAAAGTTCAGAAAAAGGATTTATTCTAGCCGGATTCTGCCTCGCAGCTTCTATTTCATCAGAGGCATTTATTGGTCGGATAATTCAAAGTTTTAATAAAATCGGAGGCGAATTTAGTAGTAGTTAGCAATAACGGATAAATACTATAGTTACCGGAGCGCTGACGTGGTTAATACAAAAGAGCCGACCTTGATTTATTTCTCGGCGGCTTCTTTGTAAATTACTTATCTATGAAAGAATATAAAATCTAAGGGTAGAATTTAGGGTAATTTAAGAGGTCAGTATACTGACCTCTTTTTATTCACCTTTATTCGCTCCTGCGTAGAATTCCATTAAAAAAAACTATTCATCGTCATTCTCACTTCACCAAACTTCGAAGTATCCCACAAGACGGGCATCGAGGAAGGCCTAATATTGTGTCAGGGGGCGTTTCTTTTCCACACTGCTTACAAAAAATATTTGTTGATATACCTTCTGTTTTTTCAGATGAGACATTATTGGAATCATTCTTTTCATCGGGGATAGCATTTTTTTCTTTTGTATCCTCATAATCCACCAGGCTAAGTATTTTCGTGGATGTTCCTGCCAAAAATTGGTGTATTACCCTTCATTTTCAATAGTGGCTGGTGACTCTACCTTAGGTAACGGTTCCTGTAGAATTTTCCATTGTTTATCACTAAGATCTTTCGCATCCTCGGGCAAAACAACTACATGACGTGATGTGCAGGCCAACAAGAAAAACGCTATTACGATCATAAGTTGCCAGTGATTTTTCATGGATATGCAGCCTCGTCGTTAGAATAAACAGATTTATTTACGTCTAAGTTTGAGTATGTGTTCATAAGGTAGAATATTGCTTCTACCATATCTTCAAGAAGTTGATCTGTCGCTCTTTTTAGCGCTGTTTGGTACGGAGTTTGTGTTGCAGCAAAGAGCCCTTTCTTGATACCTTTGGAAAAGAATTTTCGCTCGGCTTTCAAGCCACTTGCGGTCGTCGCAACTAAACTAACTTCTAAATCTGCTTCGAGACTCCCGCTCCAAAAACCAATTATTGGCTCGACAAATACCTTTGATATCGTTCCATTTATTACCAGAGCATTATCTTTTTTCGCGGCAGCACTCTCGATTAAAGTAAATCCCGAGGCGCGCAACTCGTCAGCAAGCAGCTTGGCGAGCCATGTTCCAGGAGGAGTTGTACAGATAGCGTCTGCCGTATCCATATTATACCCATTCTTTTTCATGCCACATCGCTTAGGCGAAGGTGTCTTATCAGCGAACGGAATAGTTATGAAAATTTCACGATCTTTTCCCCCAATAATCGGATTTTCCAATCCGTTGGCTGGCATTTCAAGATCAAGATCGGTGAATGCGCACCCGGATAGCACAAAAAACAGCGTTACGAATAAAGAAACTTTCACCATAGTTAAATCTCTCGTATAAAACGCACAAAGGATGATAGTATAGATTTATTTCAATGGAATCTACAAAAGAATTAGGTTATTAAGCCATGAACCAAAATTATTGGCGGGCTCATCCTGGAAATAATTTCATTGTTGTAGCGCTGGTATTATTGTGTGGCTGTCGGTCTGCGCCGATCTATAATGCTAAAGACGTATCAATATCTCCCAGGATGTCCGCATCCGAAGAAGAAATTGCAGAAGCAATTTGGTCAGCAGGTCGACGATTGGGATGGCAGACTGAAATAGTATCGGATGGGAACATAAAAGCTGTTCGACACATTAGAGATCATTCCGCAACTGTATCGATACGATATAGCAGAACATCGTTTGATATCTATTATGTAAACAGTGAAAACCTAGACTATGATGGCCAAAGTATTCATGAAAACTATAATATTTGGATATCGAGACTGGCGAAAAAAATCCAAAACGAAATAGAATTCCGCCTTCCTGAAGCCAGGGGTAGCCGATAATTCAATTGAGCCGCAATCGAGAGTATTTTTAATATTTTTAAGGGGTCAGTACCATATATAATTATGCATAAAAACATACCTAAGCAACTCTATGCTCTAAAAATCGCATTAAATATATTTGGGATAAGTTACCATCTATGTCGATGATAAACTGGCAACAAAATTAAAAGCGAAGCCAATGCCGCTGGAATTTTTGTCCGTCGCTGGGTCGCTCAGATTATCCAACAACAAACCGAAAATCATTGGCCAGATTCGGTCAAAGCCCTGTCCGGTACTTGGCGGGATTTTCTGGATGTAGATGATCTGCGCAGAATGACAATCAAGGATGCTCCTCGAGAACCATTCTAATGTATCTTCTAGATACAAATATGCTGATTTATTTTTTCAAAAATAAAGGCCATGTCAGCGAATATTTAATCAATACACCGCCTGCGAACATTGCCACCAGTGTAATTACTGTCTATAAAATCGAAGTCGGACTGGCCAAGTCGACACAAACGACCCGGCGTAGAAAACAATTCACTGAATTACTCAACACTATACATTGTATCTCTTACACGCAGTTAGAAGCTAAATCGTCAGCACAAATTCGAGCCAATCTGGAGTCACAAGAAACTCCCATTGGCCCAATGGATAAATTGATTGCCGGAACAGCCCTGGCAAATGGTGCAATTCCAGTCACTCATAATATCAATGAATTTTCCCGCGTTCCCGGCCTTACCCTCGAAGATTGGTACTGATATAAACACTTTTCCTGTTGAAGATTGATTAAACACCCGAGAATTGGTTTTCTTTCCTCAAGAATAAATTCTCCAATAACCTCCTTTGTATAGATCAAGAGAACGCGAAAACCCACTATTTTTGCGAGCCTTTAAAAATTATTGTACCGTATAGTACTAACTTGGAGGATCTGACAATGTTAAAAATTTACGGTTTCGATGCATCTACCTGGGCGAATAGAGTGCGCTTTGTGGCAAACAGCATTAATATTGACTATGAATATGTTCGAGTGAATCTTCTCACTGGTGAGGGCCAAAACCCTGAATTTCTCACAATCCACCCTGCTGGTAAGGTTCCAGCAATGGATGACAGTGGATTTCGTCTCTTTGAAAGCGGAGCCATTACACGTTATCTTGCCGAGAAAGCCAAATCCGACCTTTATCCCGAGGAATTGCAAAAACGAGCGCTGGTTAATCAGTGGACAGAATTCGCGACTCAACATATCGCCAGGGCTATGGAGAAAATATTTTTTAACCGAGTTTTCTACAAAGTAATTAATATCGATAAAGACGAACGGTCTTTACAGGACGGACTCAATTTTTTTGACCGTTTTTTGCCCATTGTTGAAAGCCAACTCGGAAATTTTAGACATTTCGCAATGGACGAACTCACTTTGGCCGATTTCGTATTGCTTGCCTGGCTTGATCCATCTGAAGTCTGTGGACTGGATTTGTCCGAATACCCCAATACCAAACAATGGCGTGCACGGTTGATGCAGGAAGATTTTTATACCCGCTGTCACAACAACTATCAAGATGCGTTTCAATCTTTGTCTGCTTAACTATAAAATGTAATCGCTTTGAGAGGTTAGTCTCATATATAAGGGTTTAAAAAAACCGATAAGCTATTTCAGCATTATGGGCAAACTAATATACCTTTAAGTTTTTGATTTTTATTGAGGAATAAACTCATCAATGAAATCTGTGCAAATCGATCGGGCCATGATGAGTTTTCTGAGTGAACTCAGGAAAAACAATAACCGGAACTGGTTCAATGCTAATAAAGCTGAATACGAGTACTCCCGGAATAACTTCGCCGACTTTCTGGATGACCTAATAACGGTCACTGCACGCTTCGACACTACCCTGGACTGGCTGGTCGCCGAAGATTGTATGTTCCGAACCCACCGCGACCTGCGCTTTAGCCGTGACAAAACGCCGTATAAACCTGGCTTTGGTGCCCACCTGGTCGCGAATGGGCGCAGGGTCGACAAAGGCCTGGCAGGGTACTACATCCATGTGGAACCCGGTTTAACACGCATCGCCTGCGGTTCATACCAACCACCCTCGCCATGGCTTAAAAGGATTCGAGCTGAAATCGCGAACCAAGGCGAAGCCTTCGAAGCGATTGTCAAAAACCCGGATTTTCATGCCTATTTTGGCGAGTTACGTGGCGACACACTGAAAACCATACCGCGCGGCTACGACAAAAACCACCTACACGCTGAATGGCTGAAGCGCAAAGGGTTTTTAGCCTACCACTCGTTCGATGATAGCCAAGTGTTATCACCGGATTTCGTATCGGTCGTCGCTGCCGGTTATCAACAGGCATTTCCGTTGATCAAATTTCTAAACGCTGCACTGCCGGATATACAGTGATTGCCAAACTAGTACTCCATCATTGTTGTATTGACGGGTATATCAGCCGATAAGCAGCCATC
>CAZGQY010000086.1:0-16945 GCA_964528035.1 uncultured Methylococcaceae bacterium | reverse complement strand
CATCAAATACATCATCACTACAACAAAACTTTGTTGTAAAATTCGCATACTTTTCCCCAAAAATCTAAAATCAATGGCACGGTGCGTAAATTAAAAACACCGATTATTATTATATGGTCTATATAGCATATATCATGCCAGGATTCCCATTTTATTGTTATATATGGATTAATTAATTAGCCATTCAAAATTTTGTAAACAATTTCAACAGTAAAAAAATACCTTCTAGAAAATGTAAGTTTTATTACCCAAAAATCTGAGCATATGATCTAAAGCTCATGCTAATGATTGATAATATTCGGTTTTTTGACAGCCACCAACAGAGAGAAAATTTTTTAAAATTTCAATTACTCCACTGAGTCACCCCTAAATAAAGTATTTTTTGGAAATATTGACCATTAGGAATTTAATGAGTTTATCCTAACCAACACATTTTAGCGCATCTCTATCGACCCGATCAGATTAGACTAAATTAATAATTTCCCCAAAATATCAAAATCTTACCTAATATTTATTAACTAGAATTTAATCGACTAAACAAACTGGCTTCTATCAAATCCTGACTACAGGCAGTTGACAAAAAACAGGCTGTAACCAATTATTTTTGTAAATTTTATTGACAAATAAGACGACCGGTCGTAAATTAATACTATGGTCAGAGTAATGAAAAAACAGGTTAATCGAGAAAAGTTACTCGATCAGGGTGTGAATATGCTGATGAACCAGGGTTATCACGGAACGGGGCTACAGGAAATTCTTGACGCAGTTCAGATGCCCAAAGGGTCATTTTACAATTATTTTGAGAGCAAAGAAGCCTATTGCGCGGAGGTGATTCAACATTACATAGAACCTTTCATAAATCAACTGGAAAAGTATTTACTCGATCCGAATAACGATGGACTGACTGCTCTCAAGATTTATTTTAACGAGTTAATTACAGAACTGGAGAATAACCATTTCAAAGGTGGTTGCTTACTCGGAAATCTAATGGGCGAATTGGGAAATAATAGCGAAACTTGCCGCTTCTCCCTGCAAAAAGCAGTAACTCGTTATCGGGATTTACTTAAAAACGGTCTGAGCAGAGCCCAAAAAGAAGGCCAGGTAAGAACAGATTTGTCAGCGGAAACGATGGCTGATTTATTGGTGGACACCTGGCAAGGAGTGTTATTACGAATGAAGATTGAAAAGTCGGTGGCGCCGCTGCGATGTTGTTACGATAGTTTGTTAGACGGCTATTTTAAAGCCTAATTTTTTACTTTTTAAAAAAACGACTGGTCATATTTTTTTACCTTACAACATTTATTGGAGGGCACTATGCCGAAATATTTAATTGAACGGGAAATTCCTAACGCAGGGCAACTTTCCTCTAATGAACTACAAGGCATCTCACAAAAATCTTGCTCGGTACTAAAAAGTATGGGGCCTGTAATTCAGTGGCTTGAAAGCTTTGTCACAGACGATAAAATTTATTGTGTTTATATCGCACCCGATGAAAAGACTATTCGCCAACACGCCGCACAGGGCCAGTTTCCAGCCAATCGCATCGCCCAAATTAAAACAATTATTGACCCAGCAACCGCAGAATGAACGAATTGAATATCGATCGATTCATTCTGCAACAATGCAACCATTGTGAAAGAGGAAAAATCTATGAACGTATCTTGGGATCAAGACGCTTGTATTCATTCAGGTATATGTGTGAAAACACTGCCCAGCGTCTTTAAAATTGAAAACGAGGAGTTTGTGATTGACATAGAGGGAGCAACAGAAAATCAAATTGCCAAGGTGGTTGAGCAATGCCCATCGGCTGCCCTAAAAATTGAAGACTAATATAACAGACAATGAGGTTATTAAAATGAATGTATTTACCCTGAGTATTTCCGTAACCGCTGCCAGTTGGTTACGAGCCGGAGTTGTTTCACTGATTACGGTTGCTTTAATCGGCCTTAGTGCAATGCAAGCACAGGCCGATGAAACCTGTATGTCACCCTACATGGCTAAAATCGTCGGTCAGGAAGACTTTGTCTATGTGTGGACTCTCGGGATGGAAGGCCTTGGTGACGAACAGGACAAATTGGTCACAGTCGATGTTAACCCAGGCTCAGAATCTTATGGCAAAGTCATAAACAGCCTGTCGGTTGGAGGACGCAATGAAGGACACCATTCAGGATTTACTGACGATCGTAAATATCTGTGGGCTGCAGGACTGGACACCAACAAAATTTTTATTTTTGATGTACACAGCGATCCAGCCAAACCAACATTACATAAAACCATTACTTCCTTTGTCGCCAAAAGTGGCGGTGTTGTCGGTCCGCACACGACCTATGCCTTGCCTGGGCGCATGATGATAACCGGCCTGTCCAACAACAAAGATCACGGTGGACGCACCGCATTGGTTGAATACACCAATGAGGGAGAATATATTTCCACTCACTGGATGCCAACGGACAGCCAATTGAATGGTGCAGTCAAAACCGGACAGTTCGCCGATGGATATGGCTATGATGTACGAGTGCTACCGCGTCGCAATGTCATGCTAACCTCTTCCTTCACCGGCTGGTCAAACTATATGATGGATTTCGGTAAAATGCTCAAGGACTCTGAAGCCATGAAACGCTTTGGTAATACTGTCGTGTTATGGAACTTGCATACTCGACAACCCAAAAAAGTATTTGATGTTCCGGGAGCACCACTGGAAATCCGCTGTGCCTGGGACCCCAATCATAACTACTGTTTTACCAGCACAGCTCTAACTTCGAAAATCTGGCTCATCCATGAGGACGACAAAGGCGAATGGAAAGCACGTGAAGTAGCCGACATTGGTGATCCTTCAAAAATTCCCCTTCCCGTTGATATTTCAATCCAGAGTGATGACAACATGCTGTGGGTCAATACATTCATGGACGGTATGACACGTGGCTTTGATATTTCCGATCCATTCAAACCAAAACAGATCTATGAAAAGAAAATCGGTGCCCAGATCAATATGGTTTCCTCCAGTTGGGACGGTAAGCGTTTGTATTATACCTCCTCATTGCTGGCAAATTGGGATAAAAAAGGTGCAGATAATGATCAATATCTCAAAAGTTATGAGTGGGACGGTGCCCAATTATCCGAAAAATTCGCCATCGACTTTATCAAGGAAAAGTTAGGCCGTCCCCATCAAATGCGCTTTGGAGCCAGGTCGTTGTATGCCTCAACTCAAACTCAGCCTAAAGCGAACCTTTTAAGCCAGCTACTAACAAAATAACTCTTTTGATTTAATGCCAGGGATGGCTTTTCTGTAATCATTCAGAAAGCACTTTAAAGATGGTATTACTTATTGATAATAGATAATTATTTAGCATAAATATTACAAAAAACGTAACTACTTGCCCCCTAATCGAAACAGCCATCTATGGGGGACCTGTGGAGGAAGTGTATGCGGCAGGGAAGCCGCATCCAAGCCTACAAGGATGTATTTACGGCGTCTTCCGGAACAGATCACCCATAGAGAGGCGAGCAGTTACCAAAAAACAACCATGGGTGGTTTCACACCTCCCAAATAATTAATAGTTTATACCCAGGTTCACGATACTTGCTGAGTGGACATTTTTTTAAGATTTGAGGACTTGTGTTGCGAATTTTTATTTACTTTACGCTCGGTCTGCTAATGATCATACTGGCCTACAGTTGGAGCAGCAAACCCTCCCCATCGAGCCCAAGTACAACATTAGCTCCTGGTTACGGATCTTTGGCTTTTACTGCGCCCGAAGCCGGAACTTACCAATTGCCTGTGCTGAGACCCGCAACTGACGGCCAAGTCATCGACAGCGACGGAATCGAACAATCTTTGAGCCAGTTAATGCAACACAAAGTGGTTGTATTAAGTTTCATTTATTCGACTTGCAATGATGTCAATGGCTGCCCACTGGCATCATCAGTATTGCATCGTGTCAAAACAAGACTCAGCAAAGAACCACAACTGGCTGACCGAGTTAGATTATTGACCCTGAGTTTTAACCCCGAATTCGATACGCCCGAAGTCATGAAGCGCTACGCTCAAGGCTTAAGCGGCGGCAATCTGGATTGGCGGTTTTTAACAACCGATTCAGAACAACAGCTACAACCTATTTTGGAAAAATACAAACAATCCAGACAAAAACAATTCGACGAAAACGGAAATTTTTCCGGTAACTTTTCACATATTTTGCGTGTCTACCTGATCGACCCGCAAGGCCAAATACGTAATATTTACAGCGTATCCTTTCTGCACCCCGATACTCTGATAAACGATATTAAAACATTACTTATTGCGCCTGCTGTACCTGCAAAAACTGTGGTTACTAATAACTCAGCAAACGCCCCTCAGGCCCTGTATCGTGCCGGAGATCAGAAATCAGGTTACCAACTGACCCAATACACCACTCGGTCGGTTAGTCTGACAGAACGAGTGGGCGTAGCGGCTAATTTGTTTCAATACGGCACTCAACTGCCTTTGGGATTGGGAAAACAATCCGTACCGTCGAATAACCCCCTCACCCCAGCAAAGATTCAATTGGGTCGAAAGCTATTCTATGATCGCCGTCTGTCCTTAAATAACACTTTTTCATGTGCCATGTGCCATATACCCGAACAAGGGTTTACCAGCAATGAAATGGCAACAGCTGTCGGTGTTGAAGGCCGCACAGTAAGGCGTAATTCTCCCACTTTATATAATGTCGCATTCGCCCAGCAGCTGTTTCATGATGCTCGTGAAAATACATTGGAACAGCAGGTTTGGGGGCCACTATTGGCGCATAGTGAAATGGCGAATCCCTCGGTCGCTTCGGTGATCGACAAGATAAACAACAGTAACGACTATAACGGTTTATTTGAAGTCGCGTTCAAACGTGGCCCCAGTATGGAAACTGTTGGCATGGCTATCGCGAGTTATGAGCGTACTTTAAACTCGGCCAATTCAGCATTTGACCAATGGTTATATGGCAACAACAAGCGAGCTCTAAACCCCGAAGCACTCAGGGGTTTACAATTGTTTCGAGGCAAAGCCCGCTGTGTTAACTGTCATCATATCAAGCAAGACTACGCCCTGTTCATGGATAATCTCTGGCATAACACTGGTGTTGGCTACCAAGAGGCCATGCTCAAAGAGCCAGATAAACATCGGGTGCAAGTCGCACCTGGTACATTTATCGATGTTGAAACCACTGTCGTCAACGCAGTTTCCGAGCAGAAAACCAACGATCTGGGTCGTTACGAAGTCACGCAAAATCCCAAAGATCGTTGGTCTTATAAAACTCCCACTCTGCGAAACATCGCGCTCACTGCGCCCTACATGCACAACGGTCGTTTTTCCACCCTGAAACAAGTTATTGAGTTCTACAATCAGGGTGGTGTAGACAATGAAAACCTGGATCCAATGATTCAACCGCTGGGACTGACAACCACAGAAGCTGATGATTTAGTTTCATTTCTCCATACCTTAACCGGAGACAATGTCACCCACCTGGTCGCCGATGCATTTGCTGCGCCGGTTGGGGAAGCAGATTAAATGCCTGCGGTTAGCCTGATAATACTGATGTATTATCATGTCGATCAAAGTATCTCGGATGCATAATCCGCCAATCGGGATCGCTCGCCTCGACGCAAAGTAATATGCGCACTATGAGACCACGTTTTAAATCGATCAACCGCGTAAGTTAAACCTGAGGTGGTTCCCGTTAGATACGGCGTGTCGATCTGCGCGATATTACCGATACAAACTATTTTTGATCCTGGACCCGCACGAGTAATCAGAGTTTTAATTTGTTTAGGTGTCAGATTTTGTGACTCATCAAGAATGATGTAGCGGTTCAAAAAAGTTCTCCCTCGCATAAAATTCAGGGAGCGAATCTTGATGCGATTGAGCAACAAATTATTCGTGGCAGCTCGTTCCCAGTCATTGTTCTCTTTAACACCACTAAGTAATTCCAAATTGTCCATTAAAGCACCCATCCAGGGCGCCATTTTTTCTTCTTCTGTGCCCGGCAAAAAACCGATATCCTCGCCAACGGGTACCGTTTCCCGGGTCATGATGATCTCGCGGTAAGTTTTGTTTTCCAAAGTCATCTGCAAGCCTGCGGCCAGAGCCAACAACGTTTTACCCGTACCCGCAGTACCCATTAAAGTGACAAAATCAATTTCAGGGTCAAGCAACATGTTCAAAGCAAAATTTTGTTCTCGATTGCGCGCTTGTACACCCCATACATTATTCTTTTTTGAACGAAAGTCCCGCGCCAGGACCAGTGTCGCGGTATTACCATCAGAGGAACGCACGAGGGCTTCAAATTGTGAATCCTCTGTATCGTACACCGCCTCATTCGGGTAGCATTTTTCAATTTCGGCGCTCTGTGCTCGATAAAAAGTGCACCCATGCTCTTGCCAGGACTCTAATTTTTTAGCCTCTTTATTCCAGAAACCTTTTGCCAATGAGGTCATTCCTCCAAACAGTAAATCGATATCGTCCAGCACCTGATCATTTTGATAATCTTCTGCCTGAACTCCGAGTACTGCAGCTTTAATTCGCAAATTGATATCTTTGGAAACCAATCGTATGGCAGAATATTCGGGTCTTTCTTTTTTTAGCGCCAGAACCGTACCCAGAATAGAATTATCGGGCATATTTCCGGGAAGTGAATCCGGCAGTAATGATGTCATGCGGCGAGTCTGAAAATAAAGATGGCCACTGCTCACCTGACCGCTACCGGTACTTATCTGAAAATCATCAAGTGGTATCCCATCATCAATTGTATGCGTATGGGTCGCCGCCAACTCATCAAGAAATCGACTGGCCTGGCGTGCATTTCGAGCCACTTCAGAAACACCTTTTTTAGATCGATCCAATTCTTCCAACACAACCATCGGTATGAAAATATCGTGTTCCTTAAATCGGTAAACAGACGCTGGATCATGCATCAATACATTGGTATCGAGAACAAATAATTTTTTTGAAATTTCTTCCATATATCAAAAATTGAACCACTTTGAAAATAGCAATATTGCTGGGTTTCACCGCAATCTATCCAGCCTGCTCTGTATTATTTGGTATCGACCTAATATCCGTAAGACCAGAAAGTTTGAAGATTGGAATTAATTCAAGCTACCTATTATTTCAGATGAGCGAATTAATCCGCATTAGTTCTGCCTGGGAATACCCAATACAACGAAATCAGTTTACAGCGATGCAGGTTACAGAAAAATGTGCTGTATTAAGACTTATAACTCGCCTACTGCCTTCAATACTTCCTCGACATGATTTGCGACTTTAACTTTTCGCCACTCGTGTGCAAGATTGCCTTGTTTGTCGATTAGAAAAGTACTGCGTTGTATACCCAGTACCTGTTTTCCATACATGTTCTTCATCTTTATCACATCAAACAAATTACATAATTTTTCTTCAGGATCTGACAGTAGATCAAAAGGAAAACATTGTTTAGTCTTAAAATTTTCATGACTGCGCACACTGTCACGAGATACGCCCAGAATCACTGTATCGAGCGATTCGAAATCGCTTATGTGGTCACGAAAATCAATGCCTTCCTGGGTACAACCTGGGGTGCTGTCTTTAGGATAAAAATACAGTACGATATTCTTTCCCAGATAGTTCTCAGAATCAAAAGCCTGATCACCGGTGGATTCAGCCTGAAATGCGGGTACTTTATCGCCAACCTGTAAATTTGCCATGGTTCTTCTCGTCGATTGTTGTATATAAATTGAGGGGGCCAGAAATCTGCAACTTTGCTCTATCGTTTGATGGGTTCCAGTATTGCGTCCAAACTTCTGCTGTCACAATATTCAAGAAAATCGTCACGCAGAGAAATAGGACGACAATCTGTGGGAATACCGATTACGATATGCGCGGTAAATAAGTCGGCGTTATTGTTGGACGATTGAACTCTGTTTGTGACCAGTTCCTGAATAATAATGTTATGAGAGGCAAAAAACTGGATGATATCACTCACAATACCATTTGTGTCGACACCAAAAACATCGACAATATAAGGCATATACTCTAAATTAGCACTCGCTTCACCGACCTGGTGGCTATTAATCTTGACTCCATACCGTTGTTCCAGATGATCCAGGCTACTTTCAAGTTTTGCAACATGATTCCAATTGCCTTCCACCAGCCAAAAACCACTAAACTCGCCAACCAGACGCATGGATCTGCTTTCTATTATTTTGCAATTACAGTCCGAAAAGGTCTTGCACAAACCGGACAGTAGATCGGATTGATCCTTTCCTACCAGTGAGATAATAATTTGCATAGAAATACTGTACAGTGATAGTCGAGTTTTATCCAAAAATTGTCAGGAAATGATATTTATCATAAATACACGCATTTATAAGGCCATAATACAATTAGCAGAAAAAATATCAGCCGTATTTAAAAAAGTATTTCTCGGAAAAAACTCTAGCCACATATCTGCAATGTCCTTATGTTTTCGGACAAGCCGCCGAGGCTCTTAATTTTCATCAGGACCTATGCCCAACTGACAAGCTTCTGGACTAAAACAGGGGGAGCTTTCGAATAAAATTGACTCATACTCAGTGTATCACCAATTCGGTATACTTTCCTGCTGGAATCACTAGCTGAATTTGGCGAACGGTTGAACAGCAATTTTTTTAAAATGATAAGGTTCAAATTGACAAATCAAACTGAAATACTGATCGTTAATCGAAATTTTTTGAAACTGATTTGCATGCTGGCCGCTATGTTGTCTGACATGACCGCCTTTGCCGAGACTTATCCGGAAATTGTAATTGATGCTCACTCCGGTATTGTGCTGCATCAGGATCAAGCCAACCGGAGTTGGTATCCTGCCTCGTTAACCAAGATGATGACACTTCTGTTGACATTTGATGCACTGGCGGCTGGAAACTTGACGATGGATGAAAAAATAAATGTGTCTAAACATGCCGCTTCACAATCACCCGTACGTCTAGGAGTACGAGCCGGTGAAAAACTGACAGTAAAACAAGCCATCATGGCCGTCGCAACGGTATCAGCAAACGATGTGGCGGTAGTACTCGCCGAACGCCTCGGAGGTAGCGAATCCGCATTTGCAGAATTAATGACCCGCAAAGCAATCGCACTGGGCATGAGTGGCACCCAATTTCGCAATGCCTCCGGACTTCCCGATTCACAGCAAAAGACCACAGCACGGGATATGGCATTGCTGGGTGCACATTTATTCAAACATCACCAACAATACTACCATTTTTTTTCTAATAGAAGCATCAGTTACAAAGGTAGAAGACGCGGAACCACCAATGGATTCACTGGCAGCTATTCAGGAGCCGATGGGATTAAGACCGGATTTACCTGTGGTTCTGGTTATAACCTGGTAACATCCGCACAACGTAATGGAGTTCGGTTAGTCGGTGTCGTCCTGGGGGCCGCTAACGGTAGTGTTCGCAGCCAGCGCATGCGGAAATTACTGGATCTCGGATTCGCCAATTCAAAACAAGCCATTTCCCGTCCGTCAATTGGCGAATTGAATTCAACCACAACTGGACTACCACCGATTCGACTGGGATCGGGAAAATGCGGCCACTCAGCGCCCACTAAATTTATTTTTGCTCGCGGAAAACTGCCGGGATGGGGAATTTTATTAGGCGTAAAAGCAGATAGGAACAGCGCAATGTCGATAATTAAAAAAGCCCGCTCACAGTTAAAATCGATAGGAACCAATCCACGTCCGGCAATACTAAAACGTGATTTCCAAAAAGGTACCTCATGGAAAATATTGATGGTCTCTATGGAAAAAGAACAGGCAGGAAAAGCCTGCCTTCACTTATTAGCCAACGCCATGAGTTGCGTGATTCAATCACCGAGACGGATGAACAGTCCTGGATATTCGCTACGTTGATGGGCTATTCGGTTTGTTTTTTAAGTTGGGATAAATATTTGCCCAATATTTGCGCCGATGCCACTGAAAGCAGGCAATACGCGGTAAAATAGTAAAAGCCAGGGCCAAGCCAAGCGCTCGTCTGCACAGCATCAGCAGTATTACTATCGGCATTAGCGGCCAGATATCCAACGAATATGGCCATCACAAATACGTCACTCATTGACCACTTACTGATGAATGTACTGATCGTGTATAACTGGATTTTCCGCGCGGTTCCGCGCGCCAATGCAGCTGAACCCGTCAGAATCAGTTTTATTAACGGAATGACGACTGCAAAAAAACCGATCAAAATACCAACGAAATAGTGCCCGGAAGAAATCAGATCGTCCATGGTTCCGAGCACGCTGCGGGTTTTCTCGAATATTTCCATTGTGCCCTGAACATCTATCTGACGGACCATAGAGCGAGCGAACTGTCCGATGGTCGACTGTGTTTCCTCAGAGCCAAAAATATCATCGACAACAAGATCGGTCATTTTTTGCTTATCAACCGTGGTCTTTAATGTCAGAACAGGCAAACTCACTCCAGGAATCAACATGATAAGTGCCAGAATGAAAAGTACGCCTGATAATTTGTTGTACATAGTAATCCTTTAGATAATACGGAATATTCGCAACGGCTATCTGGCCAAATGATACATTGGATACCAATACTCGCCAACATCAGCTTATTCAGATGCTCAAAGAAGCCCTGTTATCAAGTAGTTTACGAAGTGTACATCAGTTTATGTGCCCAATCGGGTAGTGGTATTTCAAGCTCTGTAATATCGCCATTCCGTACCATGGCAACCTGCTTGAAAGGATTATCAATACTGGAGTTATCCAATAGCCGAACATGATCACAGAGTGGTAATGTAACCTTAATATTTTCAAGCAACTTTGGAATGCGGCTCTCGATTTTATCGTCGGGTACAGAATGACCGCCCTCAATTACCCGTTGTGCCACACGCGCCTTGTTAAGAGAAATCTGGTTTAAATGAATAAAGACAAGGACAATTTCGTAGCCAAAGGCTTTGGCACTGGCAACAAAATCAATTTTCGATTTGTGCGAAAAAACAGTCTCAAAACAAAAACTTTTGCCTTCAACAAGAAGTTCGGATCTCATTGATTCAGCAATTCTTGAAGCCTCGTAGGAAAACAATTCCGGGGCATCTGGGTGTAATTCCCTGGCAATTACATCTGCATTAACAAACGGCAACCCCAAAGGTTTAAGCTGGACCCGGTAAAAAGTACTTTTACCCACACCGTTACCACCGGCTAATAGCCATAATTGTTTAGACCGCGCTTTCACTGCCATTCCCTTGTTTTTTAATGGAACTACCGGGGAATAAACTCCCCATTATTAAATTGGCCAAATACTATCCGACCTGATTCATCAATTTTTTCTAACAATCCGGGGTACTTCTCAGAAGTCTGATAACGCACACTACTCTTATTAACAACAGTTTTTAGCGTACCGTTTTGCCGACTCGCTTCAAGATTTCCAAATACTAGATCGGGATCTATTGCTTGTGCATCAACTTCTTCCACATTGAGCTTTGCCAGCCCGGCCCTTATTGAAAGAATAGTTTCCAGACTAATAATATTTGAGACCAACTGCCCCAAATCCGCCCAATATTCAATTTGCTCTGCCACACTTCTATGCTGCAACTGACCTTTAAGTGCAGCACAACTCATCAATTCTTGATCGAGACGTACAGGATTGCCTTTAGGCATTTGAACTCTCCGAAACGAGAAGAGTTTTTATTGTAGCGATATGCTACGTTTTTATCAATACTGTGTAGCGTTTCGCTACGATTACAGTGGACTTTAAACGCTAATGTTATTTCACTGAATTTGTGTCATCCAGATCACACCAAAAGGTGTGATAAAAAATCTCATTAGTCCAGCTGACCCAAGAGTTTTATTTCGACTGTTAAACAGCAATATCTGCTATCTAATCGTGCAGAAAGTGCCTGATAAACTTCCGGCCAGCAGCAACAGTACCTCTCGTATAGCGGACATTCGCTTTCGTTGAATGAAACTCGACGGAAAAGGACTCTTTTCGGTTAGAAATACAATTTAATCCAAGATTCGAGTGGCTTGAAGGCGATGGGTGGATTTTGCTCAAGAGCGGACGGTCGGGTATCGATGAGATTCGTTTATTGATTGGCAGCAGTGTGCCAAGAGCGGAAGCTCATCAATTTCACTTTAGTAGTTTGATAACACTCAAAGCGGTCGTTTATATTTATCACGTCACGCACGGTGTAACCTGCTACATCCAAGCCTTTAATAGTACTTTAAAATTTAGCTATATGTCTTTTTCAGGTAGCTGATGATATCTCGTGATTCAGGCATCCATCGCTCATCGCCATTAGAAGACATAATACGAAGTACCGGAACCGTGGCGCGACGACGCTGTGCAATCAATTCATCCCGGTAATCTGTATCCGCATTGATATTTCTCAATTCGACATCAATACCTAAGAGGTCGATTGTTTGCCTGACCAATCTACAGAATGGGCAAGTAGGCGTGTGATAAAGAACCAGAGTATCCCCTGCCGGGGTATCGGTAGGGGCAAAATGTTCGATAAAATGTCTGGAATAAAATTGTTGCCACGGAATATCTGCTGCTTCGCTGATGTGTTCCAAGTTAGCATTCATCAAGCAATAAATAAGGCTGCTTTTAAGAAACCGGTTATGGAAAACCTCTGACAGGGGTTCTTGCAGGTAATCAGCGTACCAAATTGGCCATTCTGGATCGTTGTTATCGGCACCATTGATAGCTTTATGATGAGCCATCTCAACCTCAGTGAAAATTGCTGATAGTTGATCGTTAAGCTCTGCGATTCTCAATTTCTATACTCCTTTCTTAAATAAGGATTCGCTAACCTGTATTTTAGTTCAGGCATGCTATGTTCCTAATCGTATCAGCCAGGCGACCAGGTATCGAACTTAGATGGAGCCTATACCATTGAGATTGCTGCGCAACAATTATCAGAATCTAAAGCATCCCAAGGATAACAAGCGAACGGATCTCTATGAAAAAAACCTCTTATTGGATCTACAGTAAGATTCTTGATAGATTCAACCTAGATCGATGCTTCGTCGCTATTTCTTATTTGCAAGTTTATTAACTGGCAAATAAGAAACCAGCGAAAATTAAAATTTGTTGCAATTACTCAGTGAGTAATTTACTGAGGGTGCAAGGCATTGATTATTTGGGCTTCTGCAACAAGGACGTTGCAGCAGAGCTTACACGGATGTATTCACGCGTCCCGAACAATCAATGCCTTGCACGCTGGCTACGAAAATCGCTGAGTAAATACAATTTGTTATCCTTGGATCCAATAGATTAATTTTCCAAAACAGTATTTCCAAATTTCTCAACAATTTGCCGGGCAACACGCGTCGCGATAGAATTCAATTCAAGCGGGTGTCGTATAATGGTTATTACCCGTGCTTCCCAAGCATGAGATGACGGTTCGATTCCGTTCACCCGCTCATTTGGTTACTTTAAGTGCTTCCGCAAAAAACTACGGCAATACTCGTTCACCAGCCCAAAGACTGCTAATACTTTCCCTTTTTCTGATCAAATGCATGCGATCACCATCTACCATAACTTCGGCTGCTCTGGGGCGCGAATTATAGTTGGAACTCATGGTAAATCCGTAAGCACCGGCAGAACGAATCGCCAGTAAGTCACCTTCACTGATCTTCAATGTGCGTGCCTTGCCGAGGAAATCGCCGGTCTCACACACGGGACCAACAATGTCATAACAACACTCAGTTGCAGGACTATTTTTATTGACGGGAATTATTTCCTGCCATGCGTCATACAAAGAGGGACGAATCAGGTCGTTCATTGCAGAGTCAACAATTGCAAACTGCTTGTCTCTAGTAGGTTTCAGGTATTCAACCTGGGTTAGCAATATTCCCGAGTTACCGGCAATGGCCCTTCCCGGTTCCAATAAAACCTCTAGTTTCCTCTGACCCAGCTGATCGAATAACGATCTAGCGTAATCACCCGGTTCTGGCGGCACTTCATCTTTGTAACGAATACCCAGACCACCACCAATATCGATATGCTGAATCGGAATATTCAGCTCCGCCAGAGAATCGACAAGATTCAGGACTCGCTGTAAAGCATCAATGAACGGGGCAACATCGGTGAGTTGTGAACCAATATGACAATCGATACCCTTGACTTCAATATTCTTAAGTTGCGATGCCTGCCGGTAAACCTGGGTCGCGTCACGAATATCGATACCAAATTTATTGCCTTTTAAACCGGTCGCAATATAAGGATGAGTATGAGCATCAACATCCGGATTGACTCGGATAGACACGGGAGCTTTACAATTCAACGACGCCGCCAACCGATCCAACCTGAACAACTCTTCCTGAACTTCAATATTAAAGCAACGGATGCCTACTTCCAGCGCACGTAAAAGCTCGTCTGAACGTTTACCCACCCCGGAAAAAACAATGTTTTCAGGTAAACCGCCCGCTTCCAATACTCTTTCCAGTTCTCCAACAGAAACAATATCGAAACCGGAGCCTAGTTGAGCTAAAACATTCAGTACAGCCAAATTTGAATTAGCCTTTACTGCATAACATATCAAATGCGGATAATTTCCAAATGCATCATTAAAAGCATGCCAATGCCGTTCCAGCGTCGCTTTTGAATACACATAACAAGGAGTTCCGAAGTGACTCGCAATTTCGGTCATAGAAACCTGTTCAGCAAATAATGCATCGTTTTTGTAATTGAAATAGTCCATCTGTTTAGTATCGGGTATCCGGTGGATTTTCGTTGGCAGGAGCCCTTTCCTCAAGAGTTTCCTGTTCACCAGTAGATTTCTTGGGAACACTGGATTGCGGTGGCGCATTCGGTTTAGGCAAGTAAAGTGGACCGATTTGTCCACACCCTGCAATTAAAAAGCATAAAAGTACCGAAAGTGTTGTATAGGTGCTTATTTTCATGGTTTTCAGGCTTGATCGTTACTTATGGAATAAACGAGTTTTTCAAAATTCATCGTACCGAGCTCCAAGTACTCCTTCAACTTTGTATTGATGGGTAGAACGAGTCGAGAAGCAGTCAGTTGCTAGGCGCACGATCGCAGGACTAGTGGGCTAATTCAAGTGAGTGCAACGACACAAATGACTACTTATCGGCTTGAGATAACCGTCAATATTAGATTGATGGAGTACGAGTATGCGGATATTCTAATCGATAATTCATGGTTCACCTACAAGGCTGTGAAATGATGACGAACGAGGACGATGTATGGACAAATATAGAGCATTCGATCGGTAGCGGCTTCCGAATCGAATCGAAATCCAGTGTATCCGGAGGATGTATCAACAAAGCGTTTAAGATACATGGAGGTAATCAGCAATATTTTGTAAAGATAAACACGACCGAATTCATTGAAATGTTTAACTCAGAGGCAGAAGGACTTAAAGAAATCTCCGCAAGCAATACCGTCAGGGTACCAACACCCAAAGTCTCAGGAAAATCAAAACAATGCTCGTTTCTTATTATGGAATACCTGTGTTTGAATAATTTCTCAGCTACTTCCAGCGCTGCATTAGGAGAGCAGCTTGCCGCAATGCATCGAAATCCACACGAATACTACGGCTGGCTGCAAAACAATACGATTGGCTCCACTCCACAATTGAACGACCCAGAACAGGACTGGGTAACCTTCTGGCGTAATAACCGCCTGCAGCCACAATTAAACCTGGCCATAACGAACGGAATTCACGGAGACTGGATCGATGATGGATTTATGTTATCAGAAAAACTCGCAGCATTATTTAGCAACTACACCCCTGAAAAATCTTTATTACATGGCGATCTGTGGGCCGGAAATTCTGCAACCGACGACTGCGGCCACCCAGTAATCTTTGATCCTGCCTGCTACTATGGAGATCGCGAATGCGACCTCGCAATGAGCGAATTGTTTGGAGGCTTTGATGATGCTTTTTATAGGGCCTATCACCATGCCTACCCTTTGGATCAAGGATATTCAGTCAGAAAAACTTTATACAATCTCTATCATATTCTGAATCATTTAAATCTTTTCGGCGATAGCTACTTGAAGCAATCGCAATCCATGATACAAAAGTTATTATCAGAATTAACATAAAGGCAAGTGACAACTTAGCGAGCCCTCACAATTTTCTAAAATTCGCGAATGAAAGCAGCATAAATGTTCGCTAACGAAACACTTAACCTCAAAACTCATTTTTGTTCATTTCTTTACGTATGGATTCAACCCGCCGTCGATTGGTACCAAAATCACTATGTCCAACACGGGAAGCAGAACGAATTTGGATGGTTTTTGATTTTTCATCGAGTATAGCTTCAACATCGTCTTTAAAATTCAACCATCGGGTTCGAAATTCCGCATGAATATATACGTCGGTTTGTTTCAGTATGCGGGTACGTGGAAAAGCCAGAATTATTCCCTCTAAACGGCTAAATGCTTTTTCACCTGTACCACTATAAGACAATGCCGGTACATGATGAGCAGAGTCTTCCGCCTGGCTTGAAACACAGTTGGGCGAATCCGGACAGGGGGGTAGAAGGTCTACAGGCATAAGAATTCCTTGTTTTACAGGGTCTGCCGCATAGCAAACCGATAATATGACCATCAACGACAATAAGACTAACCCGGGAACATTGAGATCACGGACGAAACCGGTTGGGCACCTAATTTTCACGTTTTAATGCCACCCGTTGAGACAGGTATTCAAGTAAAAATTATTTTTCTGGGGTTCACCAACTAAACAGCACCCACTGTGGTACTTTAATACCCTTTTGTAGGGTACTGTGTCGAACATCCATATTACCGTCTCCATTGCTGTCCATCAGATAATACGCTGGACCGATATCAGGTACGATCTTAACCATATAGAGTTCACCATTGACACGGTACTCCTGAATGGTTTTATTACCACGGCGTCTAATGGTAATTTCCGGTTCATCCGGCTCCATAGCCTTGCCACTTTCAACAGGCATAG
>CAZGQY010000085.1:0-17074 GCA_964528035.1 uncultured Methylococcaceae bacterium | reverse complement strand
AGACGGACAATAAGACAAGTCAGGATTCGTATATTATTGAATCCTCGCTCCTTAGGGCTCACCCGGCTTCGAGTTCGATCTCAAATGGCGAGAAATGGCGAGAAAGAGTAATTCTAAGTCTCGGAATGATTAAGTTGCGATACCTGAATTGTATATTGGTAAACTTTGGCTGAATATTTTTAATATTGATGAACCCCGAAAAAGCAAAGGTTCGCCCTCTGATGCTATAGAAATACTCGGTCAGTGTTTACAACCCTGGCTAAGTGGATTTTGATCCATTTCTTCTCTTATAATAATGCCCCGTCCTTTGTGCCGTTTCTGGAATATTGCTGGCGCATATCGCTTTTGTTTCGAAGCTAATTCCGGACAAACCATTGGGTGCTTATCATAATCATTCGAAAAATCATGACATCCCCAATTGTTTCAATTTTACTGCCAAATTACAGAACTCTTAAATTAACAAAAATTTGTTTGCGGCTGATACGCCAGCATACAGACACAGATTTGATAAAAGTCATCGTGATCGATAACGATTCCAAGGATGAATCGCTGGATTATTTGCGGCGACTCGACTGGATTACCCTGATGGAGCGAAAAGCCTGCATGGGTGAGTCTGTAGGTATGGCTCATTCTCTTGCGCTGGATAAAGGCTTAGCCATGGTGGATACGCCTTATGTGATGTCAATTCATACGGATACCTTTGTATACCAAAAGGAATGGCTAAATTTTCTGATCGATGAAATGAACAAAAATCCAAATATTGCAGGTGTCGGTTCCTGGAAGCTTGAGCAAAAATCGTTGTTCCGCTATGGCCTAAAAAATATTGAAAGGACTGTGCAAAAACTGCTATTTCCACGCATGGGTAAGGGTTACGGTAAAATGGAAGGCAAGGGTGACAATTTTTATTATTTGCGCAGCCATTGCGCTTTGTATCGAACAGAGTTGATCAAAAAATATGGACTGAATTTTTCGCAAGGAGAGGATACCGCCGGTCGGCAAATGCATAAGGCTTTGGTGGATAATGGGCACGACATGATATTTTTGCCAACGGAAGTCCTGAGTCAATATCTGTTACATGTAAATCACGCTACAATGGTTTTGAATCCACAGCTCGGTTCGAGTAGTCGATCCGTAAAAACTGGAACTAAAAGAATTCGTAAGGCGCTTAACCTTGTTAATGCCCAGGACATCCTTAATAACGATTCTTTAGATGATTGAGGTGATGTAGTTTGGCGCTTGGCTGTAGACACCACTTTTTATTTATAAAGATAAAGTAATTACTCAGCGAATTTCGTGGTTAGGTTGGGGTGCAGACCATTGACTGTTTGGGACGCGTGAATCCATCCGTGTAAGCTCTGCTACAACATCCATTTTGCAGAAGCCCGAACAAATAATGACTTGCATCCTCGAATAATATTCGCTGAATAGATACAAAATAAAATGACAACAGAAACATTGTGAGTTCGTTTATTTGGATGTAGCATGCTGAATAGTATATAAGTGAACAGATGCTGGAGGGTTAGAGATGCTAGAGAAATTTGGACCGATTGCAAATATGGCTACCATATTTGGTATTTTGTTATGTGGGGCAGCAGGTATCACCAGGATAACAGGTAGCTATTATCTAATGGGCTTTGAAACCATGACGCTGTTTCTGGCCGGAATGGGAATACTGTTGGTAGCCTGCCTGGCGAAATTGTATCAGCTGGAATCAAAGCTAAATTGAATAGTTGGTAACCACCTAATTTAGAATTAGTTGGTAGCCCGCCATAGAGAGCTGAGTGCTCGTGACACAATGCTTATCGTGTTGGCAAGTTGACTATGTTGATTAGGATGTCCCAAAATTCTTCAGGAAGAGTGACACCCTTTAGGAGCGAGGTTTTAATAATATGGGAAAGATTGACGCAGGATTATTGTTTGTCTTCAAGGCGTAGCAACAGGCGCATAGCCGGGCTACGCAACTGTTGCTACAACGCAGAAGACGGACAATAAGACAAGTCAGGATTCGTATATTATTGAATCCTCGCTCCTTAACATAACATTCTATTGTCCGGGCTTGCTACTTGCTACTGTTGGTGCGCTTATCGAAATGTAATCGAGCAGAATCTGGGCGCTCTCTATGAGTAATGGATCCTCCTGGTCGATTTTGTTGCGGCTGTCATCAGCAGATTCTTTTTCGAGATCAGATAATTCCCTGAGAGGTTCTTTGCCTTTTGCGAGGCGTAGTTTATTTTCCATATTGAGCTGAGCGCTGTCAGCCTGGCTACGTTCCAGGCGACGTACTTTTTCGTTGAGTGAAACTTTTGTCTTTAGTTTTACGGAATCTTGTAATTTTCGTTTCTCCAAAAGATAAGTAAAATCGGGTGTAGTCAGCGCTCTTTTTTCGTGGCGTTGTCTTAGTTCGATTAAATAATCGTTAATATTGCTGTACTTTGGAAAATTTACAGTTGGAATCGTGTCCCATGCGAGTGCATTAGGAAGTGCGCTTTCACCAATGTCTGCGGCATCAAATGCGCTAGGGTACAGGATATCGGGAATTACACCTCTATGTTGAGTACTGGCACCGGAAATACGATAAAATTTCGATTGCGTTAACTTCAGCTGGCCCGAGCCCAATGGCTGTAAAGACTGAACAGTTCCCTTACCGAAAGTCTGGCTACCGATTACCATGCCGCGTTGGTAGTCTTGAATGGCACCCGCGAAAATTTCAGATGCAGACGCACTCAAACGATTAACAATTACTGCCAGTGGTCCTGTGTAAACGAATGTTGGGTCGCGGTCGCCAAGAACCTGGATTGCGCCTTCTGCGCTGCGAATTTGCACCGCTGGACCGGTACGTATGAACAGGCCTGTTAGAGAAATTGCCTCCTGAAGCGAACCTCCACCATTGTTGCGAAGATCGATGATCAGTCCATCAATTTTTTCCCGATTCAGGTCGTAAAGAAGGTTAAGAACGTCGCGGGTAGTGCTCTTGTATTCGGGGTCTCCCGCTTGTTGGGCTCGGTAATCAGAATAGAAGGCAGGTATATCGATGACTCCTATTTTAACCGTTTTGTCGTCATTCTTGATCTGGAGGATTTCTTTCTTGGCCGATTGTTCTTCCAGTTTGACAGTATCCCGGACGATGCTGATTGTTCTTGCGATACCATCGGCTTTGTCGTCGCCCGGAATAATTTCCAAACGTACAATAGATCCTTTCGGGCCTCGGATACGATCAACAACATCGTCCAGGCGCCAGCCTATGACATCAATAATATCACCATCGGCTCCCTGTCCCACACCAACGATTCGATTAGTTGGTTTTAATTGGCCGGCGTTATCAGCCGGGCCAGCTGGAACCAGTCGAAGCACTTTAGTATATTCATCTTCACTTTGTAAAACCGCACCGATACCCTCTAGAGATAACTTCATGTTGATATTAAAGTTTTCTGATGTTCTCGGGCTGAAGTATTGAGTGTGAGGGTCGTATAGTGCGGTAAATGCATTCATGTATATTTGGAATACATCACTGGATTTGAATTGTCCGGCGCGGTTTAATTGACCCCGGTATCGAGACCGTAATTTGCTGATTATTTCTTCGTTAGATTTCTTTGAAAGTTTTAGTAGTAATACCGCATTCTTAAGTCGTTTGCGCCAGAGACTATCCAATTCCGCAGTGTTGCTTGCCCAGGGTGCGTCTTCACGGTCGATTTCCAACGATTCCAGTTTGTCAAAATCCAGTGAATCCAGTCCATTATCCAAATGGCCCATCATGAACCTAATTCGCTCTGTCATTCGTTGCGTATAGCGATTGAATATTGTGTAGGCTGTTGATAGGTTTCCTTCATTTAAATCGTTATCCAACCGGTAACGGTTTTTCTCAAATTCCCGTATATCCTCCTGGGTAAAATAGATGCGAGACTTGTCCAGTCCCTCAATATAGCGATCCAGCATTTTTGACGACAATGCGTCATTGATTTCAACATTCTGGTAGTGTCCACGACGCAGAAAATCGAGAATCTCGGAAGAAGTTTCGGTGTATTCCACATTGGGCACAAGAGGCTGTCCAGCCTTTGCTTCCGTGGTTGCGAAAGCCTGAGTGGTGGAAAGTGTTAATCCACATATGAGTAGAAGTACTGCGAAATAATTTAATTTCATCGGGCTTAAATCCTTAGCTTATGCCTTGTAGCGAATTCATCAGTAAATATTTGATTCCCATGATATGGTTTTATCTAACAGATTAGTATATAAAAATCCATGGATATAATATAGGGTTAATATCGTTGGAGAATTAATTGAGTTAGCGAATCTGTCAAAAAATAATTGCAGGGTTAGCATTTTGTTTATTGTTGGGCCATGCTTCTAATATCGACTGCAAACTAACAAAAACCCTCGTTATTTCCACAAATTAAGTAGCCTTTTACGGAAAGAGTTTTTCTTGATTGTGCAATATTTTGCATATCTGCTAGCTTTATTGCGTATGTAGTGAATTAATCTTCAGTGTGAGGTCGAGATGGATCAAAGTAACGGGTTCTTTTAACGATCCTAAAATACGAATCTTTTATGTAAATTGATTTATAGCTATTTATGATTACTATAGTCACTCTTTTATCTTTTGGTGAAAAATTGAAAGTTAAAGTTGATCGATACTATTTTTGGTGAATTAAGGGGGATTAAATGGCTACAGCCAGTGCTCGTCATATCTTGGTTGAATCTGAGAGTGAATGTGAAGATTTGAAAAAACAAATAGAAACAGGTACGGATTTCGCCGAAATGGCGAAACAGCATTCCAAATGCCCGTCTGGCCGAAGTGGCGGTGCTCTGGGAGAGTTTGGGCCGGGGCAAATGGTTAAGGAGTTTGATGAAGTTGTTTTTGGTGAAGCGCTTGGCGCAGTGCATGGCCCGATAAAAACGCAATTTGGGTATCATTTGATTGAAATTACCGAACGTAGTGATTGATTTTAGAAATCACTGAGATTTAAATATTTAGTATGGAGCGTTAAATAATGAAGGGTATATTTCAATTGGGATTGAGGTTTTTACTGTGTTTTTTGATGGTTTTGTCTCCAGCTATTGCTGGAAATGCTGAAGATAATAAAAAGGCCGGAGTAAAATATCTGGCTGAGAACGCCGGTAAAGATGGAGTCCAGGTAACCGCAAGTGGCTTACAGTATAAAGCACTGAAATATGGAACTGGAAAATCACCGAATGCAACGGATCGGGTGACCGTGAATTACAGGGGTACCACGATCAGTGGTAAGGAATTTGATAGCGCGTCGGGTATCGCATTTCCTTTGAATGGTGTCATTCCTGGATGGACGGAAGGCTTGCAATTGATGAAAGAAGGTGCAAGCTACCGCTTTTTTATTCCGTCCAGCCTGGCCTATGGTGAGCGAGGTGCTGGGGGAGCGATAGGGCCAAACGAAGTATTGATATTTGATGTGGACCTGTTGTCGGTGCATTAGATGATGGTCGGCGTCCAGAATGATCAGCGGGTAGTGGAGAATTACTAACGAATCTAATCGGGAAAAGAGCCTAAACCTGCTATCAAATAATGGTTGTTCTGATTTTTGGTGCTTTTTAAATGGGATAACTTGCTGTTTAGACTCAGTGGTTTATGGTTAGTGTAATGGTAGTAATACTCCTGGTTGGTGTTGGGGCGATTTTTTAGCGGAGCGGAAAGCGTAATCGAGGAATACTATGAATCTTCATGAATTTCAATCCAAGCATTTATTTGCTGATTATGGCATACCTATACCTACGGGTGTTTCGGCGCGTACTGCTGATGAGGCAATGAAAATTGCTAAAACTTTGGGTGGTACGTCCTGGGTTGTTAAAGCTCAGGTTCATGCAGGGGGCCGAGGCAAAGTTGGTGGCGTAAAAGTTGTGCATACTATAGAGGATGTTGGCTTTGCGGCAGCCGGAATGTTTGGTAAAAGATTGGTCACCAAGCAAACATCCGCTGAAGGATTGCCGATCGATATCGTTTTGGTCGAACAAGTGAACTCAATTGCGCGAGAATTGTATTTAAGTGCGCTAGTGGATCGTGCCAGTGAGCGCGTATTATTTATGGCGTCTGCAGCGGGCGGGATGGATATTGAGGAAGTTGCTGATAAGACACCGGAAAAGATATTGACAGTAGCAGTGAATCCTGCGGCTGGACTGCAGCCCTACCAATGCAGAGAGGTCGCCTTTGCTATGGAATTGGAAGGTAAGCAAATTTCTCAGCTGGCAGCAATAATGCAAAATGTTTATCGCTTATTCCTGGATAAAGATGCCAGTCAGATTGAAATAAATCCTTTGGTAGTCACCGGAGAAGGCGAATTACTCGCCTTGGATTCCAAGATAAATTTTGATGATAACGCTCTGTACTCTCATTTTGAAATTTCTGAAATGAGAGATCCTACCCAGGAAGATGAAAAAGAAACTCTGGCCCGACAATTTGATCTGAACTATATCACGCTGGAAGGAAATATTGGCTGTATGGTTAATGGTGCGGGTCTGGCGATGGCGACAATGGATCTGGTGAAGCTGAAAGGTGGTAAGCCGGCCAATTTTCTTGATGTAGGCGGTGGAACCGATGCTCGAAAAGTTGCAGAAGCATTTAAGTTGATTTTGTCGGACAAAGAAGTAAAAGCGGTGTTGGTCAATATTTTCGGTGGCATAGTTCGCTGCGACGTGATCGCACAGGGCATTATGGACGCAATCAAAGATGTGGGGGTTGCTGTGCCTGTGGTTGTGCGACTGGAGGGTACAAACGCAGAAGAAGGTCGTTCACTGCTTCGCAACGCAGGGTTGGATATAATTGCTGCTGAAAATCTTGAGGAGGCAGCCCTCAAAGCAGTTGCCGCAATCGCATAGTGTTAGATTTCGTTTATTGAAAGACATCCATATCGCAGTTTTGTCACTCCTAATTTTGACCGTGAGCGTGTAAATAGCATGAGCATATTGATTAGCAAAGATACCAAAGTTATTTGTCAGGGATTTACTGGTAAACAAGGTACGTTTCATTCGCAGCAGGCTTTGGAATACGGTACTCAAATCGTAGGTGGCGTTACTCCGGGACGAGGTGGTTCAACTCACCTGGATTTGCCTGTATTCAATACTGTTGATGATGCAGTCGCAGCGACTGCAGCCGATGCATCGGTGATCTACGTGCCTCCACCGTACGCGGCGGATGCCATATTGGAGGCAGCGGATGCCGGGATTAAAATTATCATTTGTATTACAGAAGGTGTTCCTGTCTTGCATATGTTGCGTGTAAAGGCAGCATTGGCGCATCAGGGTGTGGTGCTTGTTGGTCCAAACTGTCCAGGTGTCATTACGCCGGGTGAATGTAAAATCGGAATAATGCCAGGATTTATACATCAACCGGGTGGTATCGGAATTGTATCCCGATCGGGTACTTTGACCTATGAGGCAGTACACCAGACGACTGCGGCGGGATTAGGGCAGAGTACTTGTGTGGGAATAGGTGGCGACCCCATACATGGTCTTGAATTTATCGATGTTTTAGAAAAGTTTGAGGCTGACCCGGATACTCGGGGTATAATAATGGTCGGAGAAATAGGCGGTACTGCGGAAGAAGAAGCGGCTGAATATATAAAAAGCTCAGTGTCTAAGCCGGTTGTAGGATATATAGCCGGTGTGACGGCACCCCCTGGAAAGCGCATGGGGCATGCAGGAGCGATCGTTTCAGGTGGTAAAGGAACGGCAGAAGATAAATTTTCGGCACTGAAATCAGCCGGTGTTGAAATTGTTAAATCGCCTACTGAAATGGGACGTCGAATGCAGGAGTGTCTATCCTGATATTATCGTACATAATCAGTGGGTTTGGTTTCAGGACACAAGCCATTGATCGTTCTGGATCTGTGAATATGCCCATCTCTATTTAATTAATACCTCTGATACAGAAGTTTCGATAATAAATGGCTTGTAGCCTCAGACAAATAGTCGCAGAATAGCCGTTTTTTAAAGAATTGTAGAGTGAAGCTGCGTATTGCACTAGTTCAGTTTAATCCATTGGTTGGCGACATCGATGGCAATGCAAAACTGATTATTCAAAAAGCTTGTCAAGCACGCGATGAACTAAACGCGGATGTCGCTGTTTTTCCAGAGTTGGCCTTGAGTGGTTACCCACCCGAAGATTTATTACTACGACCTGATTTTCTTGGTCGAATAGATCAGGCGCTTAGTCGAATAACACAAAATATTTCGAATATTGCTATTGTGATGGGTTATCCGGAGCAACAAGGGATTAATCTGTTCAATAGCGCTGCAGTCCTTGTCGATGGGCGTAATTCTCTTATTTATCGAAAAAATGTGCTCCCGAATTATGGCGTTTTTGATGAAAAGCGATATTTTCAATCGGGTGATGCGCCCGGTATATTTGAAATCAACGGAACCCGCCTTGGTGTGACTTTGTGTGAGGATATTTGGCGTCAAGGCATAGTGGAAAAATCGCAACAGGCTGGAGCGCAAATTGTATTAAACCTGAATGCGTCTCCGTTCCACTCAAACAAAATATTCCAACGTGAAGCGGTGCTCAGAGAGCGGATTAAATCCTGCGGAATTCCCATTGTGTATGTTAATCAAGTCGGTGGTCAGGACGAATTGGTATTTGACGGAGCGTCATTTGTTATGGACGCTCAGGGAAATGTCGTATATCGGGCATTGGAGTTTGAAGAATCTGTAGGCGTTGTGGAATTTGACCTAAACAACGTTGCTGTTCCGATGCCAGCGGAAATCGCGCCAATTTACAGTGCTATTTCCAGCGACTATAAAGCGCTGGTTTTGGGCATTCGCGATTACGTCAAAAAGAATGGTTTTCAGGGCGGGGTTCTCGGGTTGTCCGGAGGTATAGATTCCGCGCTAACTTTGGCTTTGGCAGTAGATGCTTTGGGTTCTCAGCATGTAGAAGCGGTATTGATGCCATCGCAATATACTGCGTCCATGAGTAATGAGGACGCCATTGAAGAGGCTGAGTTACTTGGGGTAAGGTATCACACGATTCCGATCAAACCGGCATTTAGTGCATTTTCTCAAATGCTTGAGGAGGTTTTTCTCGATACTGAGCCAGATATTACCGAGGAAAATCTGCAAGCGCGCTGTCGAGGTGTTATTTTGATGGCAATTTCCAATAAGACTCGTAGATTATTGCTGACTACTGGAAATAAAAGTGAAATGAGCGTGGGATACGCGACGCTATACGGAGATATGGCCGGTGGTTTTGCGCCCTTAAAGGACGTACCGAAAATGCTTGTCTATGCACTGGCGGAATATCGAAACAGTCTATCACAGGTGATACCGCAGCGAGTCATCGATAGACCGCCAACTGCAGAATTGCGTCCGGATCAGCTTGATGAGGATTCTTTACCGCCTTATCCGGTATTGGATGCAATTCTGGCAATGTATGTTGAACAAGACCGGTCGATGGAAGAAATCGTCGAATCGGGTTACGATGAATCCGATGTCAGGCGTGTTCTGGGTTTGGTGGATAATAACGAATACAAGCGCAGGCAAGCTCCACCCGGTGTCAGGATTACTGAGCGGGCATTTGGTCGCGATCGACGTTATCCGATGACATCAGGGTTTCGTCGTTAGCCCATCTTTCGATTTCAGTGGGAATATATTATTGTAAAACAATTAAATACGATATTATTAATGGCTGTTATGGCACTACAAATTATCTCTTTTGCAAAATTTAGTTAATGTTGTTTATAATTATACCCCATAAATTACTGAAATATATGCTTATATATTATATTATCATCAATTTGTAGTGCCATATAAAATTTTAAGTGATTGAATTATATGGGTTATGAATAATAATATCGAAAGATGGGTTAGGTGGTTTTTCTCAGATAGCCTGCTGGTCTGTTCGGTGTTTCGTAACATTGAATATGGAGAGAAAGCCCTGCCGGTTTCAGGAACTGAAATATACGTTCATAAAGTTTGAGCTGTATTGGCCAGGCAGTCTAATCTTCGTCCAGTCCAACGATATCCCAAAAGGATTTTGCCCAGCTTTCATCGTACAGATTGGTATTTACTGAGCCCGGAATGCCGTTAGCGTAATTGAGCTGGTACACTCGTTCGGCATCGGCGGCCAGATCGTTCATGGCCATTTTGGTATAGGCGGCTTTCATGATTTTTAATGCCAGTGGGACAGCCGGAGTGCGTTGATAGTTTTCAATCACATAAACACCGCGTTCCGCAGCGGCAACATAGGCATTCTTTTTCATGTAATAACTGGCAACATGAATTTCGTATAGCGCCAGATTATTACGCAGAGCGATCATACGCTGGCGGGCATCTGCTACGTAATGGCTGTTGGGGAATTTATCGATAAGAATTTGAAAATCGTTGAACGATTCCCGTGCAGCTCCAGGATCCCGCTGCGATGAATCGGTTGGTACAAATCGCTCCAGGAATCCAATACTGCGATTATAGTTGACCAGGCCTTTAAGATAATATGCGTAGTCGACTTTAGGGTTCCTGGGATGAAGTTTAATAAAACGATCAGCAGCGGCAAGGGCTGCATCCGGTTCACTATATTTGTAATAGGCATAGCCAACGTCTAACTGTGCCTGTTTAGCGTAGCGTCCAAATGGATACCGAGTTTCCAGGGTTTCATATAGAGTGATCGCTTTCTTATAATTTTCGTCGCGCAGTTCAGACTTTGCTTCTGTATAGAATCGTTCCGCGGTCCAGCCTTCATATTCGTCGTTTGATTCCGGTGTGGTTGAGCATGCAGCTAACATCACACACAGTAGAAAAGACAGCAGGGTATGGGTCGCTGAGTGACGGTTTCGGTATTTTTTCATTCTATAGAGAAAAATATTCGGGAACTATTCAGTTTAACAGGTAATATAAGCATTGCCCGGGTTGTTCTGGGTTGATCTTCAAATGTGGAAGTTTTTGAAGACAAAAGTATTTATACCCACATTCCAAATTTGAAGTATACCGGATTTTCTTCAGGTGAACAGTGACAAACAAACAATCGAACTTATTAAGCATGGAAATTCCCGATAGTTTGTCCGGGTCCCGCCTGGATCAGGCTTTGGCTGAAATGTTTCCGGATTATTCCCGGAGTCGTCTGCAAACCTGGATTCGTAATGGGCGGGTACTGGTCGATGGATGTGTGATAAGGCCTCGAGACCGGATTCGCGGAGGAGAACTTGTAAAACTGGATGCAGAAGCTGAACAAGTGCTTGATTGCGAGCCTGAAGATATTCCGCTGGATATTGTGTACGAGGATGACGCTTTGTTGGTTGTTAACAAGCCGGCAGGATTGGTGGTTCATCCAGGGGCAGGGAATTGGCAGGGTACTTTACAGAATGGTCTGTTGCATTATGATTCTAAATTGTCGGCGTTACCCAGAGCGGGTCTTATACATAGGATCGATAAAGATACCAGTGGTTTGTTATTGGTTGCGCGAACACTGAGTGCACACAAATCCCTGGTAGACCAATTGCAGGCAAGAACAATAACTCGGGAATATTGTGCTCTGACACAGGGTCGAATGACGGCGGGTGGTACCATTGATGCAGCGATTGGACGTCATCCAGTGGATCGCAAGCGTTATACAGTGCATGATTCAGGAAAGCCAGCGATCACACATTATCGGGTCATTGAACGTCTGGCGATGCATACCTTGATACGGGTTAAATTGGAGACCGGTCGTACTCATCAGATACGGGTACATATGGCCCATATACGTTTCCCATTACTTGGAGACCCGGTATATGGTGGACGTTTTCGAGTGCCGCCAGCGAGCAGTGAGAATTTGCTTGACCAATTGCGCCAGTTCCGGCGTCAGGCATTGCATGCCGCGAAATTAGGGCTGATTCATCCGAATAGCCAGGAATATTGTGAATGGGAATCACCGATTCCTGGTGATATGCTGCAGTTGTTAGCTGCGTTGCGTGAAAAATGAACGAACATTTTATAACACCCGACTGGCCTGTTTCACACGATATACACGCAATCACGAGTTTGCGAACGGGTGGATTCAGTAAAGGTTCGTTTTCGACGCTGAATCTAGCGTCGCATGTTGGCGATAATTTGCTTTCAGTGACTAAGAATCGCAGCTTTCTGAGAGAAGCGCTGAGTCTGCCTGGTGAACCATTGTGGTTGAAACAGTCCCATCGAAATCAAGTCAGGAACGCAGCGGTAGCGGGTAGCAAAGAGGCCGATGCGAGTTATACTCGAGACAAAGGGGTCGTTTGTGCTGTGTTAACAGCGGATTGCCTGCCTGTACTTTTATGTAATCCGGATACCGGTAGCGTGGCTGCGGTACATGCGGGTTGGCGTGGTTTGTTGTTGGGTGTCATTGAGGCAACGCTGGCGGAACTTGGAAATAAAAAAATGGCCTGGTTGGGTCCTGCGATTGGTCCCGATGCATTTGAGGTTGGCGACGACGTACGAGACTCTTTCGTAAGTAAATCTGACTGTTTCAAACCCGCATTTCGGGCTCAATCGGCGCATAAGTGGTTAGCTGATATATATGCAATTTCGCGGATTATATTGAGACAAAATAATGTAACGCAGATCTATGGCGGAGGATTCTGTACCTATTCCGAGAGCAAACGATTCTTTTCCTATCGACGAGAGGGCGTTACAGGTCGAATGGCCACACTGATCTGGCGGCAGTAATGGGGGTGCTGAATAGTATTCAAAATTGTGTTGTTCTTACGCATTAAATTAATAGGATGGTCTATGAAACTACTGATACGTAATCTTTCCCGCAGTACAACCGAGGATGCTCTTCGGGCAATGTTCGAGACTCACGGGACAGTACAATCCTGCACTCTGATAATGGACAAAGAAACCGGCCTTTCCAAGGGCTTTTGTTTTGTCGAAATGCCCAAACAGGGTGATGCCAAAGCAGCAATGAAGACCCTTAATAATGCGGTGGTGGACAACTGCAAAATCCGCGTTAAAAAAGCAGAGTCGAAGCCGAAGGCGGGGATCAGTTTGTCCGAATGACTTCATTAAGCAACAATGATCCACTTCACGGAGTTACGCTGAAAATAATCGTTACCCGGCTGGTAGAGAAGTATGGATGGCAGGAGTTAGGCCGCCGAATAAAGATCAGATGTTTCACCAATGATCCGAGTATTGCCTCCAGTCTCAAATTTTTGCGAAGGACACCGTGGGCGCGGCAAAAGGTTGAAGCGCTTTATTTAAACACTCAGTGGACGAATAAAAACGTTTGGTTGTTGTCTGGAGGTGGGAAGAAAAAAAGGATATAGGTACCCGGTATCGACTAATCGTGATAACTCGGCACGATGGCTTGGTCGATCAGCTGTATTAGGATAATGGAAATGTTTCTTGGGGCTTTGTGTGTTTGAATTTAGGTGGTCGATTGAAATCATCAAATTCGGGATACATCGGTCCAAATGATTTTGAAAAACAATTGATGGAAATAAAAAAAGGTTGCTTAATTGGAGCGTACTAAAAAGTTTGATCACGTTACGTATTGTATACATTCCTATGCTATAGTAACACTTAATATGTGCGCACAGGTTAAAGGTCATGAATATTACATTATCAGTTGATGAAAAAACTCTTAGAGAAGCACGAAAAGTTGCTGCAGCAATGGGTAAAAGTTTAAATCAAATAATTCGTGAAGACCTCGAACGGTTTACTCGTAAACTAACGCGTAACGACGCCCTGGATGAATTTAAACAATTAGCCGAACAAGGAGATTCAAAAGGCTGGAGATTTAACAGAGACGAACTACATGAAAGAACGTAGTTTTTTAGATACCAATATTTTGATTTACACAGATGATACCGCCGTGCGCAGCTATATCTCAACAACCTTTCCCACTTCAAAACCTTCAACCATTTGTCTACCATGGTAGCCGCGAGGGTTACATAAAATTCGGGTTCCGGCGCAACGGTAATCGGATACGCTGTGAGTATGTCCGTGAAACCAGGCGGCAATCTCGTATTCATGCATAATCTCTTTGAGATCGTTGCAATAGGCAAAACGTGTCAAAGAACTGGGTGAATCATCCCAGCTCCAAAAGGTGGGTGCGTGGTGGGTAATGACGATTGTTTTGCCTGCGAAGGGGAGTGCAAGTTCCTTTGTCAGCCAGTTCAGCGATTCGCGGTGCAAACCAGCATAAGTTGTGACATCAATGGGCTTCTGCTGGTAAAAGATTTTTCTGAAATCATTGACTGTACGCTTCAATTCATGAACACGGTCGTTGTCTTTGCCTCCCAGTTGGGTCCATAAAGTGCAGCCCAAAAAACGAGTATCTCCCAGTATTATCGAATCGTTCTCTAAAAAGTTGACGTTTGAGTTTGTCGAGTCTTTCCTCAGTTCGTCCAGAGTCTTGCTGTGTTCCTGGTCGTAAAATTCATGGTTACCAGCCACATAAACCACTGGGATTGTTGAAGAATTAAGCCATTTAAGGCCCTGTTTATAGATCCCAATATCACCGGCTGCTATAATGACGTCCGCCTCGGTCTGCGGGGTTTCCAGGGAGCCAAATTCCAGGTGAATGTCTGAAAAATAATTAATGAGCACGTTTTTTACCGGGAATGTAGTAAATTAGAGTATCCTGATTGAAACATAAACCCTGTACTGGTTTTAACCTTAAGTATTGCACAAAATTCTGCCCTTAAAAGGGTAGTGACCCATTCGTATTACACAAGAGATCGTTAATGTTAGATAAAACATTGAAACAACAAGAAAATACTGTTGTAAAAGTTGGAGATGTATCGATAGGTGGAGGGTTGCCTATAGTCGTTCAATCGATGACCAATACTGATACAGCAGATATAGGCGGTACCGTTAAACAGGTCAAAGAATTGGCTCAGGCAGGTTCAGAATTGGTGCGCATTACCGTTAATTCAGAAGCGGCGGCCTCATCTGTTGCTGCGATCAGAGATCAACTGGATAGTCAGGATTGTACAGTACCTCTGGTTGGCGATTTTCACTTCAACGGGCACAAACTTCTTGAAAAATATCCGGATTGCGCGCAGGCGCTTGCCAAGTATCGGATTAATCCGGGTAACGTGGGTCGAGGTAAAAAACGTGATACCCAGTTTGCGCAAATGATCGAGTTTGCCTGCCGCTACGAAAAACCGGTTCGAATAGGTGTTAACTGGGGAAGTCTTGACCAGGCGGTATTGGCGAGGCTTTTGGATGAGAACTCTCAGTCTGAAAATCAAAAAGAGCTTTCTGAAATTATGCGAAATGCGGTGATTACATCAGCATTGGAAAGCGCGGAACAAGCGGAGTCAATTGGGTTGCCTGGTGATCGCATCGTATTATCCTGCAAAATGAGTGGTGTGCAGGAGTTGATTTCGGTTTATGAAACTCTGTCAAGCCAATGTTCATATCCACTTCATCTGGGCTTAACTGAAGCCGGTATGGGATCAAAGGGAATTGTCGCATCTACTGCGGCCCTGGCTGTATTACTGCAACAAGGAATAGGTGATACGATTCGCATTTCTTTGACACCTGAACCGGGTGGAGACAGAACCCAGGAAGTGATCGTTGCTCAGGAAATATTGCAAACCATGGGGTTACGCTCTTTTACGCCAATGGTTATATCATGCCCTGGTTGTGGTCGTACCACCAGTGACTATTTCCAAAAATTGGCTCAGGATATTCAAACTTACCTGCGCTATAAGATGTCTGAATGGCGTGGTTCGTATCATGGAGTTGAAGATATGAACGTCGCGGTCATGGGTTGTGTGGTAAATGGTCCCGGTGAGAGTAAAAATGCAAACATCGGTATCAGTTTACCCGGCACCGGGGAGACACCGGTTGCGCCGGTCTATGAGGATGGTGAAAAGACAGTGACTTTGAAAGGTGATCATATCGCTGAAGAATTTCAGGAAATTGTGGAGCGCTATGTGGAATCTCATTACCAGGCTCAGTAATATCTATTGTGGTCGGGTTATTGTCATGTAAGACAATCTGTCTGTATTCTTTGTTGGAAATCAAAAATACCTTTGGTTCATCTATATCTTGAGCGCTTTGTTTACAGTATTCGCAGGAATTTTCACAGTTTACGCGAATAGAAGCTTTGTTGATGTCGCTAAAGTTCTTCTGGTGGTGCATTTTTACCGCTAGAATTTGGCTATGAAAACCCCCAATATACAAATAGTAAAAAAATATCTGCGATCGCTACAGGATTCTGTGTGCGACTCATTACAAAAGGAAGAGCCGAAAGCGGAATTTAAAGAGGATCAATGGGATTACCCTGGCGGTGGTGGCGGACGAACCCGCATTATGGAATCAGGCTCAACCTTTGAAAAGGCAGGTGTTAATTTTTCTCATGTCCAAGGTGAGCAATTGCCTCAGGCTGCGACTGCACAGCGTCCGGAATTGGCAGGGCGAAGTTTTCAGGCGGTGGGTGTATCGCTGGTGGTACATCCGCTGAATCCTCATGTACCGACTTCGCATGCCAATGTCCGATTTTTTATCGCCGAAAAAGAAGGTCTGGATCCTGTTTGGTGGTTTGGTGGAGGCTTTGATTTGACGCCGTATTATCCCGTGGAAGAAGACGTGGTTCACTGGCATACTGTTGCCCGGCAAGCCTGCCAACCGTTCGGTGATGACGTGTACACACGGTATAAACGCTGGTGTGATGAATATTTTTTTATTCGCCACCGCAATGAAATGCGCGGTGTCGGCGGGCTGTTCTTCGATGATTTGAATGAATGGGGTTTCGACCGGTGTTTTGAGTTTTTACAAAGTGTTGGCGACCACTATGTGTCGGCTTATCTGCCGATTGTGCAACGGCGAGAAAATACTGGTTATGGTGAACGCGAACGATCCTTTCAATTGTACAGGCGTGGGCGGTATGTGGAATTTAACCTGGTCTATGACCGTGGCACGCTGTTTGGTCTGCAATCAGGCGGCAGAACCGAATCTATCCTGATGTCGCTGCCGCCAGTTGTTCATTGGGCTTATGACTGGCAGCCGGAAAAAGGAAGTGCCGAGGAAGAGTTGTATGTTAACTATTTGCAGCCTGGGGATTGGGTTTAGTCTGCAATATATTATTTTGTCCTTTGATTGTAACTGCTCGCCCCTCTATGGGTGATCTGTTCCGGAAGACGCCGTAAATACA